>JBDRKY010000052.1:0-5732 GCA_043813525.1 Candidatus Woesearchaeota archaeon
CCTTATAGATGAGTTCATAAAAAGAGAAGATGTAGAATTAATCATGATAGATGACAGGACATTAAATTTTGATCTTCATAAGAATAATTTTGATTATGATGTTATCGTTGAAAGATGCATAAATCATTCAAGAGCATTATACGCATTAAAGATATTCAATGATCATGGAATAAGGACTGTCAATACATATAATGTGGCAGATGTCTGCGGCAGTAAATTCCTGACAACAGCAGCTTTGATTAAAGCAGGGGTGCCAACACCAAGATGTTTCATTGCCTTTACACCAGAATCAGCAATTGAAGCAATGGAAAGATTAGGATATCCATGTGTTGTGAAGCCTGCTGTAGGCTCATGGGGAAGATTGATTGCAAAGATAAATGATCGTGAATCAGCAGAAGCAATCCTTGAGCATAAGCAAGTATTAGGGAGTTATCATCATTCAATATTTTACATACAGGAATATATCGATAAGAAACAAGGAAGAGACATAAGAAGTTTTGTTGTAAACAATGAATGCATCGCAGCTATTTATAGAACATCTAAACATTGGATAACAAACACAGCAAGAGGTGGCATAGCAGAGAATTGTCCTGTAACATCAGAAATTGCAAAGATATCTGTTGATGCAGCCAAAGCAGTCGGCGGCGGCATTGTAGCTATTGATCTGTTTGAAGCTGAAGATGAAAATGGAAACATAAGTTTAAGTGTGAATGAAGTGAATTATACAATGGAATTCAAGAACAGCATAAGCACAACTGGAGTTGACATTCCAGCAAAGATTGTTGATTATGTGATTAAGGTTGGTAAAGAAGGTAAAAATCCAATATAAGCTAAAAAAAATAACAAAATAATGGAGAAATAAGAATGAAAGTCAGCATTGTTGGAGCAAGTGGTTTTGCAGGCGGAGAATTGTTAAGATTATTGTTACAGCATCCTAATGTAGAGGTTTATCAGGTCACTTCAGAAAGGTTTGCTGGAAAACCAGCCACACTTGTACATCCTAATCTTAGAAAACAAACTACATTGAGATTCAGCAGCATAAATGATCTGGAAGAAGTTGATCTGATATTTGCAGCTCTTCCGCATGACAAATTAATGCGTCAGATTGATCTGTTCAGAGAAAAAGCTGGAAAAATAATAGATTTATCAGGAGATTTCAGATTAAAAACAGCTAAAGATTATAAAACATGGTATAATTTAGAACATCCAAGACCAGACTTATTGAATGAATTTGTTTATGGTATTGTAGAATTGCATAGAGAAGAGATGAAGAATGCTAATTTGATCAGCAGTGCTGGATGCAATGCTACTGCAGCAATATTGCCTTTATGGCCATTATTTAAGAATGGATTAGTAGATTTATCAAAGCCAGTCATTGCAGAAGCAAAATGCGGCTCATCAGAAGGCGGCAATAAAGCAAATGATGCTTCCCATCATCCAATCAGAAGTGGTTGTGTACGTTCATACAGCCCAACAAGACACAGGCATACTGCAGAGATGATACAGGAATTAGGCAGATATGTAGATGATAATAATAATAATAATAATAATAATAATAACAGAGCAGAATTTACAATCAACTTTTCAGCAACTTCAATAGATATGGTTCGCGGCATTTTATTGACTGCTCATGTTTTCCTGAAAAAAGGTTTGACAGAGCTGGATGTATGGAAAACTTACAGAAAAGAATATGGTGAAGAGCCTTTTATTAGAATAGTCAAAGAAAGATCAGGCAATTACAGGTATCCAGAGCCAAAAATATTGTCAGGCAGCAATTTTTGCGACATTGGCTTTGAGTTTGATGAAAAGACAAGAAGATTAGTTGTGATTGGTGCAATAGATAATTTGATGAAAGGTGCAGCAGGACAAGCAGTTCATGCAATGAATATTGCTTATGGATTTGATGAGACTGCTGGTTTGACGTTTACAGGATTGCATCCGATATGATGATGAGCGTTATTCGTCAGTCGTTTGTAGTTAGTTGAAACTGCAAATATACAACGAACGAACAACGTCAAACCAATAACAAAATAAAATGTGCAGATTACTAACAGTAAGGTCAAATAAAGAATTTGAAATTAAAAATCATTTACTTAGCTTTGCTAATATTGCAAAGAACAGTAAAGAGTATCAAGGTCATGGATGGGGTTATTCGTATTTATTGTATGATAAAACAACAGGGGAAAAAGAATGGAAAACTTACAAGAGCATTAAACCGATTTGGGAAGATGATTTAGAACATTTTGGTTCTAATAATGATAATACTACATTATTGATAGCACATGCAAGAAGTGCATTTAAAGATGAAGGTATTGTTATTGAGAACAATATGCCTTTTGAAGATGACAGATACATTTTCATATTTAATGGAGAGTTGCATGGAGTAAGATTAAATGTGAATGGTAGAATAGGAGCTGAAAAAATATTTAATTTCATCAGAAGATTAAGAGATAATGGAAAAGATAATAATGACAATAAGAGAGAAATGTTAGATGTATTGAATAAAGCAGTAGAGATAATCAAAAATAGATCAAAATATATTAAAGCCATGAATATGATTATTGTCGAGAAGGAAACAAACCAGATATTTATTGCTTCAAATTTTGGTGAGCAGCCTGATTATTTTACAATGTATGACAAAAAAGATGAGAATATTTACTTTGTGTGCTCTGATCATTTTGTTGGTGAAAAAAATTGGGAGAAAATAGAAAATAACATAATAAAAGTAATTTTATAAAATGATAATAGTAAAAATAGGCGGAGGAGCTGGGATTAATATTAAAGGTGTAATTGAAGATTTAGCTGAATTAAATAAAAAAAATGAACAATTCATCATAGTACATGGAGCAAATGCTGCAAGAGATGAATTAGCTAGAGATTTAGGTATTGAAAAAAAAAAACAGTTACATCTGTGTCCGGCTACTCAAGTGTTTTTTCAGATGAAAAATTAATAGACATTCAGATGATGGCTTATGCAGGCCTAAGGAATAAAAGAATTGTCGAGCTTTGCCAGCAAAATGGTATTAATGCTGTTGGTTTGTCAGGATTAGATGGTAAAACAATCAAAGGAAGGAGAAACACAGGCATTAAAACAAAGATTAAGACAGAACATGGAGATAAATTAATGCTGCTTAGAGATTTATCTGGCAAACCAAAAGAAATAAACAAGCAGCTGCTTCAGCTTTTGTTAGACAATGGTTACACACCTGTTTTGTGTATTCCAATCATTGATGAGAATAATTTTGCAATCAACTCAGAGAATGATGATATAATCAATGTGCTGCAAAATGCATTTCAGGCAGATAAAATAATCCAGCTGATTGAAGCACCTGGATTTTTAGAGAACAAAGATGATTCATCTACATTAGTCAGCAAGATGTCAAAGCAGGAATTAAAACAAAAAGAAGAGCAAGTAGAAGGAAGGATGAAAAGAAAAATGTTAGCCTTAAGAAAACTATTTGAAGATGGTGCTAATACTGTTATAATTAGTGATGGTAGAGTAGAACATCCAATAGCTGATGCTTTAAATGGAAAAGGTACAATTATTGAATGAGTTTTTAATGATAATAAAAAGGTAAAGAAAATGAACTACAAAGAATTAGAACAAAAATATGAATTTGATGTCTTCCCAAAAAGGGATTTAGTTATTGTAAGAGGTAAAGATGCTAAAGTTTGGGATGACCAAGGAAATGAATATATTGATTGTATCGCAGGGCATGGTGCTGCTAATCTTGGGCATTGTAATGAAAAAGTTGTAGATGCAATAAATGAACAGGCAAAGACATTGATCACATGTTCTGGTGTATTATATAATGATAAAAGAGCATTATTGTTAGAGAAGCTGATAGGAATAGCGCCAGAAAGCTTGACAAGAGGATTTCTTTGCAGTACAGGAACAGAGGCGATTGAAGCTGCACTAAAGTTTGCTAGATTCAATGCTAAAAATAAAAAAGATAAAGATGGTAATTTAGGTAATCCTAATAAAATCAGATTCATATGTGCAATGCGAAGCTTTCATGGAAGAACATTGGGTGCATTAAGCGCTACATTTAATCCAAGATATAAGGAAGATTTCGAGCCATTAGTCCCTGGATTTAGTTTTGTCCCTTTCAATAATATTGAAAAATTAAGAGAAAGAGTAGAAGAAAATAGTGATGAGAACAGAAATAATCTGACAGCAGCAATCATCTTAGAAGTTGTACAAGGAGAAGGTGGAGTAAATATAGGAAAAGAAGAATATTTCAGACAAGTTAGACAACTTTGTGATGAAAAAGATATCCTGCTGATAATTGATGAAGTCCAGACTGGTTTTTGCAGAACTGGAAAGATGTTTGCATCAAATCATTTCAATTTACAGCCAGATATATTATGTTTAGCTAAATCAATTGCTGGTGGAGTACCAATGGGTGCTGTTTTATGTTCAGATAAAGTTGAAGTACCTATAGGCAGGCATGGAACTACTTTTGGCGGGAATCCATTAGCATGTGCAGCTTCAATCGCAGCAATAGATTTTATGTTAGATAATAATCTTGCAAAACAAGCTGAAAAAAAAGGAAGATATTTTTTAGAAAACTTTACTAAAAAGTTTGATGTTATGAAGACAGCATCAAAATCAATATGCCAAGCAGAAGAAACAGAAGATAAATCAAGCAAAGTCAGAGAAGTAAGACAAATAGGTTTGATGATAGGTATAGGACTAAAAGAGAAATCTGGGCCATACATTGAAAAGCTGATAAGTGAAGGTGTATTGGCATTACCTGCTGGCCCGACTGTGTTGAGATTATTACCGCCATTGACAATAAGTTATGAAGAATTAGATATTGTTATTGATAAGGTTGTTAAGGTGTTAAGTTAAAGATATTTTAGTTGTTTTGATTATTTAATACTGTGTTAATAAATCTCATAGAAGAGAAAAAGCTTAATCTTGACAAAGATTTAATTTTACAGTTTGACACACTTGATGTAGAAAAAGAAATTGCAAATCCAACAATAAGATCAAAGAAAGAAAACAGTTACCTTATACCAACAGCAGCTTTTTCTAGTCTGTATATTTTTTGACATTGCGGCCTCATTTCAACAACATTATCAAGACCAGATGCAGAATCATATCTTACTTGATCTCTTCTCATCATACCAGCATTTAATTCTCTTGCTGTATCTCTTGCCCATTTACTATAATGTTCAGTAGGGTTGAATTGAGAATGTACAACATCTAATTGTGTTCCATTTTCCCCGCCATTATATGTAGTTTGCATATAGGCATAAATAGATTTACCATCAGCAGTAGATTCTATCAGATAACCCATCATTGGTATTCTTACAACATTATCTCTTCCAATATTACTATTATTTCCGCTCATTTTATTTCCCTCACTTACTTATTAATCATTATCTCTAACATTACATACATATATTTTAATATAGACTTAAGAATAATAGTAGGTATATATACCTAATGTAAATTAATTTACAATATATAAATGTTGCGATTGCATTAGCAAGTTTCAATAATATTTAAAATCAAACATCTTTTTATTTTCTTACCACTGACCACACACATTACCACTTACACCTTTTTAATCATCCACACTACTTCTTCTTTATCCAGATCAAAGAATTCAGCAAGCTTTTTTTTCTTGTCTTTGTTATTCTGCATCATAATCTGGATATAAGGCAATGTATTGGTAATCGTATCTTTGACAGAATTATGTGTCTTTAAAGCAATCTTCTCT
>JBDRKY010000053.1:0-13680 GCA_043813525.1 Candidatus Woesearchaeota archaeon
TGCCGCCTTATGTTTGTTTTTATCACAATACAGGTCGTGAGACATTAAGGTATGGAGCTCCTTTATGATTTTAATTGTAAGATTTCCATGATGAAAACTGGCTGCAATAATATTCCTTATTAGGAGACTTTTTACATACTATAAACATCTAAAACCATCTTCTTTTCCTGAAGAAATATAACATCCCTATACATACAATTAACATTCCAATAATCATGCCCCAAAAGCCATATGCAAAATTAGCACCAGGCAGTGTTGTGAAATTGGTTCCATATATTCCTGAAATCACTGACAATGGAAGTGCGATTGTAGCAAATATGCTCAATACTTTCATTACTTCATTCATACTGTTTGATACAGATGACATATAGACATCAAATGTATTACCTGCTGCTTCTCTATAATTGTCTATAGCATCAGCAACTCTTATTGCATGATCATATATGTCACGAAAATAAGGCACGGATTTTTTAGATATGTATCTATAGTCGTTTTTTGCAAGAAATGATATCTTTTCTCTCTGCGGTAATGCTGCTTTTTTGATTGTGATTATCTGTCTTTTTAGAGAAAGTATATCTTTCAATATTTTTTGGTCTGGTTTTGCAGATACTTTCTCTTCGATATTTTCTATTTCATTATCTATTGTCTCAAGGATGGGGAAATAATTATCAATCTCATCATCAATTATCTTGTGCAATATGAAATCATTTCCTTTCTTAAACAGATTCTCAATCTTATCTTTGTTCTTTTTAAGCAGTTCTATTGAGCTGATATTTGCTTTGTGATTACTTATTATGAAATTATCCCCTATTGTCAAATCAATCTCAACAAGGCCAATATTTTTGCCTTTTTTTTCAATTCCATAAATAACCATAAACAAATAGTTTGGAAACTCTTCAACCTTAATCCTTGTATTAGAATTTATCATATCTTCAACTGTCAATGAGTGAAGCTCAAACATATCTTTTATGGCTGCAGCATCTTCTTTTGTAATATTTGTTATATCGACCCAAACCTTTATGTTTCTTAAATTAGAAATATCTTTCAAGCTGCCTGTTTTAAGGCTTTTATCATAATAAAATACTTCTATCATTTTTTATAAATATAAATGCCTTTTTAATAATAAATCATCTATATCTTCTTCGTGGCATATCTTTCTTATATACTATTGTCCTGTATGGGAATGGTATCTCAATGCCTTCTTTATCAAATCTTTCTTTGATGGATTTATTCAGGTCTGTTCCAAGTATATATGCATTTTTTGGATCTTTAGCCCATACCCATGCTCTTAAGTTTACAGATGAATCACTGAATCCTGTTACTCTTACATTCACTGCATTTTCTTTGTTTTCTTTTTCTTCTTTTGTCCTGTTATCAACAAATAATTGATGATTCATTGCTTCTTCTCTCATTATTTTCATTGCTTTATCTATATTTGAGTCATAACTTATGCTGAAATCAACAAATCTGCATATCTTGTCATCACCCAGATGAAAGTTTTCAATCACTTCTTCACTGATGACTGAATTAGGAACAACATATCTCTTGTTTTCAAAATTTCTTATGATTGTATGCCTTAATGTTATATCTTCAACAGTGCCTTTCTTATTGCTGAATTCAATTATATCTCCTACTCTAAATGGCTTGAATATAGCTATGAATATCCCACTTACTATATTAGAAAATGCTTTTTGTGATGCAAAACCAACAATCACTGCGACAACACCTGCACCTGCAAATAATGATATAGAAAGTGTTTTTAATGTAGGAATCATAAATATTGCAACACCTACTCCTATCATATAGATTAATGCACTGATTACATGCTTTAATACTGTATATTGAGTATGATCAACCTTGATTATCTTAGATGATTTTTCAAATGATTTATGGAGAAGCATCCTGACAATCCTTTCAGCCAGTATAGTTAAAACTATTATCACAAGGATAATGAATGGTTTCAAATATCCATTGCCAAGATAAGGCACTACTTTTGCAATTGCTGCTCCTGTTATGCTGGATAAGTTCATAGATTGTTTACATATTTAGGGTTATATAAATCTTTTGCCTGAAATTATAGGAAAACTTAAAAATAGCAATTGATTACTTACAATATATATGATGTATAATCTATATTAATAATTTTATGATAAAATATGATAAAATAATTTTGTGATAAAAATGAATAATAAGCCTATATTAATAGAAGCAAACAATTGTGATACTAATTTATTGAATAATGATAAAAAATTATTAGGTTTTTTGAATGAGTTTCATCTGGTCACTGATTCCTTGCTCTTAGCAAAGCCTTCACTTGTCAATAGAAGTGGCACAGAAGCAGAGCCCAGTTACTCAGGATTTATTGCAACATCTGATTATCACCTGAGTTTTTCAACATATTTCGGGCACAGAAAAATTGTGCTTTTCATATTATCTGATCATGATTCAATTATGAATACTAATAATATTGTTAAGCATATAGCATACAGTTTCTCTATTGATTTAAAATCTATAAAACTGAGACCTGTTGACAGTAATACTGAAGAATTTATTGAATGTGAAGAATCAAAATGCATAAGAAAGGCTTCCAGGATATGGGGTGGAAGATTAGTATGCAAAGATCATTATGAAGAATATCAAAATAAACAAGTTGATATTGATTATGATGAGCATAATTATTGATGCTAAGGTAAATTTTTTGATGAGTGTTAGAATATGATAATATAACAGGTTCAATATGATAAAAAAAAGGATAATATCTTTTAAGGAAAAACTAATGCATCATTTTCATGAAGTCATCAAACTGAAAAAGTCACCTCATTCTATTGCCTTAGGATTTGCTGTAGGTACATTTATTTCTATTCTGCCAACACCAGGGCTTAACATCCTGTTAGGGTTATTAGTTGTTTTAATCTATGAAAAAATAAATAAAATCTCTTTATTTGGCTCTATAATTTTCTGGAATCCTTTATTTACAATCCCTTTGGATGGCTTAAGCTATAAAATAGGAAGCTTAATATTTGGAAGTGCACCAGTTGTAAGATATAATATTGTTATATTGGATAATATATATAACTTTACAAGAAGATTTCTTGTTGGAGAGATTATTACCGCAGTATTCTTATCAGTATTCAGTTACTTATTAGTCTTTTTGATAGCATATTATATCCAAAATAGGCGAAAACTCAAGAAAATACCTAATGATGAAGATAAAAATATAAATAAATACATAAAATAACAAGGTGATAAAATGACAGAATTGTTATATTTGAATGATTCCTATCTTAAAGAATGGAATGCGAAAATTATTAGTGTGAAGGAAAATGATAAAGGTAATTTCTTTGTAACTTTAGACAAGACAGCTTTTTATCCAAATGGAGGAGGACAGCCGTGGGATGAAGGTTTTCTTGTGAGAAAATCAGATGGTAAAAAGTTTAGAGTTGTGTTTGTTGGTAAATTTTCTGATGAAATCAGCCATGAAGTCTCTCCTTGTTCTGAAAACTATCCCTGTTCTGAAAAAAATGATGTAAATAATGAAACTGCTGATGCTGGATCAGAAGATTGGCATCTAAAAGAGGGAGATGAAGTTGCTTGTAAATTAGACTGGGATAGAAGGTATAAGCTGATGAGATCACATACAGCTGCGCACATTGTCAGCACTATTTTTAATACTGAAACTGGTGCAAAAATTACTGGAAATCAAATTGCTTTAGAAAAAATCAGAGTAGACTATAATTTAGAAGATTATGACCCTGAAAAAATGAAAGTTCTGCTGGAAAAAGCTAATGAGATTGTTGAACAGGATTTAAAAGTTAGTAATTATGATATAACCAGAGAAAAAGCAGAAAAAGATGAATCATTATGTAAATTAGCAAAGGGTCTGCCAGAAGGCATTAAAGAGATTAGGATTGTTAAGATTAGTGGAGGAAATGGATCTGCTGATGGATTAGATGATAATTCAGATTGTTTTGACAAACAAGCTGATGCAGGAACACATGTAAGATTTACAAAAGAAGTTGGTAAGATAAAATTCCTGAAATGTGATAATAAAGGAAAAAATAATAGAAGGCTTTATTTTGAATTGGAGTAATTATCAAGAACAAAGCTATAATTGATAATTATCTCATTATTATTGTTTTTACCCTTTACAATTGAAAAATTGCATTGTAAAGGGTAAGATTTATATATAAGTTATGCTTTATTTCTTGATTATGGCTTATCTATACAAAAAACAGATAAATGGGAAAGTGTATTATTATCTTAGGATATCAAAGCGTGTAGATGGCAAGCTAGTTGTAAATGATGTTGCTTATTTAGGAAGCAATATAACAGAAGTTGAGAAAAAACTAGAACAATTAGAAAAATATCAGAAAGAGATTAGAAAAGGATATCATAATATAAGGAAATTCATTGAAAGTGATTATTATCTTGAAAAGATCAAAGAGAAGAAACTTAAAAAAAATGAGTATATTAAACCTGAACAATTAAACAAGATAGAAGCTATAAAGCTGCATTATTCTCAGCATTTCCTTAAACAGGATAAATTAACACTTAGTGAAACATATAATCATTTTCTTATAGATTTTGCATATAATACTACTTCAATCGAAGGAAATACAATAACATTAGAAGAAGCGCAGAAACTGCTTGAAGAAGATATTCTGCCTAAAGATAAGACTCTTAGGGAAGTCTATGACCTGCAAAATACAGAGAAAGTATTCTTTAAGCTCTTAGAAGAAATGCCTTTGATAAATGAAAAATTAATTGTTGATATCCATGACCTGCTGTTAGATAAGATTGATGTTAGGCGTGGTTATAGGAATAATGAGATTAGAGTCTTTAAGTCAAGATTTAATGCAAGCCCTGTCAAATATATTAAGACAGATATGGGATTATTGATGAAATGGCTGAAAGAAAATAGAAATAAACTTCATCCTTTAGTCTTAGCTGGCTTATTTCATCATAAATTTGAGATGATACATCCATTTTCAGATGGGAATGGAAGAACTGGAAGGATGATTATGAATTATATCCTTATAAAAAAAGGTTATCCCCCATTTATTGTTTCAAAGAAAAGAAGAAATGATTATCTGAAAGCAATGAGCAGTGCTGACAAAGCAGATCTAAAAAATATAAAGCCGAAATATTATAAGGTGCTGACTAATTATTTAGCTGAAGAGATGATTGCTTCATACTGGAACAATTTCAATATTTAGTAATGTTCCATTAATTTATCTGTTGGTATGGATATAATAATATTCATTTTTAGGGGATTTTATATATACAACTTTATATATACATATTATTGTTTTTACCCTTTACAATTGAAAAAATGCATTGTAAAGAGTAAGTTAAACATTAACAAAATCTGTCTTTATCTGTTTTAGAGAATTCATTGAGAATGCTTTTGCTATTCCATATTTTTTTAATAGGTTTTGAATGAATTGGTAATAATCATCGCTGTCTTTGCATCTTAATTTAATCAATATTTCATATTCTCCTGTTACAATATCTACGCTCTCTACTTCTTGATATTTCGCAAGCTGTTTTGCAATATTTTCAGATTCTCCATAATTCTCATGATTTAGCCTTATCAGGACATAGCTGCAATAGCCCAATCCTATCTTTTGATAATTAAAAACTGCTTTGTATGTCTTGACTGCATCTTCTTTTTCAAGCTTTTTTATATTGTAATGTATTGTTGTTGAAGGCTCTTTTAGTTTTTTAGCTATTCTTGCTATCTGTGGTGTGCAATAGCCATCATTGAATAATCTGATTAGTTTTGGTTTGATATCTTTCATATTTTCACCTAATTTTAGAATATTATTCAATTATTTATATGTTTTTTGTTTATTTTTCGAATAATATTCAGTAAAATATATAGTCATTATATGTATTACAGCTATTGTGATTGATATGATAGCTAAAGAACTCGAAACTGATGATAGGCAGAAAATAAGAATAGATTTTGGAAAAAGATTAGGCATAGTTGGAGGATTAGGAGCTGAAACAAGCGCTAAATTCTGCCTTAATATGAATAACAGATTTAGAGAAATAACTAATTTTCAGCCAGACATAACTATGGAAAATCTGCCTGTTTCAATTGAATTGGAAAGAAGCTTCATCTCAGATACTAATTCAACAAATCATTTTATGCTATTAGAAAATGCAGTCAAAAGATTGAATAAAGTAAATGTTGATTTCATTGCAATCCCTTGTAACACTATACACTTATTTATTGATAGATTAAAGAATATTTCAAAAGCTCCAATAATTAACATGATTGAAGAAGTTGCTAAAGAATGTAATAAAATAGATTTAAACAAAGTTGGCATTTTAGCTACTTCAAAAACAATCAATGAGAAACTTTATGAGAGAAAATTGCGCAAGTTTGGCATTGAGCTTGTAATACCAGATGAAGATGAACAATCTGAGCTGAGCATGATAATCTTAAGGATAACCAACTGCAGTATAATGGCTGATGATAAGGGTAAAATATTAAATATAATCAATAATATGAAAGATAAAGGTGCAAAAGCAGTTATTCTTGGTTGTACAGATTTGCCTATATTAATCAATAGAACTGATTCTTCTGTTAAATTGATTGATTCACTGGAAGTTTTAGAAAATTCTGCTATTACTTTTTTAACACAAGATAATTAACTTTTTAAACAACCTCTTTCTTGAAATTAGCAATGATAAGGAAATCTTTTATCTTCTTGCCAAGGATTACTGAAAAAGGGGAGCAGAAAATATGGGGACAAGGCATCAATAGCTGGCAGAGCTTTATTGATACTAAAAATGTTGATGGGATAACAAGAGCAAGGAAAAGCTTTTATGATTTAAAGCTGGAAAAGGCTAAAAAACATCTGCAGCTGGAGAATTCATATTATTTCTATAATAATATGCCTAATGTTGAAGCTTGGCGGTTATATGATTGTTTTAAAGATGACTGCTGTTTTTTAGATATTGAGACTGTTGGCTATAATGGATATATCACTGTGATTGGCCTGTATGATGGTAAAGATACTAAAATCATGGTGAAAGATATAAACCTTAATATGAAAGTCCTAAAGGAAGAATTGAGCAAATATAAATTGCTTGTGACTTTCAATGGCTCCAGCTTTGATTTACCTTGCATCAACAGATATTATCCTAATTGTATTCCTGATATTGCTCATATTGATCTTAGGCATGCATGCAGAAAAGTTAATCTTGTTGGTGGCCTTAAAAGCATAGAAGAACAAATTGGAATATTTAGACCAGATCATCTGAAAGCTGTTGGTGGTGATCAAGCTATCCAATTATGGAGAGCATACAAAGCTTCAGGAGATAAGGAATATTTAGATTTGCTTGTTCAATATAATGAGGAAGATATTATTAATTTAAAGCCGTTGATGGAACATGTTTATGGAAAGTTGAAAACAATGGTAAGCAGCATTTAACACAATCTGAGGCAAAGTTCGGGCCGTGGGGGATATTAATTTAAATTCCAAATCCCAAATTCCAAATCCCAAACTCCAAATCCCAAACTCCAAACTCCAAATCCCAAATCCCAAATTCCAAATTCCAAATCCCAAACTCCAAATCCCAAACTCCAAATCCCAAACTCCAAAAAGGAACTACGCTCTATATTCTTTTTGGGATTTGTTTTTTGTTGGGATTTTGGATTTGTTTTGTTGGGATTTGTTTTGTTGGGATTTGGTTTTTTTGGGATTTGGGATTTCCAAGCGTTAGCTTGGTTTGTGATTTATAATATTAATATCTAAAAGCCCGAACTTAAACCCAGACTCATTTAACATAAACCTTTATAAAGAGTTAGGGTTTCTATTATTCAATTAATTATATATATTATTAGAGATATAGCTAATAAAATGGTGCTTGAAAAACTTGGAGATTCACTGAAAAACACTTTATCTAAGATAGCTTCAGCTGTGTTTATTGATGAAAAGCTGGTGAATGAATTAATCAAGGACTTACAAAGAGCTTTATTGCATAGTGATGTGAATGTCAGATTAGTGATGGAATTATCTCAAAAAATAAAGACAAGAGTTTTGAAAGAAGAGATACCGCCTGCATTGACTAAAAAAGAATATCTTATGAATGTTGTTTATGAAGAGCTTACTAATTTTTTAGGGGGGGAAGGCTATAAGATAAATATTGAGAAAAAGCCTTTCAAGATAATGCTTGTTGGCCTGTTTGGAAATGGAAAATGTGTACATAAAGATAGCAGCATCCTTCTTTGGGATGGCCAAACAATTAATGCAGAAAAACTTTATAACATTTACAAAGAAAAAGGTGAGTTTAAATTAGAAGATGGATTTATTGTTCCTCTTGAGAATGAAATTTATGTTCCATCAATGAACACAAAGACATTAAGAATAGAGAAAAAGAGAGTATCTTGTATTTGGAAATTAAAAGGGAAAGAACTTGTTGAGGTTCAGCTTGATAATGGTAATAATTTCAATATAAAAACAACCCCTGAACATCCATTTTTCATCCTTGATAAGGGAGAAGTTAAACAAAAAAGAGCAGATGAATTAAAAAAAGGGGAGCATATTGCAATTCCAACAAATTATATTTCAGAACCAAGATATTTTGAGTTTAATAAGATATTAGGACAACAAGATCTGGATATTTATATTGATAAAGAAAGAGCAAAAGAAATAAAGAAAAATATTCTAAGAAAATATGGGTCATTAAAAAATGCACTAAGAAAACTAAAATATAAGAGAAATTATATTCATTTTACTCATGCTCTAAAACAAGGGCAAATACCTATTTATTTTATTAATCAACAATGGCAAGAAAAAGTCACAATAAAACATTATAAAGCACAAGACATAATAACATATCCTACAAGATTAAAACAAGAGCTTGCAGAGTTTATTGGATATATTATAGGGGATGGGTATTTATCTGCATCAAGTGTTAATATTTCTACTGAAGATGATGAAATAATTGAGCGTATAAAAGAGCTTTCACATAAATTATTTTCTAAAAAGCCAACATTAACAAGAGATAAACGAAGAAAAAAATTAGTTAATATTAGGATAAATTCTTATACACTTGTTAATATCATCCATAATACATTTAATATTCCAATAGGAAAAAAAGGAAGAAAATTAGAGATACCAAGATTGATACAAGAATCAGATCTAAAAGTGATAAAATCATTTATTAGAGCCTATTTTGATTGCGATGCACATTTCTCTCCAAAACAAAGACAGATAGAACTAGTATCTGAAAGTAAGATTATGATCAAACAGATCCATCATATGCTTCTTCGTTTTAATATATTAGGAACTCAAATAAGAAAGAAAATGAATAATCAAGAATATTACAGATTGATGATACAATCAAGATATGCATTAAGATTCGGAGAGAAAATTCATTCTTTAATAAAGAGAAAACAGAAAGCTCTTGAAAGCTATAGTCTTATGACATTAAAACAAGGTGATGGAAAACAAGACATGATACCTGTAGGAGATTTATTACAAAAATTACGAGAAAGTGCAGGATATAGCATTAATCAAATTCAAAGACATGTTTCATCTTATGGTTTATATGAAAATAATAAAAGAATTTCAAAAACCCAATTACAAAAAGTTGTCTCATTCTATGAAAAGAAGAGAAAAGGAAATAATTTACATATTTTATCTTCACTAAAAAATCTTGCAGATTCTGATCTATCATGGATTAAAGTAAATAAAGCAGATAAGATAGAAAATAATTCTAAATTTGTCTATGATCTTACAGTTGAAGATAATCATAATTTTATAGCAGATGGAATAATTGTACATAACACAACAACAGCTGGAAAATTAGGCAAATTTTTCCAGAAAAGAGGACTGAAAGTTGCATTGGTCCAGACAGATACATGGAGGCCTGCTGCTTATGAACAGCTTATACAGTTAGGTAAACAAATTAATTTTGATGTTTACGGAGATCCTAAACTTGTTTCTATGGCAAATATTCAAGATGGTGATACAAATAATGGTGATACGAATAATACAGATACAAGCAATAAAAGAGATATCACAAAAACAAAAAAGCCAGAAGAAGTTTACCTGGAATTCGCACCAAAGATCAGCAAATATGATTTAGTGATAATTGATACTGCAGGAAGAGATGCATTGAATGAAGAATTAGTTGAAGAATTAAATGCTATCAACAATACAGTCCAGCCAGATGAAGTTTTGTTAGTGATGTCTGCTGACATTGGCCAAGCTGCGCAGAGACAGGCAGAAGTATTTCATCAGACTTGCAAAGTCAATGGAGTAATAATCACAAAACTGGATGGCACTGCAAAGGGCGGTGGTGCATTAAGCGCGTGTTCTGTTACAAACGCTCCTGTCAAGTTTATAGGTGTTGGAGAAAAGATTGATGACTTTGAAGAGTTCAAGCCAAAAAACTTTGTTGGAAGACTGCTTGGCATGGGTGATATTGAGACCTTGCTTGAGAAAGCAAAAGATGCAATAAAAGAAGAAGATGCAAAAGACATGAGTAAGAAATTCCTGTCAGGAAAATTCAATCTTATTGATCTGTATGAACAGATGCAGGCCATGGGTAAGATGGGGCCATTAAGTAAAGTTCTTGACATGATTCCTGGTATGGGACAGCTGAAACTGCCAAAAGACATGATTAATATCCAAGAAGGAAAGCTTAAGAGATGGCGGTATATTATGGATTCATGCACAAGAAAAGAGCTAAAGGATCCTGATATTATTGACACATACAGGATTGATAGGATTGCAAAAGGCTCTGGCTCTTCTGTCAGTGAGATTCGAGAATTATTAAAACAATATAAGCAGAGCAGAAGGATGATGAAAATGTTCAAAGGCTCAGCAGATTCGCCTAAAGCAATGGAAAAGATGATGAAGAAATTCAAAGGCGGAATGCCTGGCATGGGAAATATGAAATTTAAATGAAGGTTTGTAAGGGAAAAAAGCTTTTATTTTTTAACCCTATTTTACAGGAGGAAAAGAAAATGAGTGAAGAAATACAGAAAAAATATGTAGAGTTTCAGATGCTCCAGCAGCAGATGCAGCAATTACAGCAGCAGATACAGAAATTTGATACACAGTCAGAAGAACTAAACACTGTTATAACTGCACTTGAAGATTTTAGCAAGCTAAAGAAAGATTCTGGCATGCTTGTTCCTCTTGCATCAGGCATATTTGCATATGCTGAATTAAAGGATACAGAAAAAGTCAGAGTAAATGTCGGCAGTAATGTCTCTGTTAAGAAATCAGTGAAAGATACTATTGCTCTTATCAAAAGCCAGATCAGTGAGATTGATAATTATAAGATGTCAATGATGAATAATCTTATGCAGATGAATCAGCATGTTCATCATCTTCAGCAAGAATTGATGCAGATGGCTGAAGCAGAAGAGGAGAAAGAAAAAAAGAAATAAAATGTTCAAAGCATTGAGAGATAAATTAAAAGGGGCACTTAAGAAGTTCACAAAAGATGTTGAAGAAGCATCTGAAGTAGTCGAAGAGCTAGCAAGGCCTGATGATACTGAAGAGATATCATCAGTCGCAGGGGGGAAAAAAGAGTCAAATAAAATTGAGATTTCTAAAGTAATACCTAATGAAGCAGAAAAAGTAATATCTGTTCCAGAAAAAGAATCTGATAAATCAGAAGAAAAGAAAGGTTTTTTTGGCAAGATAAAGTCTATGTTCTCTAAAGAAGAGAAAGAACAGGCACAAGAGATATTTTCAGAAGATACAAAGAAGAAAAAAACAGAAACAGCTGAAATTTCTGATGAAATAGAGGGATTATCTGATAAAAAAGAAGAATCATCTGAAGAAAAAGAAGAGGATGATGAAGTTCTTGAAGAATATATCACTGATCTGGAAGAAAAGCCAACATTAGGTGTTGATGCCAACGAAAGAACAGATGAAGAAGAGCCTGAAAAAGAATCAAAGCATGAAATATCTGAAGAAACAGAAAGAAAGCCAGTTAAACCAAAAAAAACAGAAGAAGATATTGAAGAAGAGAAAAGAAGAGCAAAAGAAGCAAGAGAAAAATCAGCTACTGACATGATAGCAAGAGCTCTTGCTGAGATAAAGAAAAGCGAAGAAGCTAAAGCTGGAAAAGAAGAGATTAAGGCTGCTGAAGAAAAAAAAGATGAAGAGGAGAGAAAGAGACAGCTGGAAGAAACAAGAGCAGGAGAAGAAGCTGAGGAAGCTAAAGCTGCTAAAGAAATAATACCTGTTCTAAAAGAAGTAGAAGAGCCAAAGGAAGAAGTAAAAGAGCTTAAGGAAGAAATAGAAGAATCAAAGGAAGAAAAGCGTGGTTTCTTCTCAAGAATTACTGATATTGTCACTAAGACAACTTTGAGTGAGAAGAAGTTTGAAGAATTATTCTGGGAATTAGAGATTGCATTATTAGAGAACAATGCTGCTGTTGAGGTCATTGAGAAGATCAAGGAAGACCTAAAATCAAAGCTGGTCGGAACTCCTATCAGGAGAGGAAAGCTTGAAGAGGGTATCATTGAAACATTAGGTATTTCAATCAAAGGATTGTTTGAAGTTGAACCTATTAATATTATCGAACTAACTGAAAAAAAGAAGAAAGAAACTAATGAACCATTAGTAATAGCTTTCATTGGTGTGAATGGCTCTGGTAAGACTACAACAATAGCAAAGATAGCAAGATTGTTCCAGAATCACAAATTAAAGCCTGTTGTTGCTGCAGCAGACACATTCAGGGCAGCAGCAATACAGCAGATGGAATCACATACTACTAAATTAGGAGTGAAACTGATTAAGCATGATTATGGCAGTGATCCTGCAGCAGTTGCTTTTGACGCTGTCAAATTTGCAAAGCAGAAAGGATTTGATGCTGTTCTTATAGACACAGCTGGCAGGCTTCATTCTAATGTTAATTTAATGGATGAGATGAAAAAAATCATTAGGGTTTCAAAACCAGATCTGAAGATATTCATTGGAGAGGCAATAACAGGAAATGATTGTGTTGAGCAGGCAAAAAAGTTCAATGAAGCAGTAGGTATAGATGGTGTAATTCTTTGCAAAGCAGATGTTGATGATAAAGGAGGGGCAGCTATTTCTGTAAGTTATGTCACTGGTAAACCTATACTTTATTTAGGCATGGGACAAGGATATGATGATCTTAAAGAATTTGATAAAAAAATTGTATTGGATAGTTTAGAATTAGATCGATAATTTATGTTTTCTATTTAGTAAAATAAATTGAAAATCCGGCTAATATGAAACCCTCGCCATTTTATGGCCCGTGAACACCTAATTACGCTTTGTCATGCAAGGTTGCCGACCAGACAAAGGCAAAGCCGATTAATATGGTCGGCTGTGAATTAGAGGATTTCATATTAGCCTGAAAATCCGTATGTATAAAGTCTCCTTTTTAGAATATTATTGCCATCTTATGCTTGTTTTCATCACAATACAGGTCGTTAGACATTAAGGTATGGAGCTCTTTTATGATTTTAATTGTAAGAGCTCCATGATGAAAACTGGTGGCAATAATATTCCTTTTTAGGAGACTTTCTACCCCACATTCGACAGTTCAAGACCAAAACCTGTAATTTTATTTAAGAATTTGAATGTTTAGTGATTTTAGTAGGTTCTTTTGAAGATCTGTTAAATTATTGATGTGCCTTATTGCTTCTTCTTTTCCAGCAATTTTAGT
>JBDRKY010000054.1:0-20868 GCA_043813525.1 Candidatus Woesearchaeota archaeon
AAATCTCAGAAAAAACTGTAAAATTTTTAAATGTGGTATGTATAACATCCATTGTAGTAGTCACCTCTTGTTTTGGGTATATAATTAAAACAAGATGACTACTACTATTTATATTTCACGAGAATTTGATACTGTGCCGAAATGTTAACTAATAACGTGACTCAACAATAAAATTTACAGAATAACAAAATCTATTCCTTAAACAGCACTTCTACCATTGCTGCAAATGCAGGCCTTGTCACAAATACACCAAAACTTACTCCAGCAATTGTTGTCAATGCAAAACCTTTCAATAAACCTGCTCCAGCTGTTATCAAAGGAAGCATAGCAACAACTGTTGTGAAATAAGCAGCCATGATAATGAAAAATGCCCTTTTTAATTTATCTTTCCAATTAAGATAAATACTGCCCTTGTCTTTTATAGTCTCATCTGTGATGACAATCTGATCATCTACACCTGTACCAACAGCAACAATAATAGCTGCGATTGCTGCAAGATCCAGCTGCCAGTTTACAAGTGAAGCAAACCCTAATATCAATATGACCTCAGCAATCATTGTAGTGAACATAGGAATCGCAATATTTGCTTTCTTATATCTTATTGCTACAACAGCAATAACTGCTAATATCGCAAACAGGCCAACCCATATAGCATTACTAATAAACTCTTTTCCAAGTATTGGTGAAATTGTATCTGTTTTTACAATGTTAAGTTTAACAGGAAGACTTCCAGTAATCAGGATTGTCTGCAGGCTTTTCATATTTTTTGCTGAATCTAATACTGCTTCTTGCCTTGTCTTTCCTGCACCAGGACCGCTGATGGAAATCTGTGTCTCAGCTTTTCCCTTAAGCCCTGAACCTATCCTCAATGAATCAACCTGCTCATCATCAAGGTAAAAGTCAAGTTTCTCTGATAGATATTCATCTCCACCTTCTGATATGATTTCAAGGTCTTTTGTTGCATCAGCCTGTCTCTGAGCAGCTTCTAAACTCAATGTTATGCTGAATGCGAAACTGCACTGATAATTGCCTTGACTGACAGCACCACATGGTCTTCGTGGGTCAACAGCAAAACTGCAGTCAGGTGTTCTGCAAACATTTTTAATATCTTCTCCACCCTTAAAAACTGTAGTGTTTACAATCTTTGCTTCAAACTTACCTTGTTTACTAATCAATTCCTTGACATCATTCTCATTTGCTCCTGCAACTTCTACTATAATATACTTGTTACCAGAAATAAAGTCTCCTGCTTCTCTGACAATGATATCACTCAAGCCATAGACATTCAGCCTTTGTTTCAGATTGGAAATAACAATATCCATATCATCATCACTTATAGATTCTTCAGGCTGTAACAAAACCCTTGTACCGCCTTCCAGATCAAGACCTTTTTTCAGGTTTGTCTTAGGAGCATCATAGACTGTCAGGCCAAGATCTTCAACCCCAATAATCTCTTCTTCTGTTTTTTGAACAGTGATGGTCTCTTCAATTGTTTTGTTCACAAGCTCAACAGATCCATTGATTGATGTCTCATTGACCTCAATGGTCTTATTGATAACTTTCTCTTCAGTCTCATTTAATAGAATAATATTTACCAGTGGCTTGACTGTCAGCAGGTATTGCTTTTTCTTCTTGATGAATGAATAGCTTCTTTCATCACCTGATCTTTCATAATTTGCAAGTGTCTGAATTGTGACTGTATCACCAGCTTCAAATGTGCTGACAATCTTCTCATAATCCTCAACACTATATATTTTTTTATCATTGATGCTAGTTATTACTTCTCTAGACATTGGCTTATCACTGGGCATTGGGCTGGCAAATCCAGCATTATCTGCTGCACTGGTTTTTTTTATACTTCTGATGGCAACACCATCATTCCATGGATCAGGATGAATTGTTATCAATGCAAAGATTAGTAAGACTAACAGAAATATTACTCTTCCTTTTTTGAATATCTTTTTTATTGCATTCATATTCCTGATTCTCTCATCTCATATGATTTTATCTAATTACTGCAAACAATTATTATGATATATCTAATCTATTCCTTATTTGCAGATGCTTTTCTTTCTTTGCTTTCCATATATAATCTTAATATACCTACATTTTGAATCCATGTATTGATAATATCAATGATCAATCCAATCAATAATATAGTCATAATCTGGGTAATAATCTCTGACCTTGATATTAATAATGCAACAATAACTGCTGCCAATGTTGTGAGATTCATAGTAAGGCCTGTCTTTATAGCATTGAATACCCTGTCCATATAATGGCCTTCTTTTCTTTTTAGTACTCTTACTGTGAGCAATATATCAGTATCAACACTATAACCTATCAATAACAAAAATGCAACAATGCCTGCTGAACTTATTTTCATACCCATCAGATTGATGATTGCAAGTGTTATTGTCATATCACTGAATGCAGCCAGCATAACTGCTAAGCTTGGTACAATAGTCCTGAAATATAAGAACACTACAATCCCCATAAACAAAAACGCAAGCAATAATGCAAATATTATATCTTTAAAGAAACTCTTGCCTAAGCTTGAGCCTGTCATCTCAATATTCATATCTTTGCTGGCAACATCAAATCTCTTCTCCAATGCTTCTATAAAACTATCTGATTCTTCCTTATCAGTCACATCTGCCTCAATTATTATAGATATCTGTTTGCCAGCCTCTTTCATATCTTTTACTAATATATCAAAGGAATATCCTGATTTTAACTCTGCCTGAAGCTCTTTAATATCTATATTAGAATTATCAGCCAGTTTTTCATTTGGTATTGTAACAACAAGGCCACCCTTTATAGAAACACCTTTATTGACAAAATCACCTGTAGTAGCAGTCTGATAACCTATTTGCACTAATGCCAGAACAAGCAATAATATAGGAATAATCAATAGCTTTTTATAGTGTTTAATGTAAATCTCTTTTAACTTACTATGTTTTTTGTGTTCATTCATTAAGACTGCAAGAACATGAATCCATTTAAATAGTTTATTGTTAAAAATGGCTAAAAAAACAGAAAAAAGGCAAAAAAAACCAGCAATTAAACAAGTTAAATCAGATGAATTAGATGAAAAACCAAAACGAAAGATACAGATCAGGCTGGTTGGTACATCACACATAGCTAAACAATCAGTTGATGAAGTGAAGCATAATCTTGAAACTTTTAAGCCAGATGTTGTTGCTATTGAGCTTGACAGCAGAAGACTGCAGGCAATGCTCAGCAAAGATGTACAGCAAAAGGTTCCATTTTGGCTGATATTTAAGATAGGTGTTGTTGGTTATATATTTGCGAAATTAGGCAGTTGGGGCTCTAAAAAATTAGGTAAATTAGTTGGTGTTGAGCCTGGTGAAGAGATGATGACAGCAGTGAAATTAGCCAAACAAAATAATCTTAAGCTTGCATTGATTGACCAGCCTATTGAGATCACATTAGCAAGATTTTCCAGAAAAATAACATTCAGAGAGAAAATGAGGTTTATCAAAGATATCTTTAGATCTTTATTGTTTAGGAAAACAATGGAAAAAGAATTAGGGATTGATCTGAATCAGTTTGATCTTACGAAAGTACCATCAAATGAACTTATTAAACAATTAGTTAAAGTCATGAAAAACAAATATCCAAATGCTTATTCTGTACTCGTCGATGAAAGAAACCATGTCATGGCAACAAATCTAATGAAAATCGCAAAACAACACGACAAGATATTAGCTGTTGTAGGAGCTGGCCATCTTGAAGGCATGAAAGAGGATCTTGATAGAATCCTGAAACAAAGATAATAACTGTCATCTTGAAAGAAGATTTAAGTGTAATGTCTAAACAAGAGTAAGATTAGATATGATGTCCAGAAAAGTAGACAAAATAATCAAGACATTGGTAATAATCTGCCTGATAAGAAACCTGTAAGATAATGTTTTGTTGTTGTGTCAGTGCCTATAGTATATTCAATAATGAAATCACTTGTTATCTTATCACCTGGTGCAAGAAAACCTAAATCAGTCTCTATATTCCATGGACTTTTGAATATTAAAATTCCTTCTGTAGTATCTTTTGCTATTTCAACAGGTGCATTACTATGTCCAGTTGTTGTTACTTTTTTTGTAACTGTTTCACTATACTTATCTAATTCAACTTTATTGATCTTAATTTTTTCATCTAAAGTATTCTTAATATAAATCACAACACATCTATCTTTATTATTAGTAGTAGTACATTCTGTTGATAAATAATGTTTTACAAAATTTTCACAGCTAATACCTGGTTCAGTTATAAGACATTGCTGTTTAGTGAATACACCTGATTTTGCAAATTTCATGAATGTGAATGTACCACTGATTATGACTAAGAATGCAATTCCAAACACAATCAGATATTCCATTGATATCTGTGATTTTTTTCTCATGTTATGTTTTCTTATCTTTCTCCTTTTAATATTTTTTGTTTACTGTTCATTTATCAAGTTTTATCTGACCTTTACTAATTCTTTCATTTTTTAGAATCTTTATCTGTTAGTTTAAGCAGTTTATCAAAATCTGATTCAAATAATCTATCTTGTATAATTCTGTATTTTTCAAATTCACTTTCTGCAAATTCTTTAGCGATTTTTGCAGTTATTTTTCCTGAGTGCTCTAAGATATCTCTTTCATCAAATTCCAAGAATAAATCTAATCTTTTTGACCAATCTTCCATGGTCATAGGTATATTTCTTTTGGCTCTTTCTTCTGCTAAATCTAAGTAAGCTGATACAATTCTTGCCAAAGATTCTAATTCTGATTTTTTCAAGTAATTCTTAGCAATTGATACATCTGTTTTGATGATTTTACCACTTGGAGCATTTTTCCATGATGTTAAACCCATATGATCTTTTGTACTATCTGCTCTTTTCATGATTAATTCAGGAGCTGTATGCTTGTGTATTGCAAAATGAAGCTTGTTCTGGACTTTTTTGAAGAAATCTTTGGTTGATTTAGCATCTTTGTTGTAATCCAGACTTGTTGCATAAATATCTGTTATTTTCTGATAGAAATTTCGTTCACTCAACCTTATTTCTCTAATCTCTGCTAGTAACTCGTCAAAATAGTTTTCATCAAGAAACGCGCCATTCTCTAAACGCTTTTTATCAAGTATATATCCTTTAAGTGCAAATTGCCTAATTACATTTGTAGCCCATATTCTAAACTGCGTAGCTCTCTTTGAATTTACTCTGTAACCTACAGAGATAATAACATCAAGATTATAGAATTTAATTGGTTTGTCTGAGTGACTAAAGTGTATTTTTTGCACATTGCTTTTTTCAATTAGTTCTTCACTTTCAAAAATATTTTTTAAGTGTTTAGTAATTACAGTTCTATCAACATCAAATAATTTGGCAATCATTTTTTGTGAAAGCCAAATAGTTCCATCCATAAATTTAACTTCAATAGAATCTTCATTTGCTTGTGACTGGAATATTAAGAACTCTGCTGTTGAGTTTCTAATAATTAAACCTTTATTTACCATATTTAAGTAAAATCATAAATGACTTAAATATTTATTCAAAATATTATTAAACATTTTTATCAAAAGCAAGTAAAATTCGTCAAATGGGAGAGGACTTTAAATATCTGTTACGCTTATTAGGTAATTATACTTACGTTTAATGTGGCAACGGAAACAATTTACCAGTCATATAACCCTTTATTTTATCTTTCAATGTTCCTGTACTTGCTGAACCTTTTGTGAATTCAATAGTGAAATCTGTCTTTAATTTTGAGTTTGGAGTGAATGAGCCGTCAATTATACTGTCAAAATATACTATAATCTCTTCGCTCTCACCTTTATCCAGAGTTAATGAAGTTGATGGAACATAAACAGGAGCCTGAGATTCTATCCCAAACCATGTTTTTGTATTTGGATATCCATCTATTTTAATCCCATATAATGTTATTGGCTCATGGAATGTGTTTTTTATCGTAAATTTAACACAGTTGTTTGGTTTAGTATCTGGATTGCAGGCTTTGATTAGTTTGTTGCTGAACACAGTTGTTGTTGAACATTCTTTCTCAACCATTCCTGTTATTGGTTCTTGATGCCATTTGCATCCCAATGCATCTATCCCATAATGAATTTGATAATATTTGCTGAAACCATGGCATTCAATACCAGGTACTGCTATTATACATTCCTGCCTGTCTGCAAAACCAGATTTGCTAAGATTGAAATAAGAATAAGTTCCTATTATGATTATTAACATAGCCAATCCAAAGATAATTATATATTCAGTTGAAACCTGACTCTTTTTTTTCATTGCTTAATATTATAATTATAGAAGTATAAAAAGTTATTGGATATGATTAAAAAAAATCAAAAGATAAAAAAGTAACCTAACTTACTGTACCTGTGAGGTGACCTGTGATTGTCTGTTCAATACTGCTTCCTCCACTTGTATATTTTATTGTGAAATCAGTGTCAACCTTTGTGCCAGCTGTTAATGCAGGATCACAAGCAAGTGTAAAATCAGCTTTTCCTCCAGTTGCAATTGCAATTGCAGTTGCTGGTGGTGGTGGTGGTGGTGGTGGTGGTGGTACTTTACAATCTGTTGCTCCAACCTTTGCTTTTGCAGATGTTACTGTTATAGGATCACCTATATTTTCAATTCCAATTTGAATATTACCTTCTGTAATTGAACTTGCTACACACTTCTGCATACCTGTTGCAATTGTGCAGCTCTCTTGTGTCAATGTTCCGGATTTTGCAAACTTCATGAATGCAAATACTCCACCAACTATTATCAAGAAGGCAATGCCAAACACAATTATATATTCTGTAGAAATCTGTCCTTTCTTATTTCTTATATTCATTTTTTCACCTCATATTTATTAAAATATATTCTAATTATCTTACTTTTATATGTATATGTATTTAAATATTTCGGTAATACTTCATCTTTTAAAGATCATCATCAGTTTGTTATCTTCTTTGTCCAGTCTGATGAAATCATTGTCTCTCAGGAATCTCACATGCCTGTTGAATGTTTCTTTTTTTATACCTAATATGTTAAAGGCTTCAACATAACCTAATTTATGCTTTTGTTTGATTAGCTCACCTAAATCATCCAGCTTTGTCAGTGTCTTTTTGTAATAATCAGGCTCATGTGGTGTAACATCTTTAAGCTTGTTGAGTATTCTTCTCTCGCCTAACTCTTTGCTGAGCATGACTTGTGTATCGCCCCTGGACTCAACAAATAACATTCCTCTGTCTTCAATGCCAAGAGCAATCTCATTCAGTTTTGGAATAGATATGCCTAAATAATCAGCAGCATTATCCATAGAAATCTCTTCCATCTCTTCTATCAATTCTAATAATGCATACTCAAAATCAAGAGTCAATATATTATATAATTCATTATTCTGCTTTTTTACTTTGCCAGTATCTATCTTTCTAAATATATAATCAATGTAAGGAGGTGAGCAGCCTACTGATACCAGCTTTTTTTTGATCAGATTTTCAGGCATCTTACTCCTTATCAAGCTTTTTGTGAATCCAAGCACTACAAATTCCTTATAATTGAAAATATTATCTTCTTTCAACACATTCTTTATTATATCACCCTGCTCAGCACTGTCAACCCCTAATCTTTCTTCTTTTTCTTCTATCAGCATCTTTTCATGTTTTTTCCTGTTTTTTTTGATCAGATAATATATCATCAATACAATAGCTAAGAAAATAAGCACAGCTAAACCAATAAGACCTAATAATTCATTTGTTCCAAATTGCTGGATGATTGAGATGACCATCAAAATAAACCTCCCACTATACTGCCAATGCCTAATCTTAACAGCATGTAAATTATCAATGAAGCAATCACCATACCTGGTACATATTTAAGACCTCTTGATGCCTTGTTCTCACTTATTGAACCTATTATCAGTGAGCCGAAGATCATCTGAATTATTATTGCTGCAATGGAATACTTGAAAAAATATTCTGAAGTTATCGGAACACTTTTTGGTATCATCAGCATAGGACCTATTGAGCTTGAAGCAGTGCCCATATCTGCGCCAAAGCTGAAATTAGAGAACATCTTTATTATTGTTGCGACAAGTGCAAACAAGAAAGGAACAATACCTACTAATGCCATCATCAGCATTATCTTATATTTACTGGTTTCTGCCTTTATTTTCAAATCTATCAATGATTGGTCTCTTAGATCTGTTGCAGTATTCTCTAAAAGATCAGATAGCTTGCCGCCACTCTTTATTGCAAATATCATCAAATCAACAACATATTTCAGTTTTGCAGACTTGACTCTTTTTGTCATCGCTTCAAGAGCATCTTCTAATTTTTCACCAAGTGTGACCTCTGAAGATACACGCAGAAACTCCTGATTCAATGATTTGAATTCGCTTTTACAAGCTGTTGTCAGTGCTTGATGAGTAGGGGAGCCTGCTCTTAGGCTTTGGGAAATAAGATGCAATGCATCAGGAAGAAGCTCTTCTATCTCACGCCCTCTTTTCTCTGCCTTAAGATTAAAGAGAGTATATATAATAACCTGTATGATGATGGGTAGGATTATAAATCCTATGGCAAGCTTGATTTCCTTATATCCATAACTGAAATAAACAATTATAAGGCTTAATGCTATGCCTATCACTATGCTAATCAGCAGGATTAATAACATAGCTTTATAAGGCTTTTTGATATTGTTATAACTGAGTATAGCTAATATATGCTCCCTTGTTTCTTTAGGGTAAATATATGATATTTTTTTATTGGATTCTTCTTTCATTTTCTTTTTTTGAATAATTAATCAATCATCTTTTTACCAATGATGGCTTGTTGGCATTTATCAGCACCATCAATATCAATGACATCATCATAAAATATACAATAATCATATTAAATATCAGTTTTATAGCTCCTTCAGTCATGCCCATGAATGATGATGCTATGACTGTGCCTATCATGGCAATGCATGGACCTACTATGACAAGTACGATAATCAGCATTGATATGCTTTGTATCTTGCTTCCATAAGCAGTTGATTGGTTAACCTGCTGTTTAGACAAGCTTATGCTTACCTCATCCATGATACTGACAAGGTCTCCACCTGTCTTTAAGCCGCCTATCAACGGCCACATAGCATTCTTGAAATAAATGCTGGGGACACGTTCAGTCATTTCTTCCAACACCTCAACAACTGGCCTGCCCATATTTATCTCTTTGACAGCTTTCTTAAATGTCTCAGAAAGCCTGCCATAATTCTCTTTAGCAACACTGAGAAAAACCTCAAACAAAGTAGCACCAGAAGTCAGATGAATCCTGATGCTCTTCACTGCATATGGCAGATTATTCTCAATGTCTCTAACTTTTTCCTTGATTTTTGTCTTAGGGCTGGAAACAGATAGGAAAAAAAATAATATCAAGATAATCAATGCTATAGGGATAGACAGGTAAAGCAGCATATCAGACTCTAAAATCAATGACATGATAACAGAAGTGAACCAAACAAAGACTGCGACTAATATTGCCTGTCTTAAGCTGTCACCTAAAAATTCAGATGGAGCCTTATCTATCTCTGCAACATCCAAATCCATCTTAAGATAAGGAAAATATTTTGTTAATCTTCCACCTATAATATGGAATATTGTCTTTTTTTTTGTTTTCATGTTTTTTCTTTATGATATTACTTATCTTTGCTGTAATATGAATATATTGTCTTTCCGACTTCATCAATTGATCTGATATTATTTTTTATCATCCACAACAATAATTTCTCTTTATAATCTATATCAGCCTTAATCTTCTTCTCATCCATGCCTGTGAACAATTCAAGCTTCCCAAAAAGCTTCTTGAATTTTCCAATATTCTCTAATTTATCTGTCTTAGGTGAATATTGATAAACTATATTCGGCTCAACACTGATATTCCCATCTTTCTCTGTTATCACAAATTCACCAACCTGAAACAGACGCCTTACATTATTTCTTCTGTCACGCATCATCACAAGATTAAGGCTCACTGTGTCAAGCATATACGGCGGAATGTTTATAGGGGGATTCACAAGTCTAGTGACTGTATCTCTAACAGTATCAGCGTGGACTGTAGCATATACGCTATGACCAGTATGCATAGCCTCAAACAATTCTTCTGCTTCTCTCTGTTTTCTAACTTCACCAAAAACAAGTATGTCTGGCCGCATCCTTAATGTTTGTACTAAAAGGTCAAGCATGCTCACTGTACCTACACCCTCTACATTACCTGATCTTGTAAGCAAAGGCTGCCAGTGCAGATATCTTGGCAGATTAAGCTCTCTTGTATCTTCTATAGATATTATATGCCTGTTTGGCGGTATGAATGGCATGAGTGTTCCCATCAATGATGTCTTTCCTGCACCTGTACCTCCTGATACAAGGATTGACAGCTCATACTGCATCGCAAACCAGATTATTGCTGCTACCTTTGATGAAATTGTTCCTCCTTTTATGAAATCTACAATTGTCCACGGATCCTTTGCAAATTTTCTGATAACTATGCAATTGCCTTTATCAGATACCGGGCTTATCGCAGCTGCAACCCTGTCACCATTAAGAAGATGGGCATCCATCATCGGTGTATGGATATTTATCTCTTTCCCAACCTGTCTTCCAATCCTGTTCGAGACTTTTTGAATATCTTCCTCTGAATCCATATATATATTGCTGTTAAGCCAGCCCCATTTCTTATGATAGACTCTTACTGGCTCTTTGCTGTTTGTAATCTTTATCTCTTCAAGATTCTCATCACTCTCAAAAATATCTATCTTACCATAACCTAACATATCTCTTGTGAGGTCAGAAACAATATATCTCATTGTCTCATTATCAAGACCGACCATTGTTTTGGAGATCTCTTCATAAGCTCTTGCTTTCAGCTTTGTCTTCTCTCCTTCCATCTTCTCAGCATCTTTATATGCCTCAAGATCAACATCTAACTTTTTAATCAGCAGCTTTTTGATGTTATCAATGAAAACTTTCGTGCCCTCACTTAGTTCAGGAAGCTTGACTTCATACATATTCGGTGTTTTATGCATCCCTGTTATATGTATAGGAACCTCAATGTCCTCTATCTTGATAATATATTTTTCAGCAATCATTTTTTATCCACCTTTATAATCTTGTTTTTGCCAAACAAAGATATTCTTTGCCTAATCTGTCCAATATCCTCCAGAATATTAATTATTTCATAAGCTAATCTTTTATTGATCATACATTCCCTGCATATCTCATCAATAGTAGCTTCTTTTCTTGCTTTCATAAAATCTATAACTGTATCAATCTTGCTGTTTAATACATTGATGCTCTTATATCCTATCTGCTCTTTCATACCTATATCTTTGACATCTTTTATTATTTCTATATCTTTTTCAACCTTATTTTCCAGTTTTCCAGAGACAAATCTAATAACTTCATCTTTTTTACATCCAAATTCATCTATCAGAATATAGGTTATCTCCTCTTTTGAGAAATTATCAGGCAGTGCCCTGATTATATTTAACAATACTTTGCTTACCATGTCCACCTTTTTTTTATCTATTGATATATATGTAATATATTAATTATATCCTTTATATACTTTTTTATAGGCAATAATTATCAACCTACTCTTGCCAACGGCAGATCATATATCTTGCCATTGTCCTGTAATGTCATACCAAAATCATGATGCATACCTATGAAACTTATCTTATCATTCTGGTAATTAAATTCAGATCTTACAGAGAACTGCTTTAAGCTGGTATCAAGCGCAGAGTATGTGATTTTATCTGAATTTAAGCCTATTGTAATCACTGTATTGGATGATAGGTCATCTTCACATTTGAATTTCACCAGATTATTTTTTGTTATGTCTATCTTCTTGCTAAAGATTAATGAGTCTCCTGCTTTTCTTCTGAACTCAACCCGTAATCCATTTGATTTTTCTGTTGTAAAATCTGAATAATGCATTGAAATACACTGGGAAACATCTACTGTGAATGTTGCTTTTGTAAGATAAGTGAACGGAAACTCCAGCATAGTGTAACTGGCGTCATTTTTGTGGTACAATGATTTAGAACCAAACTTTGTCTGCAACAATATTATGTGGTATGGTGTGTTCTTAAGAATATCAATATCAAGACCTGTTTTTGAATTTAGATATGATCTTAGATATGATAAATCATCCCAAAACTTTGCAATATTGTTGCTGTCAAGAAATTCATCATTGAACATTAATTTGCCATCTGCTAATTCTATATCTAATCTGCTCCATCTGTTGAATATCTTATTGATTGATTTTTCAGCAGAAATATATTTTTGATTTATCCGTGAATCTATGATATGATTGCTATTGTTATCCTCAATCCTGCTGGAATTAGTATAAATCAGCATAGCAAATAATAATATGCTCAATGCTAATGCTGTGAATGCAATATTTAGCAATACTGATCTTTTTTTCATTGTATAATTATTCATTTTTTCCATATATAATATTCTATCTTGAAAAATTTGATTTCATTTCCTCTGTAATTTGTGATGTGATACTCATTACCCAATACTTCATTCTTGTCTTCAGGAATCTGCGCCGGACTTATAGTGCTTAGAATATATGAAGCATCTTCCACCCCTTCCTTATTATAGCTTGTCTTTGTTATATACATATCATATTCGCTATTGAGCCATTGGATGATCTTATATCTTGTGTCTGCACTAAAATCAGTTATGCCTAATTCACCTTCTTTTTCTAATAAGATTATTGTATCAAATGCTCTGTCAAGCATATTCATATTTGTAGGCTGATTGTCTGCTTTTGGTGTCATATAAAGATTAGCAACACCTAATACAGTGAATACTATCGCTATGCTTATCATTATATCAAGCAAAAATGCAAATCCTCTCTTGTTCTTTGGTATTATTTTTATCATTTTTTATTAATTATTTTCCAACAGTAAAACTTATCATTGCTGGCGCACCATCATAATATGCATTTCTTTTCACAACTGCTCTTGTATCAGCTGTTATTGTATCGCCATGTGATTCACCAGTTATATCTATATATCTGTTTGAAGCTACGTTATAATTCAGGTACCTTGTTATCCCTATGTTTAACTGATAACTTGCAATGCCTAACTTTTTCTTTAGTTTTGCTCTATCCTGTGCATTATCAAGATAAGCTATCAATCTGCTAATCTTCTCTGTCTTAATCTCTCCAGGATATGTTGTTAAACCAAAAGTATGGATATCATCTATTGATGCTGAATCTTCCCAATCAGCTGGATTATTTCCTGAACCTCCTGAACCTCCTGAATTCAGCATGACATATGCGATTCTTGACGCGTCTTGAGTCATTTGGTCATATCTGAGATTACTTTCAACATTATTCATGTATCTGTAATGGGTAAAGGCTATCATCAGGAAAAGCACCACTATGAATGCAGATGCCAAGACTAATTCATACGAATAAATCTGCGATCTCTTGTTGATTGTTTTTTTATACATTTTGATTTCCTGATAATTTCTGATAATTATTTATTCAATGTTATTCATCAATCTCTATATTTCCTTTATTGTTTCTTATTGTCAAAGCGCCTGAATTTATCTCAAAATCAGCAACATCATATATCCATACAGGACTTTTGCCAAACACCGCTAATGGAACTTTGCATGTGGCAGAAGCTGATTTTTCTGAATCTGTCAGTGTTAGCTGATTATTTGTACCTATAAAAATCATATTATATCTGATATCAGCGATTGTAACTTCAAAATCCCAGCCCATATTATTTACAAGAGCAATCTTATCTGCGATATGGTTACATTCTTTCAGCATATTCATATGTCTGCTGATAAGCTCACTGTTTTTTTCAAGATTATAATCATAATCATATATCAACAAAAATACAACTACAACTAATCCTATCAATAACAGTAATTCCATGCTGACCTGTGATTTTTTTGATGCCATTATTTTTTGTCTTGTTGCATACTTTTATCATAATCTCTTATCTTGTCTAACCTGCTGTCTAAATCTTTCTTATTGTTATTCTATCCTGTCCTGTCTTCTCAATCTTAAGTGTTTCATATGAACCAAGATCTGTCAGATTAACAGTTGTGATATGAAAACCAATTATCTTTGTTATCATTGCATCATTGCCAAATATACTGTATGATATGGCAAACAGCTTGTTGACATCTGTATCAATAAGCTCACTGCCTGCTACAAACCTTGTCTTGATTATCTTATATGAGCTTGTGTGCATCTGATTGACTGCTGATGCTGTGTTTATTATCTTATCAAATGCTGTCTGCGTCATATGGATCTTGATTGTATCATTTGATTTATTGACTGAAACAATCGCAGTTATTATGAACAATGTAAGCAGTATACTCACAGTAATAAGATATTCTATGCTCATCTGTGATTTTTTACTAAATCTTATTATTTTAGCTGTTTTTTTTATTTTCATTATCTCAATCAGCTCTGGCTTATCTTTACTGAGCTTTTACCTGTTCTTTTGAATATCAATGTATGCATACCTTCTTCTAACGGAAGATTGTCAAATGTTATTGAATTTGGTTCCATAATCTTTGTGAAATTACTTTTTCCTCCAAACATTATTATCTCTACGGCAAATATATGGCTTTTGTAGTGATAATCATTGATATTTTTAGGAACTTTGACTAATGCTGTTTTTTGGCTTCCTATATCCATATTGTAGATTTCTTCTATATTTGAGGATATGGTCAGCAAAAGCTCATGCCCCTCTGTCACAGCCATATTGTTCTTTTGAGTTGTGTAAATATATGATACTCCAGCTGTGATTACTGTAATGGCCAAACCTAATATTATGATAAATTCAAGGCTGAGCTGAGATTTTTCTCCATACCTTAACGCTTTTTTATTCACACTATTTTTTAGATTGTTTTTTCTTTCCATCTTTCTCTATCTTTTCCATTTTCAGATCAAATGCACCTATATCTTTTAAGAAATTTTGCAGTGCGACTTTTGCAACTTCATTTGGTTTCATGTCCAATTTCTCAGATGCTTCTTTTAAGATTTTGTCCATACCTTTCGGCAGCCTGAATCTAATCTCATCCATTTTGTGTACCTATCTTTCCACAATATTAACTATTATTTGTCAATATTGTGATAAATAGTATATAAATGTTACTGAAAAATTAAATCTAAAAATCAATATAAACAAAAATTAAACAAGAACATCACTTAATATCAGGGATGAAAACCCTGAACATAGTACCTTTGCCCAGCTCAGATTCTACATCAATGGTGCCTTTATGCAGCTCTACAATTTTCTTTACGATAGCTAATCCTAAGCCTGTGCCACTCTTTTCTCTTGTCATGAAATGCTCTGCCTGATAGAATTTGTCAAATAAGTATGACAGCTTCTCTTTCTCAATGCCTTCTCCTGTATCTTCTATCGAAAATTCAAAGCCTTCATTGTCTGCCTCTGCACCTAATATTATTTTTCCACCTTTATCTGTAAATTTCAATGCATTAGAAAATAGATTGATTATGACCTGCTTGAACAAATTTTCATCAATATTTACTTTCATTGTCTTAGGTATCTTTATTATTATCTTTACTCCTTTCTTCTTTGCCATCTCATAATAGACTGTGCTATCCACAAGATTATGGATGTTTGTTTCTTTAGGACTGAATCTTTGTTTCTTTGCCTCAAGCTTAGCAAGGCTTAATATGTCATTTATCAGATTGTTAAGCCTATTACTCTCATCATATATCACTTTGAGCGGTTCTTTCTGCTTATTATGCAGTTTTCCATATTGTCCTTCCATCAGCAGAGATAAGTAAAGCTTGATATTTGTCAATGGTGTTCTTAATTCATGGCTTACTGTGCTCACAAACTCATCCTTGAGATTAGCTAATTCTTTCTGCTGTTCATACATCTTCTGTGTCTTAGATAATCTCTCTTTTAGTGTTGCCTTGTCTACCAGCTTAAGAAACACAACTCTTGTAAAAAAAAGCATTGAAAGAATAGGGAAAGGATGTGCTATGACAGTGAAAATTTCATTTCCTGAATTGTAGAACAAGAAATTTATAAGATTGAGTATCGGTGCAATCAAATATAAGAAAAATGCAAAACTGATTGAACCAGAATATTTCCCTATTATCTTTCTGTTACTATCTCTATTATTATCTCCATTTATGTCACTATTTCTATTGATTGTTATTATAGGCAATGAAAATAATATTAATTTTAATATCTCAAACACAGGATATATCAATGATTCTTTGAACTCTATATATTTATGTAGACTAAGCCAATACAGCTGAAGAAGAACAGCTATTATCAAGAGACTAATCAGCTGAAGAGACATATTTGTTTTGAATATCTTTTGCTTTTTCCTGAACAATGGATATATGAATGCATTAGCTATCAGAAGAAGTGCAATAATCTCTAATGTGTTGTCAATTATCGGCAGGAAAACATCGACATTAGGTGCAGTTATATTTGTGAATACTAAATATGTAAAAGCAATGGTCATAATCAATCTTCCAACCATTATGCTTAAAAAAGCAAGTATCAGATATCTAAGCTCTCTTTTGAGTGATTTTTTGTATTCACTTATCAGCATATAAGATATGATTGTGTATACTATGAATTCAATTAGATTTTTGATCAGTTCGCCGTTAGTTGTTCCAAGAAACCAAGAAACCTTATGAAATACCTGCACAGAAAGCCCTAAAAAAATATCAATCATAGAGATGAATATATTTGGTTCTGCCATTATGTATCACTGCTTTTAATGTAACTATATCCTATTATAATAAATCCCAAAATTCTTTGTTATTTGTCTTTCAGTATCTGATCAACAACATGCCTTAGCTCACTTGCTTCAAATGGTTTCATTATATAATCATCAGCACCTAGCTCCATGCCTTCTGCCTCATCCCTATCTTCATTTTTTGCTGTTACCATCACTATCTTAGTGTTTGCAAGCTCAGGATCAGATCTTATTTTCTTACAGACTTCATAACCATGTATCTTCGGCAGCATCAAATCAAGAACAACTAAATCTGGTTTTTTGTTTTTTATCAGGCTATGGCCAGATTCACCATCATGAGCTAAATGAACATGGTATTCTTTACTCAGCAGAATATACTCTGCTTTTGCTATATTTATATCATCCTCAACAATCACTATGCTTTTTCTCATGATTAACACCTTTTTTAATTTGATTCTAAAATTATTATTCCATCTCTTTTAATAGTTTAAATATGTTGTGAAAAGGAAGTATAGATTAATCTGTTTTAATATTCTGTTTTACAATCAACAGATAATAAACTTTGTTGAACAAGAATAATAAATATATTACTATCCCGCTGATTATAGCAATTACTTTGCTATATATCTCTATATTATACATATTCTGGCTTGTTTTGAATATTATGAACATAATCATTAAGCTTAACAATGATATTATCGCTAAATAGACCAAGAATAATAATGCTGAAACAATCAATGGCATATAGGTACATCTTTCTGATAGCAAATGCCATGCTGTTGATAATGATTTTTTTATGCTTTTTCTGAAGCAGAATATGATATGAACAGCCTGTATAAACACATATGTCAATACAGAGATAATGATAAACAACACAAGTATAATCGGTTTGCTATATTCTGGTTTAATCAGGCTTGTTAATATCAAAGATAATGATAAATTTACTATTGCGATTATAAAATATATTATTATATTCAGGAAAAAAAAACTTTTTGATATCTTTATATCCTAATGCTTTAAGACTCTTATAGCCAAAAATTATGTCTAATGCTTTTTTCTTTGCTAATGTATAAACTAAAATCAATATTAACATATTTATGATTGATAAGAATAACATCAGTGCCAAATTTGTCAGCCTAAATTTCACAAAAAAAAAGCTGAATAAATTATTAGATAACATGATTGCTGCAAAGAATATGACATCAATCAATATGAAAAATAACATTCTAACTGGTTTAGCCAAGAACAGCTTTAATGCATTGTATACTGTGGTGTTTTTTAGCTTGTTTTTTAGCTTGTCTTTTAATTTGTCCTTTAATCTAAATGTCTTGAATATATCATCTCTTTTTTTTTTTGTGTTTTTCTATCTGCTCTTCTGTCATATAAGCTATAGAATCAATATTATTTAAAAATTTATTGATAAACCTAATTAAGGTATAAGTTCTGGCTTTTAGATATTAATATTATAAATTCCAAACCAAGCTAACGCTTGGAAATCCCAAAAAGAATATAGAGCGTAGCTCCTTTTTGGGATTTGGTTTTTTGGGATTTGGGATTTAAATTAATATCCCTTACAACCAGAACTTAGACCCAGATTGGATAAACCTTGATAATTCCATTATTTGTATCAAGCTCTATTATATCTCCTGTTTTGATCTTGAATGATGCGCCATTTGTTCCAACTATACATGGTATCCCAAATTCTCTGCTGATTATTGCAGCATGGGAACAGATGCCACCTTCATCTGTAATAATTCCAAAGGCTTTTTCAATGATAGGAACCATCACAGGAGATGTCATTGTTGTAACTAATATTTCACCTTTCTTGAACTCTTTACAGTCTTTATTAAACTGTTTCAAGTCTTTTACATTCACTACTCTAGCTTTTGCCTTAATATATCTACCTAAACCTTTATTTGCAACCATGCCTTTTATATTATCTGTATAATATGGATTATTTTGTTCATCTTTTTTATCTGTTATCAATCTGTTTTTATAATCTATAGCTTCTTTTCCATAAATCTGATCTATTCTTTGATTATTATTGTCTTGTTCTGTATAATGGAATATCATACATTTTTTTCTTGATTCAATCTCTTTATCACTTAATCTAACTTTTTTATCTAAAAAATTAATTATATCTGTGAATATATAAGTTTTAATAAAATCGTCAAATTCAATACCTAATCTTTGCTGTACTTCAATAATCATATTCAAACATAAGTATTCTGCTCCGCTCCAACAATGTTTTAATCTATAACGGTCTAATCCTATTTTTTGCAAAGTTGTTGAATATTGTTCAAGATTTTTATCATTAATAATTGAATATATCCTTTGATGTTTGTTTTTAATCCTACCTAAATGATTTTTAATCTTATTGATTTCCCTTTCTATCTCCTCTCCTGATTTTTTATTTTCTAATTTATTATATAAAAAATTATTAATCTCTCTTTTATCATACGTATTAAAGAATAAAGCTGGATATTTTCTTGAATATTGCTTTAGCTCTTTTTCTATCTGTTTTAATTTAATATTATTATTTATATCATTATATTTGCTGTTTATTGTATTATCTTTCATTATCTTGAGAAAATCAATCCTTTCTTTCATTGTTATATCCATCTCTGCTGGTGTTGATAAAGCAATGAAGAATTCTTCTGTTTTTTCTTTGCATTGTAACTTATCCATCAACAGCTTCTTAATTTCTTCTTCAATGAAATAAGTTCCTTGTGGTGTAGATACTGCAAAATAAATAAATGTTCTTTTTATATGACCACGATATATTTCAAAGAGATCTTTCAATTCCAAATTTGATGATTCACTTAAGTCTTTTTTATTGATATAATCACAAAATGCAAAGAAATCCTTTATGTGTTCATCAATATCTTCAGTTAATTTCTGTGTATATTGTTTGTTGAGTAATCTTGACCCATTTTCTTTTAGATTACTTATCTCATGCTCAGGCATATGATGTTCAAATATTCCATCTGATAAGATAAATATTGCTTCTTTTGCAGTAAATATTTGATTCAGCATCGCTTCAGTGATCATGGCAGACTGCTTTTGTCCCCACATAAATCTATAAGATTTTTTTCCTTTCATTTTTCCCATCATCTTATCTTAGCATGATTTTTCATTTGTTTTATTTAGTGTATGTAATAAGTCTTATTTAAATGGCATATTATTAGACTTATTACATACTATTTAGTTTTCAAACTTAAATTAGCCTAACAGCCTATCAATTGCCATAGGAACATCTTCCATTATCTTTTCTACTGCTGCAACATAATTTTCTCTTGGCAGACCAAAAGCATTAGGGATGCTGGCTTCAGGGTTTTGTGTTGCGTAGGCACTAAGAACAGCTATTATCGGATCATATCTTGAACCAAGATAAATATTCTCAACATCTGCATTATTGCTTTTTGCCATAGAAAATATCGCGATTGTGTTTAGCCTTACAATTGTTTGTTCTTGCTCTTCTTTTAATGTACCTTCAATACTTAGTTCAGGAAGAACTTCTAATCTGTATCTTCTTTCTTCTTCTCCAAAAAAGTCCTGTGCTTTAATATATAACAAAGATAATTTATCTTCATCTCTTTCTTTTACTGCTGTTTGATATTCTGTTAATTCTCTTAATGAATAAACATCTCTGCTTACAGCAATATCAATGACATGCATCATAAATACTGCAGTTGGTTTTCCTCTTTTGATGGCATCAACAGATGTACCGCTGGAAATTGCAGAATATTCATCTGCTCGTATTTTTCTTAAATAATTTTTTGCAACTAATTCTGCTACTGGGCTTCTTCCTTGATTTCCAGTGCAGACCATTTCTATTAATTTTTTCGACATTTTTGATATCCTCCTGATTTATGTTTTTCTTAATTCCTTTGAAGTAGTCTTTAATTCTTGATTTATTTAAACATTGCTCTTCCCATAAGGGAGAAGAATAGTACTTATTAAGCTAAAGTGTAGCCTGAAGGCTATAGAATGTGTTTTTTCCTTGTTTTTGCCATGTTGATATTAGACTCATCATAATTTCATAATTTCTCATTCCTAATTGGCTTCTAAGACAACCAATAATTTTTCT
>JBDRKY010000055.1:0-13386 GCA_043813525.1 Candidatus Woesearchaeota archaeon
AAAAATCTCAGAAAAAACTGTAAAATTTTTAAATGTGGTATGTATAACATCCATTGTAGTAGTCACCTCTTGTTTTGGGTATATAATTAAAACAAGATGACTACTACTATTTATATTTCACGAGAATTTGATACTGTGCCGTTAAACCAAAAACATTATAAATAACAGCAATCTTCAGATTAACATGATAAGAAAAATCAATCCATTAAAAAGTGAGATCACACCTGATAATAATATGGAACCAAAACTAAATGTTAGCAGTGAAATCCCTTTCTCAGATGTTATGAGCAGTGTTGAGCTTTTGGATTCAATTATGACAGCAAGGGATGAAGTGTTTGATAAACAGCTTAATGATGATTTAAAGGCACATAGAAAGTTAGCTAGTTTATTGATGAAATAATTGTTTTAAATGTTTTTTCTATTGAAAACAAATACCTTAATTATTATTCATTTATGTAGATCCATATAAGAATTAGGACAAAAATGTCCTTCTGAACCATAATCATCAAATAATACATGATCATCTAATGGTTTTATCTGCCTTACTCCATTTACTTTAATTCCTTTTATAGCGTATCCTGTTTCTATTGAAGCTGCACCAGCTGCTTCCTGCATGGAATTGTACCTGCCATCTACAATATGAAGATTATTAACAAAACCCCATTTACCATTTGTTGTTTGAAAAACCAAAAATGCATGTGATTCATCTTTACCTGTTTTTCTGTCGAACTGGAAAATACTGTACATAAACATTTCATGATTTACAACCTCAGGAATGTTAAATAAAAACGGCGCAGCTAAGATTGCTAATTCATCACAAACCCCATATCCTAAATTCCATGAATTATATGCACTGCCATAATGTTTAGGAGATGCATTGCTAAACTCGCCATTACTTTTCCTGGCATAATGCATTCTTAAATTTGCCAGCTTTCTGTAATCATCCAATGTTCTTACAGACTCAATCAACTTAACAAAATCTCCTTCAGAAAAAAAGCCAGACTTCACTCTTCTTTTTGCTGCCTGCCATTCTTTTTTAGGATCTGTTAATTTGGGCTTATAAGAGAATGGCTTATTGGCAGTTATTTCTACAACTCTGTGATTGTGCGCTGGTTTACCATTACGTTCACCTTTTCCCACAACTCTTTTTATAGTGATTGGAACATCTAATATATCCAACATTAGTAATTTTCTGTTTCTTGCATCAATCCTTCTTGCAAGATAATCACCAACAGATTCAGCTCTTGTCCTGCTCAACTTTAAATTTTTGCCAGCATTTCCATTGCTGTCACTGTAACCTTCTATTGTAACTTCAGATTCATAAGCTAAAGCATCAACAAAGTTATCAAGATCAGCAGTATCATTTGCATACAAAAGAGTATTTCCAGATGCAAACCTGATTGTCAACATCTTATCATCGATTGTGTTTCCTATCCCTATCTTTTTGTTGCTATTGATGTATGGGATAGCAATCACTTTTCGTTCAACAGCATATCTTTCAGTAAGAACATCCAATGTAGGATTAGGGTTGACAGGATCTCTGTATTTGGTTTTTTGAGGAGCTTTATCTCTTATAACAACTGTTTCTTCAATATCATCACTATTTAATTTTAACATATAATTTTTGTATTTAAAATACAGATCAGGATTAAATATCCTCACACTACCTACAAAAAGAAAGCCTGCAAGCAATGTGATTGATATTCCTTCTATTACTTTATTAAATATTCCTTTTGCAATATATCCCATATTAATCCCTATTAATAAAGAATTAGTTATTAATTTATAAATTTGATAATATATACATATACAATTTTATAGATTATACACAATTTTCACCACTATCTAAAAATTACGCTTATAAAAGGATATTAATAAATTCCCAAAGGTTTATATAGTAGAAGACATTATTTATTGTTTAATATAGGGATACATCATAATCAAAGATTATGTGACCCTATGCTTATAAATAAGTGATAATAATGGGACAACAAGAAGTCTATAATTTCCTAAAAGCAAATAAGGGCAAATGGTTCACATCAAAACAGATTTCACAAAACATTAATGTGAGCATAGGTTCAGTTACCATGAGCCTGAAAAAGCTGAGGAAATCACAGCTTGTGAAATACAGAAATACTGGCAAGAGAAACGAGTTCCAGTATATGTATAAGAGCTGAGTTCTGAATTAGCGATTTGGGGAACAAATATTAGGTTTTAGTAATTTTGAGTAGTATTAGTTAACTTATTTTTTCTTTAAAAAACACAGCAAAATTTATATATAATGGATGTATATCATATCATAAATCAATATAGGCTTGTTAAGCTTGTTCTATACTTGGTTTAATGTTTGTAGAATTGAACAAGGTGATTAATGTGATAGAAATTAAATTTCCAGATGGAAATATGAAAAAATATGAGAAAGGTATAAGTATCGCAGAAATTCTGAAAGAGCTTCCTCAAAGAATTCAGCAGGAAGCATTAGCTGCAAAGATCACTTACAAATCCAGTGACAAAAGTAAAATAATAGACTCTAAAACAGGAGAAAGTAAAGAAAAAACAGAATCAAAAGTTGTTGATATTGCAACAAAGATTGAAAGGAATGTAACACTGCAGATTCTTACATTCAATGATAAAGAAGGCAAAGATGTATTCTGGCATTCAGCTTCTCATCTGATGTCTCAGGCTATTCTAAGAGTTTTCAAAGGAAAAAATATTGGTTTGGGTGTTGGAGTAGCAGTTGAAAATGGCTTTTATCAGGATTATGGAATGGAACCATTACATCCAGATGATCTTGAAAAGATTGAAGCAGAGATGAAGAAGATTGTAAATGAGAAACTGCAGATTACCCAAAAGATAATTTCTAAGAAAGAAGCAAAAGAATTTTATAAAAATGACCCATATAAGACTGAATTGATCAATGGTGTAGAAGGTGATGAAGTAAGCATGTATTGTCAGGGTGAATATGAAAATCTTTGCAAAGGTCCGCATATACCAAATACAAGAATGATTAAAGCTTTCAAGCTGATGAAGATTGCAGGCGCATATTGGAGAGGAGATGCTAAAAAAGATCAATTGCAAAGAATTTATGGTATTGCTTTCAGGGACAAAAAAGACCTTAAAGAATATATTCATATTCTTGAGGAAGCAAAGAAACGTGATCATAGAGAGATAGGAAAGAGATTAGATTTATTTAGTTTCCATGAAGAAGGTCCGGGATTCCCATTTTTCCATGCTAAAGGTATGGTGATCTGGGATGAATTAATTAATTTTTGGAAAGATGTCCATAGGAAAGATGGTTATGTTGAGTTTAAGACACCAACTATGCTAAGCAGGAAATTATGGGAAACATCTGGACATTGGTTTAATTATAAGGAAAATATGTACACTACATTCATTGACAATATGGATTATGCAATAAAGCCAATGAATTGTCCTGGCGGATTTTTGATCTATAAAGAAAGAGTCCATTCTTACAGAGAATTCCCATTGAAAGCAGGTGAGATTGGTCATGTGCACAGACATGAATTAAGCGGTGTTCTTGCAGGACTATTTAGAGTAAGAGCATTTCATCAAGATGATGCGCATATATTCATGACACCTGACCAGATAAAGGAACAGATATTAGGTGTAATCAGATTATCAGACCTAATTTATAGCAAGTTTGGTCTTGGTTATAATCTTGAACTGTCAACAAGGCCAGAAAAATCAGTTGGCACAGATGAGCAGTGGGAAAAAGCAACAAAAGGTCTGAAAGATGCTCTTGATGAGACTGGAAAAAAATATAAGATCAATGAAGGAGACGGAGCATTTTATGGTCCAAAGATTGATTTCCACATAAAAGATTGTTTAGGAAGAACATGGCAGTGCGGCACAATACAGCTTGATATGGCAATGCCAGACAGATTTGATATGACATATGATGACAAAGATGGGAAAAAGCACAGGCCAGTTATGATTCACAGAACAATCTATGGCAGTCTGGAAAGGTTTTTAGGAATCCTTATTGAACATTTTGCTGGCAAATTCCCATTATGGCTTTCACCTATGCAGGTAAGGATACTTACTGTTGCTGACAGATTCAATGATTATGCAGAGAAAGTCAAGAAGATATTTTATGATATGGGCATCAGAGTAGAGATTGATTCAAGAACAGAAGGCATATCTAAGAAAGTAAGAGATGCACAAGTTCAATATATCCCTCTAATCCTCACTGTAGGAGAGAAAGAAGAGGCAGACAACACTGTCGCTGTCAGAACTTTGTCAGGCGAAGTCAAGTTTGGCGTGAACACAGAAGACTTTGCAAAGAAAGTTAAAGAAAATATTGATAAGAGAGAATTGGAGTTTAAGCTGTGAATTAGTTACTCAAATTAGAATATGGTATGTAATAAGTCTCCTAAACAAGAATATTATTGCTGCCAGTTTTCATCAGCGAAAACTGAATACACTTGATTTTGAAAAATATGCTTACTTTAGATAGAAAGTTTTCGCAATATAAATATCTTACGAACTGTATTAATATGAAAAAACATTTAATTAAGTTACAAAAAATAAAAAGAGGTCAATATGATAGATTACATAACAATTATAGGTTTTGTGGCTGCAACAGCAACAACTACTGCATTTGTCCCACAGGCATTTCATACATTAAAGACTAGATCTACAAAAGACATCAATTTAAGCATGTATATAATATTTTGTATAGGTGTATTTCTCTGGCTGGTTTATGGAATTCTGTTAAATTCATGGCCAATTATCATCGCAAACATATTAACTTTGATATTGGGTTTAGCAATCTTGATTATGAAAGTAAGGTATGGCTGATTTAGTATTTATTTTTTTTAAGTATATCCAGAAACAATCCCAATAAACATTTTATGCATCCTATCATCATCACTTAATTCTGGATGAAATGTACAGCATATAATCTTTTTTTCTTTTACTAAAACAGGTTCATGATTCTCATTATTATTTTCATATTTATTATTATTATTATTACATTTACCTATCACTTGTACATTTTTACCAACAAAAATAATTTTTGGAGCTCTTATAAAAACACTATGATAATTTTTTTTAACATCAGAATTAACAGCACTAAAATCAACAACAATATCATCTTCAAAACTTTCTAACTGAGAGCCATATGCATTTCTTTCAACTTTAATATCAATAAATCCCATATTTGCAAGCACAATACATCCTGCACATGTTCCCATGATTGGTTTCCCATTCTGCTCCCCACTTGATTTTCTATTTGACTCTTCAATTGGTTTTATAAATGACTTTTCACATCCAAAACCTGCAAACTCTTTCAATGCATCAATAAAACCATAATCTCTAATCAACTGCATCATTGTTGTTGATTCTCCACCTGGAATTATCAATCCATCCATTTCTTTTAACTGTTCAGGCAATCTTATTTCAACAGCTTCAATATTTAATTTATTATATTTATTATTCAATTTATTCAAAACTGCAATATGTTCAACAAAACTTCCCTGTAATGCAAGAACTCCGATTTTCATTATAACAAAATAGGTGTTAGCTGCTGGATACTAACTATTAGGGTTATGTTTTTTCCTAACACACAGCACTTAACACTTAGCACCTACTTCCCCCTTTCTGCCATCTTAACATTTAGATTATCAATTTCAAGACCAGGCATTGCTTCACCTAAACCTTCACTGACCTTGACTAATATTTCAGGATTATTAAAATGTGTTGTTGCTTCGACAATTGCTTTTGCCCGTCTTGCAGGATCACTGCTTTTGAAAATGCCTGAACCGACAAAAACACCATCACAACCTAATTGCATCATAAGTGCTGCATCAGCAGGAGTTGCTATGCCACCAGCTGCAAAATTAACAACAGGCAGTCTTCCTAATTCTTTTACCTGTTTCACTAATTTCAATGGAACTTTGTACTCTTTAGCTTTCATCTTCAGCAGTTCATCTAATTTCTCAGCAGTAATCAAACCATCATCCATAGCTTTTAAAATAGCAATCTCATGATTCATCTGTTTCATATGTCTGACAGCTTCAACAACATTGCCTGTTCCAGCCTCACCTTTAGTTCGAATCATTGCTGCTCCCTCATTGATCCTTCTCAGAGCTTCTCCAAGATCTCTTGCTCCGCAGACAAAAGGAATCTTAAATTCATGTTTGTTAATGTGTCCTTTTTCATCTGCAGGCGTCAAAACTTCACTTTCATCGATATAATCAATACCACATGCCTGAACAATCTGTGCTTCAACAAAATGCCCAATCCTTGTTTTTGCCATCACAGGAATAGAAACAGCCTGTTTGATTTCTTTAATCATTTTCGGATCACTCATCCTTGCCACACCACCATCTTTTCTGATATCAGAAGGAACTCTCTCTAATGCCATAACAGCAACTGCTCCTGCTGCTTCAGCTATCTTTGCCTGCTCAACATTCACAACATCCATGATGACGCCACCTTTAAGCATCTTAGCAAGGCCAGTTTTTAATTCATAAGTATTTTTTTCCATATTAAAAGTCAGAATTATAACTATTTTTATAAATATTATGTAAATATCATATCCAAATCTTTGCCTGTCAAATGCCTGTATTTACCTTCTTTCAGGTCACCAAGACTTAATCTTCCAATCTTTATCCTTTTCAGGAACATTGTATTATATCCTAATTCCTCAAAAATCCTTCTGACAATCCTGTTTCTTCCTTCATGTATTGTTATTTCCACAGAGTTATTATTTTCTAAACCTTTATAATTCTTATTTTTTAGATGTGCAGAATCTAATATCTTAACTTTTGCTGGGCTTGTCAATCCATCCTCAAGCTCTATACCTTTCTCAATTGCTCTTTTATCTTTGATCTCTAAATTTTTATCCAACAATACAAAATATGTTTTTTTGATCTCATATCTTGGGTGCATGACATTGTTTGCAAAATCCCCGTCATTTGTCAGCAATAACATGCCTGATGTGTTATAGTCTAATCTACCTATTGGAAATATTCGTTCAGAAATACCACTGCTCATTTTCCCATTCTTATCAATATAATCCATCACTGTATCAAACATAGGATCAGTCATAGCAGTTACACATTTTGTCGGCTTATGGAACATAATGTATACTTTTTTCTCTGCTTTCACAAATTTCCCATCCACAGATATCCTATCGTTTTCTGCTGCCTTATCACCGATAGTTATAGTTTTACCATTCACTTTAACCCTGCCACCAATAATCAGCTCTTCAGCCTTTCGTCTGGAACAATACCCATAATTACTTAACAGCTTCTGAACACGATGCAGTTTATCATTATTCTCATTATCATAATTATTATCTTTAGGCATAAAACAGAAAATATAGATTAGATAATATAAATCTATTGGATAAAACTTAAAAATAAACCTATATTACTCCCATCAATATGTCATCCATAGATACCTTAAGAGTTCTTGCTGAAAGAGATAATGTTACAGATGAATTTAGATTATCTCAATTAAGAAGAAGGAGAAAAGAAGCATGGTGGTCTCTTAAATATGGAGTAGTTAGTACAGGTGGAGCTGGATTGACATCTATGGCTGGTGATTCATCATTTGCAAAAGCATTAGTTGGATTATTTTCTTTGTTTGCGTTAGGCAATTTTGTTTATGCAGGAGTAAAAATAACAAACAGTACAAAGGCAATATCAAGACAACAAAGATTTAGAGGAGAACAAAGTTTGACAGAACCAAGAGATCTCTTTTATTTAGTAGATGGAAAGATTTCAGCAGAACAAACACCTTATGAACAGAAATATGGAGCAAGAGTCACACCATATGATACGTTAGATGAAGCACTTAAATCAGAATATGCATTAGGAATTGGATTGAAATTTATTGATGATGTTAGAATTACAGCTTTTGACCACAGAAAACAAAGTACACCAGGTGGTGAATGGTTTGCAGATGGATTTCCAGGACCTGAAGATGATAAAGTATATCATTTTGTAAATATAACTCTTAGTAGAGGAGAACAAAAACATAAAATTAAATTACATAGCAGTGATACCCATCCGGAGTTTTTACTTAATGAGTCATATTTAAGATTATATACAGCATTTAGAGATAAAGAAAATCTTGCATTATTAATGAGAAATTCTGGAGTGTTTGAACAAATGCCATTTAGGATCATGTCTACTTATGATATGAATCAATTACATTAATAGAACAAATTTTATTTCTAAAAGAACAGCAACATTTATAAACCACACACAACCCCAATGGAATAACCTATGAATAAGGAAGGTCTTTGTTATTTATTTTGACCTGAATGAGGTTAGAAGTGATTTCTTTTAATCTCGTTATTTAATAATATTGGAGGAGAATAAATATGGCTGAAGAAACAAGTAAAGAAATGGCTGATAAAGCTTTAGAGGCTATTGAGATAGCTAAGACATCAGGTAAGATAAAAAAAGGAGCAAATGAAGTTACAAAAGCAATCGAGAGAGGAACTGCAAAGATAGTTGCTTATGCAGCAGACGTCACACCACCAGAGATTGTGATGCATCTTCCATTGTTATGCAAAGAAAAAGGCATAAAATGTTTCAAGATTGCAACAAAAGAAGAGCTTGGAACAGCTGCAGGATTACAGGTTGGAACAACTGCTGTTGCTGTCATCAATGAAGGAGACGGAAAAGTTCTCATCAAAGATCTTACTAAATAATAATAGATGTGAGAAAAGATGGCAGGAAAAAAATTAGGGAAAAAAGGAAAAGAAGAAGAAGTAAAGAAAGGCAATGTAGTGTTCTCAAAAGCCTGGCCTGCTAGTGTTGAAGAGGTTATCGGAAGAACAGGAACCAGAGGAGAAGCAACACAGGTAAGGTGCAAGATTCTTGAAGGCAGAGACATCAACAAGATCATAAGAAGGAATGTCAAAGGTCCTGTCCAGAAAGGCGATGTATTAATGCTAAGAGAGACAGAGATCGAAGCTAAACAGCTTACAAAAGCAGGACGAGGGTCACAATAATAAAAGTATAGGAGGTAATTATCATGAAATGCACATTTTGCGGAGAAACAATGATCAAAGGAACAGGCAAGATGTTTGTGAAAACAGATGGCAAAGTGCTTTACTTCTGCAAAAGCAAATGCGAGAAGAATATGCTAAAGCTTAAGAAAAAGCCGCATACAACAAAATGGACTACTACTTATCACAAACAAAAAAATAAATAATTAGAAAATAATAAAAGATAAAAATAAAAGGTGAAAAAATGATTGAAAGAACATTAGTCTTACTGAAGCCAGATGCTGTCGAGCGCGGCCTTATGGGAGAGATTATTCATAGGCTTGAAAGATCTGGACTGAAAATCATAGGTATGAAGATGGTCTGGATAGACAAAAAGTTTGCTGCTGAGCATTACAGCGAACACATCAAGAAAGATTTTTACTTAAGCCTGGAAGAATATGTGACATCTGGCCCTGTAGTAGCGATGAATGTTGAAGGTGTAAGTGCAGTAGAAGTTATCAGGAAGATGTGCGGCCACACAGAGCCAAAAAAATCAATTCCTGGAACTATCAGAGGAGATTTCGCAGTCCATTCATATGAATTCGCAGACACAAAAGGCATTTCAATCAAAAATCTAATACATGCTTCAGGTTCAAAAAAAGAAGCTGATAAAGAGCTGAAAATGTGGTTCAAAGACAAGGAATTGCATAGTTATGAAGCAGTTCATGAGAAACATACAAGGTAAAGGCTTGAAAGGTATTATTGGTTAGAAAGATTTGAAAGGAAAGATATATTCTTTTTATACAATTCAAACCTTTATTACCTTTCAAACCTTTTTAGGAGGTAATAATTATGGCAGAAAAGATGGTAGACAAGGTCAAAAGATTGATGACCGACCAGAGTAAGATAAGAAATATAGCTATTGCAGCTCATATTGATCATGGGAAAACAACATTCTCTGACAACCTGCTGGCAGGATGTGGGATGATGTCAGAAGATCTGGCAGGTAAAGCATGCCAGCTTGATTTTCATGCTGATGAACAGGAGAGAGGAATCACAATAGATACAGCAGCTGTCAACATGGTACATGATTTTGAAGGAAGTGAATACCTGATTAATCTTATGGATACACCAGGCCACGTTGATTTTGGTGGTGACGTGACAAGAGCTATGCGTGCTGTTGACGGAGCTATTGTCCTATGCTGTGCTGTTGAGGGTATCATGCCACAGACAGAGACTGTATTAAGGCAGGCACTGAGAGAAAGGGTTAAACCAATTCTTTTCATAAACAAGGTTGACAGGCTCATAAAAGAATTACAGCTGACACCAGAAGCAATGCAGGAAAGATTCATCAAAGTCATCACAAATGTCAATCAGCTTATCAGAAACATCGCTGAGAAAGAGTTTGGTGAGAAGTGGCAGGTGAATGTGCAGGATGGCAGCGTATGTTTTGGCAGTGCTTTCCATAACTGGGCATTGTCCCTTAATTATATGAAGAAGAAAGGCATAACATTCAAGGAGATAATTGATGCATACACTTCAGGTGATGAGGAACAGATAAAAAGCTTAAGGAAAAAAGCACCAATCCATGAAGTTATTTTAGATTCAGTCATCCAGCATCTGCCAGATCCGTCAAAAGCTCAGGCATACAGGATTCCAAAGATATGGAAAGGTGATGTTGAGAGTGAAGATGGAAAATCTTTGTTGAAATGTGACCCAAAAGGAGGATTATATTTTATTGTTACAAAGGTTGTTGTTGATCCTCAGGCAGGAGAGATCAGTGCAGGAAGAATCTTTTCCGGAACAGTCAATAAAGGATCACCGGCTTATCTTAATAGAGGCAAGCAAAATCTGAAGATACAGCAGGTATTCATCTACAATGGCGCAAAGAGAGAGATTGTTGATCACATCCCAGCAGGCAATATAATTGGTATTGCTGGACTTAAGGCAATGCCTGGTGAAACAATAACAGAACAGCAGGTTGAAACACCTTTTGAGGAGATAACACATATTTTCGATCCTGTCGTCACAAAAGCTATAGAAGCTGCAAGGCCGTCAGATCTTCCAAAGCTGATTGATGTGCTGAGGATTGTACAGAAAGAGGATCCATGCATCAAGATAGAGATCAATGAAGAGACTGGTGAACATCTTATGTCAGGTATGGGTGAGCTTCATCTTGAGGTCATTGAGAACAGGATAAAGTCAGAGAAAGGGATTGAGGTAAAGACATCACCACCTATTGTCGTTTACAGAGAGACAATCACAAAAGAAAGTCCAGAAGCAATGGGTAAATCTCCAAACAAGCACAATCATTTATTTTTCAAGGTGCTGCCTATACCAGACAATATATCAAAGGCAATAAAGAATGGCGACATTCAAACAGGCAGGATAAAGAAAAAGGATCTTGTGCTGAGAGATAAGCTGATAGAGCTTGGCATGGACTCAAAACTTGCGCCTAAGATTAAAGATATATTCAACGGCAATATGTTTTTTGAAGCAACAAGAGGTCAGGTACACATCGGTGAGATTATAGAGATGGTCATGGACATGTTTGAGGATGTTATGAATTCAGGTCCTTTAGCAAGAGAACCATGTGTCAAAGTCATGGTCATCATGACAGATTGTAAGCTTCACGAGGACGCAATCCATAGAGGACCTGCACAGGTCTATCCTGCAGTAAGAGAAGGCATCAGAGAAGCAATGAGATTAGCTAATCCAATGCTGTTCGAACCAGTGCAGACATTATTGTTTGAATCTCCTGATGAATATATGGGTGAGATTTCAAAACTTGTCGGCAATAAGCGTGGACAGCTGTTAGATATGAAACAGGAAGGCAGCACAGTTGAGACCAAAGCAAAGCTTCCAGTTGGTGAAATGTTTGGTTTGAGCAATGATTTAAGATCTGCAACAGGCGGCAGAGGAAGCTCATCTGTCATTGATCAAAGCTATGAAAGGCTGCCAGATGAGATGCAGAACAAGATTATCAGCCAGATCAGAAGCAGAAAAGGCCTGACTGAGAATCAATAGTTTTTTTATTTATTTTATTTTCTTTCTTATCTATTTTTTTGATGAAGCCTAAAACACAATAATATTTTTAAATAGATGACCACTTCTAAGTAGTATGGGTGTAAACAATTAAATAACAGACATAAGAATCAAACAATAAAATGGGAAAGAAAAAAAAGCTTACAACAATAGTAAACCAAGGTAAAAAACTATTTAGAGCAATACCTGACGCAGCTTATATCGCAACATTCAGTGGAAAAATTGTTGCACGTAATGACAGATTTCTTGAATTATTTGAGCTTGAGCCTGAAGAGACACATAATATGTGTTTAGATGATCTAACAGATGATTCCAATACAAGAAATAAATTTGTTGAACTTCTTAAAAAATCACAAGATGGGAAAGTAACAAGTTATGAAGAAGTTCTGATCACAAGAAAAACAGGTAATAAAATTATATGTGAAGTCACTGCAAGCATAATGGGTGAAACAAGAGAAAGCCCAGGTGACCAATATTATTTCGGGCTTGTAAGGAATATAACAGCAAGAAGAAGGTATGAGGAAGCATTATCACAAGCATCAAAGTTAGAGTCATTAGGAATACTAGTTGGCGGGATTGCTCATGATTTCAATAATCTGCTGACTGGGCCATTTGCCTATTTAGATTTGATTATGTCGCTTGCAACTGACGGAGAATTAGATGAATCAAAAGTAATTGATTATGCCAGCAGATCTCTTCAGGCCTTAAGCAATGCAAAAGAACTGGTCAGACAATTATTAGATTATTCAAAACCAAGCAATGCTAATTTAGAGCGAGTAAATATCAATGAATATATATTAACATATATAGGGATGATTAAAGATATAACCTTAAAATCCTGTGAAATAAGACAAGATATAGAAATTAGAGAAATGATTGTTTTAGGAAACAGAAGCAAGGTCTACCAAATCCTTCAGAATCTGATAATCAATGCAAGAGATGCAATAGAAGCAACAGAAAGAAAAGATGGAGAGATTGTTGTCTCAACTGAATATGTAGAATTAAACACAGCACTTACTATTAATCATCCTAGAACAAAGGATGATTTAGAGATTCCTATTGGCAGATATGTTAAAATTTCTGTATCTGACAATGGTTGCGGAATTAAATCTGATATTTTAGATAGGATATATGATCCATTTTTTACAACAAAACAAAGAGGAACTGATACTGGTACTGGTCTTGGACTAGCTAATGTTACATCCTTAGTAAAAGCACATAATGGCTATATCAATTAGTCAACGCGACAAGTAATTGGACGGATTAAACATAAAAAAAGTGTTATCTAAGAACATCTCAATACCATATTTCAGAGTCTCAATTGACTTGAAGAAGTTTGAGCTTGTTACATCATGCCTTACAATTTTCCAACA
>JBDRKY010000056.1:0-3695 GCA_043813525.1 Candidatus Woesearchaeota archaeon
CATACAGTCATAGAATTAAAAGATGGGCAGGTGATAAAAACCTATAATGGTGCTTTAAGATGATCTCAGCAAGATAAATATTATATTGTAAAATTAAAAAAGATGTAAATTATAAAAACTTATAATGGAGGATTGGTAAAATGAAAAAAATCAAAGGAATGATATTATTAATAGTGGCTTTAATCTTGTCTAGCTTGTTATTGAATTCTGCGTTTGTGTATGCAGACAAGATAGAAGGAAAGTATATTGCATTAAGCCTTGTTAATCAGGATCCAGACCCTGCAATCTCAGGCAGCATTGTTGAGGTAAGGTTAGGAGTTGAAAATAAAGGAGATACTCCTGTTGATAATTTAATCATAGAATTAGTTCCTGAATATCCTTTTTCAATGGTTCCAGGTGTAAGTAAGATCCAAAATGTTGGAACTATCAAATCTTACCAGACTGAAGACAATATGAAGATTGTAAAATTTAACATAAAGATTGACCGTGATGCAAATGCTGCAAACTATGGATTAAAGGTAAAGTTTTATGAGAAAGGAAATGAAGACTCAGCGCAGATAACAAGTTTAAGCTTAGATATAGGAAGCCAAGAAAGCGCAGAAGTTATTTACATCGATAAATCTACTCTTATCCCTGGCAGACAAACAGATCTGATGTTTACCATAAATAATGTTGGTAATGCTCCATTAAGAGACTTGACATTCAGCTGGAAAAATGAAGATAAGGTTGTCCTTCCTGTCGGAAGTGACAATACTAAATATATTAAGTATATTGATATTGGAGATAGCGCAGAACTAAGATACAAAGTAATTGCAGACACAAATGCTATTCCTGGATTGTATGAATTAGCCCTGTCATTAAGTTATGATGATCCAATCTCAAGAAACAACACCAAAATATCTACAATCGCAGGTGTTTATGTTGGTGGAAGCACTGATTTTGAAGTTTCATATTCTGAAAGCTCTGCAGGTGAAACATCATTCAGCATAGCAAATATAGGAAGCAATCCAGCATACTCTGTCTCAATCATTGTTCCAGAACAGGAAGGATGGAAAACAACTGGCTCAAGCTCAATGATCATAGGAAACCTGAACAATGGGGATTATACTGTCGCAAGCTTTAATCTACAGCCAAAACAAACAAAACAATCAGCTGTTACTGCAAAAGATAAAAGTGCATCAGCAAAAAATACAGGTAAAGTAAAAAATACAGGAAACCAAGAAGATGTCATTGAATTTGATTTTGGATCAAAAAGCAAGGAACAGGATACAGTCTTAATCCAAGTTGCTTATACAGATACAATGGGTGAACGAAATATTGTGGAAAAAGAAGTGAAAGTAAATTCCCAATCAATGGTGCCTATTGTATCTGCTGATGGAACTACTGTTGTTGGACCTGCTGCATTTAGAGGTGCAAGAGCAGTACAACAGCAAAGCTTTTTTTCAAAGTATAAATGGTATATAATAGGATTAGTGATATTACTTGTTGTTGCTGTATTTTATTCAAAATACAAGAAAAAAAAGCTGATTAATCCTAAATTTAAGTTTAAGGATCTGTTTAAATATAAATAATTTAATCAAGAGGCCAATAAATAATGAAATTAAAAAAATGTTTAAGACATGCTTTTAGCATGGTTGTGCATAGCAAATTAAGAAGCTGGCTGACCATATTAGGTATTGTCATTGGTGTAGCTGCAGTCATCGCTATAATGTCTATTGGAGAAGGTATGCAGCAATCTATTAATGAGCAGATGGGTGGCTTAGGTGGTGATATAATTACATTATCAGCTGGTTTTTCAAGGGGGGGCAGGATGTTTGGAAGACCAGAAGGAGGAGGCGGTGGAAGTACTGCACAGACTGCTGGTGAAGAAATTGTCCTGGACAGGACAGATCTGCAAACATTGAAAGGAATTCCAGATCTAGCATTGATTGATACAAATATAAGAGGTAATGTTGATGTATCTTATCTTGGAAAATCAGGTTCAGTCTCTTTAACAGGTGTGGATCAGAAAGTATGGTCTGATATAACAACAGAAAAAATAAGAAACGGGAGATTTTTAGATTCTGCTGATCAGAATGTAGTAGTCATAGGTGCTGGTTTAGCTGATTCTTATTTTGATAGTCCAGTAGGCATCAATAAGATGATCACTATTGAAGACAGTGCATTTCGTGTAGTTGGAATATTGGACAATAATAATGGAAGAAGCATCTTCATGCCAATACAAATGGCATATCAGGTTTTAGAAGATAAAGAAAATAATGTTTATGATTCTATAGTCATCAAAGTGAAGAATGAAGACCTGCTTGAAGAGACAATTGCAAAGATTGAGAAAAAACTGATGTTAAAAAGACATGTCACAGACAAAACAAAGGACTTTTCAATCTCTTCCAGCAAGCAGATGATGGAGACAAGGGCACAGATGATGAGCACAATGAGTGCTTTTTTAGTTGCTATCGCAGCAGTCTCATTGCTTGTTGGTGCTGTTGGAATTGCCAACACTATGTTTACATCTGTACTTGAAAAAACAAAAGAGATTGGTATAATGAAAGCGATTGGCGCAGGCAACAAAGATATCTTATTGATATTCCTGATTAATGCCGGTCTAATCGGATTGATAGGCGGTATTTTAGGGATTATCTTTGGTACTATGCTATCTGGCCTGATGCCAATGTTCCTGTCAGGAATGCCAATGGGCAGAGGAGGATTGATGACTTTGGTCAGCACAAATTCAATCATACTTGCCTTGTCTGTCTCAATCAGTGTTGGCATAGTCGCAGGCATTGTCCCTGCATATAACGCATCAAAGCTAAAGCCAGTAGACGCATTGCGTTACGAATAGTTATTTAGCAGTAAAACTGAAAACAAAAAAACTTATGAAACAATAATCTTTAAATATTACTTTATTTACATCATCCATTTATGTCAGATACAGGAATAAAAGCAGTGTGCAAAAAATGCAGCAAAAAGGCATTAGCAACAGAGTTTATTCTTGATCCTGTATATAAGATGATGGTCTGCCCTCTTTGTGTAAAGGAGCGCAAGAACAAGGAAAATATTGCAAGAACAAAAGCTGTTGAGGAAAAAGAGAAGACAACAAAAAAAGAGATAAAGCCGCATGGATGGGATCAAGAAGACGAGTATCTTGAGAAGATTCACAAACAAAAAGAAAAAGAGAAAATAAAAGTAGAGATTCAGCGAATAGACAGAGAAAAGATAAGATATACATGTCCTAAGTGCAAATATACATTTATCTATAATGAGATTAAAAAACAACCAAGCAGATGCCCATACTGCACAAGCACAATATTTACATTTAAATTCAACTAAAGAATTAGTTTATATTTTTAAACACGCATGAAATAAGTTCAAAATGCTCCAAAAAAACATAAAAAAACAGCTGGAAAACATCTATAATTTGATGCTTAAAGCTTATGGCAATCAAGGATGGTGGCCAGTAACTCCTGACTGTAAAAATATTGCAGAATACCACAAAGGAGACTATTCTTATCCAAAAAATAACAAGCAAGTTTTAGAGATTTTTTTGGGAGCGGTACTAACCCAGAACACCAGCTGGAAAAATGTAGAGAAATCATTGATTTGTTTAAATAAAAATAAACTAATTGATATAAACAGAATTCTTGAACATCCACATAAAGAATTAGCAGAATGCATCAAAAGTAGTGGTTATCATAATC
>JBDRKY010000057.1:0-15078 GCA_043813525.1 Candidatus Woesearchaeota archaeon
CGAACAGATTTCTTCTTTTTAATTAAAGAAATCATTTTTTTTCTGATAGCAATTTTTTCAGAAGACAAATGTATCACCTCAAAATGGATTAAGATTAACTTATTTATATATTTTGTCCTAAATTATGTCGCGTTGACTATATTCCAAGTTTAACAATGTCAAATTTAGGTTACAAAGAACTCAAGCTTTCCCATACTTCAGTCTCTGCAAAACCATTACCAGCCAGATAACTGCAGTGAAAAAAGAAATAATAGCAGACAGATACAGATCAAGAGTAGAATATACATATGAAAGAACAAACAAACCTGCGCATGTTGGTATAGATGTTGCCAATGTTATAAGGCCTTTCTTTTTATTATAACCATGATACACCTGCGGAATCAAAGATATTGTAAATACAATAACAATAATCATAATTACTAAATCTTGCCATAACATAATAATACATCCTTTCATTTATTAAACAAAATCATAAATAACTAATAAAACAATAAATACTATTTCTTCCTTTCTTTCATCTTCTTTGTTATGCCTAATTTCTTGCCGCAATGCTGACACTCAAACACATAAGCCTTGACACCTTCAAATGTTTTCAGCTTGTATGGTGTTGTTGCTTCGCCTTCTTTACTGCATTCTGGACAAGTATAAACAATCTCCATTGTGCATAAAGGCTCAAGATCCTGTTTTGGCATAGTATTATTGCATTCAGGACACACATATTGATCAGCCCTAATCTTAATCTTGCCTGTTTTTGAATCTACTGGCTTGCCCATCTTTGCCTTATGACATTTGGTACATTCAGGCCTGTATACCCAAGCCATTGCTTTCCCTGCACCATCTCCTAATATTCTCCTGCTAAAATAAAATAAATCACCCATATCTTCTGGTATTTTCAAAGCCATTATTCTCTCCCCCTAAAATTTTCTCCAATTAAAAATTCATCATTAAATTTATTAATAAATATATTATTAAAAGTATAAAATTATACTCAATAAAAAAATAAGAAAAAATTAAGTTTTAAATACTTTATCTTTTCCTGCTTTTCTTAGCTGCTTTCTTCTTCATAGAAGCTGGTTTCTTTTTTAATGCACTTTTGACTGCTTTTTTCTCTGCAGGTACATCTTGGTTAGCTATTTTAGCAGGTTTAGTTGCTTTAGTAGGTTTAGTTGCTTTAGCAGATTTCTTCTTAACTGCTGCTTTTGGAACTACTTTCTTAGATGGTGTAGCTGAGACTGGTTTAAATTCTACTTTTCCAACTGCTGGTGAAGGGAAATCAATCATCTTTTTAGGTTCAGCAGAAGATACTGAAGATGTAGAAGATACTGAAGATGCAGAAGATGTACAAGAAGTACAACCTGCTTTTTTCATACCAACAAAAGTACTAGTCAGTATCATTATCAAAAAACCAAACCACATCATCCAATTGCCATAAAAAGCACCATAATTGCCTCCTATAAATAAAGGTATAGTAATTACCATATCCAACACATTACCAATTATCAGAAAGAATATACCAACTACAAAACCTTCTTTTGCACTTGCTGAAACATTCTTAAAATATTTGCCAGCGCATAACATAACCAATATCACAAGAACAACAAAATGAATCAGGTATTGCACAACTTGCTTATCCTTAACCCATGGCAGAAACATCAATATAGACCATTCAACAAAAATAAAAATCCACAACAAAAAACCCCATAATAAGCCACTTTTCCAATTCTTTATCATTTATATCACCCACTTTCTATATATTTTTTATGTATAGATAAATTAATATGAAAAATTAAGTATGAAGAGATATTTAAGTGTTTCTATTTTTTTGGCACAGCATTAATTATAAAATCTTCACCTAACTTATTGACAGATATCTTCTTGAAATGCAATTTGTCCATATTGCCTGAGAATACACATTTCATATTTTTCTTATTGATCACAAAAGGTGCCACCAGAAAATATATCTCATCAACAACCTTCTCCTTAATTGCAGAAGTGTTTATTGTTGCGCCGCCCTCTATAAGCACAGATGAGATACCCATCCTGCCTAAAACCCATAAAACTTTTTTCAGGCTGATCTTATCATCCCTGCACACAAATACCCTTACTCCTCTTTTTCTGAGCAATATCTTTTTTCTGGAAGGAATCTTATTAGTTTTGCCAGTGAAAATAATGATGTTGTTATCTTTCAGAACTTTTGCTGACAAAGGTATCTTTAATTTTGAATCTAAGATTATACGAAGAGGATCCCTTGATTTATTGCAGTGATCATTATTATTGCAAATTTTATCTGTATTCTCATCAAAATCTAATCGGGTTGTAAGCAAAGGGTCATCCCTCAGAACAGTATTGATGCCAACAAGGATTGCATCAACCTTATTCCGCAGTTGGTGAGAGAATAGTTTGCTCTCTTTGCCAGTTATCTTCTTATTCCTTCCATCACCCCATGTTATCTTCCAGTTCATTGTCACTGCAGATTTCAAGATTGTGTATGGAATCTTGGTCGAAATATATTTAATATAGCTTTTGTTGAGCTCTTCTGCATCATCTTTAAGAACACCTAATAAAACATCAATGCCTGCTTCTCTTAATTTTTTCACGCCATTTCCTTTCACGATAGGATTAGGATCAAGCATGGCAATCACAACCTTTGCCGGCTTCAGAGAGATTATCTTATCAACACAAGGCGGTGTCCTGCCATGATGGATGCATGGCTCAAGATTAACATAGAAAGTTGAGCCTTTCAGCTGCCTTATCTTTTCTGACTTGTTTATCTTGATTTTTTTTGATATTACTTCAGTTACTTTATTTAATCTTTTTCTGAGGCTAAACTTAGTAGATTTAATCTGTGATTTAGTATCATTCACATAACTGCAGATGGCATCAATCTCTGCATGAGCTTCACCGCATCTATGATGATAGCCTTCTGCAATAACAATGTTGTCCTTGACAATGACACATCCAACATAAGGATTTGGTGAGGGCCTGCCTTTCCTGGCCAGCTCTAACGCAAGCCGCATATATTTTTCATTGACCTTATTTTGTTTATTGTTACGGATTATTGTATTGTGGATCATTGTATTCTACACTTAAAAAGAAATATTAACTGTTTTTTAAAGGTTGTTAAAGAAAAAGCAACATTTTTAAACCTGAAAATCATACCAAACATAATTTGAAAAATCTGATAATTGTAGGGATTGACCCTGGAACAACAACAGGATATGCAGTGCTTAACCTAAGGGGAAATATTATGGATATTGGCTCTTCAAAAAGCTATTGCCTTAGCAGCCTTATATTTGAGATTACAAAACAAGGGATACCTTTGATTGTCGGATGTGATAAAAAAAATATCCCGCATTTTGTTGAGGATTTTGCAATAAAGACAGGAGCAAAACTGATAAGTCCAAAAGAAGATATGAAAGTTCTTGAGAAAAAAGATCTTATTAGTTCTTACCAGTCTCATCTGAAGAATAAATCTTTTAATAATAATAATAATAATAATTTATTAAAAACAGAAGCAGGCAATGATCATGAAAGAGATGCATTAGCATCTGCATTATATGCTTTCAGAAGAAAAAGAACACTGCTGGAAAAAATAGAAAATCATCTTATAAGAGAAGATAAGCTTGACATTCTTAATGAAATTACAAAAATAGTATTTTCAACTGATGAAGGCCTGCCAATAAAACTTGCAGTTGATATTATCGAAAAAACAGATGACAATAATGTAAAAGTTATTAAAAAAGCAATTGAAAACAATGCATTGCCTAAAGAGTTCAACAGATTCTATGAAAATATGGATTTTAAGATCAGTATGCTTGATAAAGAGAATATATACCTGAAAGAATCCAACAGAAAGCTGAAACAACAGGCAGAATCCATTAAAAAAGATTTTAGGATGATGCTGAAAAAGATCAAGAGAAAGAGCGAGATGAAAAGTGATAATGCCCTTATGGAAAAGCTGAACAGCAAAGAAGAGATAATCAACAGATACAGGTTTGAGATAGATAATAAAGACAATAGCATAAGAAGATTAACAAAAAAAATAGGCCTGCTGAACAATGTGCTTAACAATTCTGAAAAATATGCAATAATCAAGAAAATAAAAGATCTTGGTGAAGGATACAGAAGAGAAAAGAGCAATATCAAACAAGATGAGATCATTTTTGTGGAAGACGGCTCAATCTGCAGTGAAAATAACATAGACCAACTAAAAGAAAAAGTGAGCATAATCATATGTGAGAGACCGAACAAAATAATAAAAGATAATTTTGTAGTCATTGATAAGAGCAAAATAGATGATATTGAACATAAAGAGACAGATGAATTCTTATTTGTGGACAGAGAAAAGTTTGACATATCATTAGATAAAAGCCTGTTGCTCCAGAAGATTGTGAAAGATTATAGGGAAAAAAGAAACTCTTAATATTCATAAGCTCACAGCATATACTTTCCTGCCTATGATTACAATATCAATCTTATCTCCATCCTTTTCTTTTTTTATCTTCACATCTTCTGTGTTCTCAATATTAACAGGCTGATATGTGTCTGGGTGCAATATTTTTATAACTTTCTGCCTTATAATTTTCTGCCTTACAGATTTATTCTTCTGGTTTCCATGATACTCAGACAAAACAACAGCCTCTTTATAATCTTTGGCAGCTGCAATCACTTCATGCTCTTTTCTTGTATAATTCTCATTTGCTTTCTTATTTGTCTTCAGATCAATACCATTCACTTCCTTTCCTTTGATCTCCTTAACAAGAAGGAATTTTTTATTGCTTTTGTCACCTATCGAAAGGATATCACCTACATTGAAATCAGTCAGCCTCAACAGGACATCTACCCTGTAAAGCTCTTTTGATGTCTGGCTGTCCATGGTATGCAGTGAAGATGTGACCTTCAGCTCTCCGCCAAACTTACTGAGCAGCTGTTTTCCTATGGGCTGGATAAATTTCTGTGAAGTTATGTAGAAATCAATGCCATTCTTAACCTTATCCTCTTTTGTGATATAAACATATTTTGCAGAGCCTTTCTCTGAATTTACCCTGCTTCTTATGAACTCAGTAGCTTTTTCAAACTGATTGTTTTTGTCATTCCTCAACTGTATCCTGCCTTCAAAATAATTAGAATTTGCAAGATTGCATTTATCACATATAGTATACCTGAATTTCAAAGGCAAAGTATATTCCTCTTCCTTGATTAATGTATCTTTCACTCTCTGCTTCTGCTTTTCACTATCTTTTTGCTTTTCATTGTCTAATCTGATTCCAGATAATATAATCTTTGTCAACACATATACATCAACATTTAGATTTAGTTTTGTTCCTTGTTTTTTTGTATGTGATGGAAAGACAGCATTAATCTCAAATATATCAGGCCTCTTATCAAATATGGTATTCTCAAGCACAGCTTTTCTTATTGTCTTCTGAAAGTTTTCATCATTTTTTATAGGTATCCTGAACTGTCTGCCATAACAATAACTGTTGCAATTGATGCATACACTAAGACTAAATTTGCCAGACCCCTTAACCCCTTTAAACCCATGTACATTGCTATAGCTGTCTAAAAAGCATTTCTTGCATAGATTATGCACTTCCCCATCTAAAGCAGGTTTCCCGCAATGAAGACATTTTTGTCTGGAATCTCCAGATTCATGTGATTTTGGGTTGTTTGATCTGACCATTATACACCTAATATACCTAATTATACTATTTAGATTACCTTAATCCATGGAATTATACAGTTGTATTTAAAAAAGTTTGCTTGGATTTATACATACTTAGATTTCATTCCAAATAAACCATCCTTACCATACTAAAATCAATATCAAATTCCTTGAAAAGCTTAAGTAAATATATTTCTTTATCCTTGGATACTAAAATAGCACCTTTACCTACCTCAATCAAACCAATATTATCAATGATTCCTTTGTATTGTTTTGTTATCTTCTCTTCCTTTTTATAATATGATGATTTATAACCATGCAATATCTGAGAGAATCTTGCCCTATATTTCATATTAGGTATTTTATATTTATAGAACAGATATGGTTTTAAGCCAATCTGATACTTATCAAAAACTATAAACCCACTAGAAAACACCAATCTTCCTTCTTCCATCACTTTTCTGATTAATGATTTGTCCTCTTCATTCACTTTAAGACCTTGAAATTCTATTTGCACATTAACACCATTCTCAAAACCAATAGCTGTGATTAAAGAATTAATCTGTTCAGTAGTTTTCTTATGTGGTTTTTGCTGATTCAAGATTATAAACAGATCCAGATCAGAATGCCTTAATGAAAAATCTCCTCTTGCAACACTACCATATAAGTAAACTGCAACAATCTCTTTGAATTGTTCATATGACAGATAGATATTATTCATGGCTGTGTCAAATTTATTTTCAGTTTTCATCTGTTTTTCCCTCTGAACTATTATTCTCAAAAGTTATTTCCTCTGAATTGTTTAATTCTTTCATTGCTAAATCTGCCAAGTTTTTGATAATCTGGTACTTCCTGCCGTTTTCAGCTCTGTAAGCAACTTTATTTCTTAAATCACGGTCAACCTCATTAAACAAGTTTTTGAATTCTGAGCTGAACAAGGCATTTTTCTCTGTAATCTTCCTATATCTGTTTTCATGATTAAAAGAATGCTCATTTGATTTTGCAAACACCATCTCAATCAAATTGATGATACAATAAAAATAATTTTGTGCAGCAACAACCATATTTGCTTTTTTCTCTGAATCTTTAGCAGATACAAATCCAATATGATAATTACCTGCAATATTATAATGCATTTCAGCTGCTCTTTTATGTGTTATCTTATCCATTTGATTACCATTAACAGATTGTTTATCAAATCTTAATAGATTAATAGTTTATCTGCATATTTCTGCTTAAATTGTTCTTTTTAACTAGTTAAGCAGAACTAATATTTAAAGTTTTCTGTTATATTAGTTAAAAAGAAGAGCCAAATAAATTTGACCACCACCAGTGAAATACATTAGTGGAAAAAAAGATTTTAATAAAAATATAACAAAGAATTACTTCAATCTCTTAACAATCCCTTTAACAGTAAGATATTCTTCTTTGCCTGCTCTCATATCTTTCAGTTTAAACTTCTTTTTCTTCAATTCCTCTTCACCAACAAAAAGAACATAAGGAATACCATAACTATTTGCATAATTCAGATTCTTGCTTATGCCTTTGCCAGAGATATCCATGTCAACATTTAACCCTGCATTTCTTAGCTCTTCAACTACTTTCGAAGCTGCTCTTGCAGATTTATCAAAAGGAATTGGGATTACATAAAGTTCTGTAACTGTTTTTTTTACATATCCTTTATCATCTTTACCTATTCCATATTTATCTGTATTGTCTTTATTATTTTTATTATAATTATTATTTTTATCATCATCAGAGCTCTTCTCTAATTCTGATTTTTTTATCTCATTTATCATCACTGTAATCGGTTCAATACCAAAACTTATACCAATAGCAGGAAATTCTCTGTTACTACCTAAAAAATCACCGATCATCTTATCATACCTGCCACCGCCAGCTAAACTTGACTTAAATTTTAAATTTAATTCTGAAAGCGCATCATCAGACATGAATACCTCATAAACTGTACCTGTATAATAACTCAGGCCACGCGCAAGAGAGATGCTGAACATAACATTATTCTCTTTAGTTGATTTATTATCTATTATATCATTCTTACTACTTTTTTGGTTTTTCTTTTTTTTATCTTTACTTTTTTCTTCCTTAGATATACTTTCTTCACTCTCATCAACATAATTAAGTACTTGTTCAATCTCATCAAGACCTTCAACTGCCTTTTCTGATTTAAGAAGTTTTCTAAGCTTCTTCAGCTTCTGCATATTTGTACCTTCTGTACCAAGTATCCTGAAAAGCTCATCTACTTTATTCTTTTCCACGCCTTTCTCTGCCAGTTCAGCTTCAATATCCTTGATAGGAACCTTTTTCAGCTTGTCAATCGCAACAATCACATCATCTCTTCTGTCATCTAGAATATTCAGATCTTCCAGAAGGCCGTCAAGAAGTTTCCTGTTGTTGATCTCAATGATAACCTTTAATCCAATGCTGCTGAAAAAAGACTGAGCAATTTTAATAAATTCAGCATCTGCAATCATATTTTTTGTGCCGACAACATCAACATCACACTGCCAGAATTCCCTTAATCTTCCAGTCTTGATAGGGCCATCTCTAAAAACCCTGCCAATCTGATATCGCTTGAAAGGCATCTTGATTGTTGGGTTCATGCCGATAAACCTGCAAAAAGGAACAGTTAAATCATATCTCAAACATAATTCTCTGCCACCCTGATCTTTAAATTTGAATGTTTCCTTTAATATCTCTGCGCCACCTGTATATTTCGCAGACAGCACATCATATCTTTCAATGATTGGAGTCTCTAAAGGAGAAAAACCATATAACTCAAAAATATTCCTCAAGCTGTCTATAACTTCCTGCCTCATTATCTTCTCTTCAGGTGGATAATCCTTTGTACCTTTAGCTCGCTCTAGATTCATTGTATTTTAAAAGTAGAATTGGTGGTTTAAATAGTTTTTGCCGTAAAGCAGCAAAACATGATCTGTTAAGTAAACGTCAGTTTCGTAATAAAAAATTAAGGATAGAGTTTATGATTTTAGAGGACTGAAATCCTTGTGGTTTTCACCAATTCTGCTAGATGGGATTGTTTTATAGTATAACTTTATAGAGAAACATACAACAACAAGAAAAGTATTATGTGAATTAACAGGTTTAAAAATGGAAACAAGTATTGATAGGTGGGTGGGATTAATCAGATCATCTTGTTTTTAAGAAAAACCAAAACATTATAAGATTATATTACAAACAATTCCTAGAACTAAACTAATTATGCCACCATATATTAGACCTTTTATAAAATATTTTCGATTATTTTTAACTACTTTTTTTCTTGAAATTATTTTATATGTTATTTCTTGAAATTTATTATCTATTAAATCATTAAAATATTGTTTATTAATATAGTTTCTAGTAGCAAAGTCTTTAATTTTCCTTAATTCTATAATAATATCAGAAAAATCTTGTGTTTTATTTTTAATTTTATTAACTGTTGAAATAGTAAGATCACAAAAGTCTATTACATAATTTGAATAATAATCTGATAATAACTCTTTTAAATCATTTAGATGTTTCTTTGTAAATGACCCTTTCATCTTTATGTTTTTTATAATCTTATTAAACATTTTGTCAAGGTCTTTGAAAGTTGTTCCTATATCTCTATCGGCTATGTTTCTAACAAAGTTAATATCAGAAGTAAGTAATTCTAGCTTAAATTTACCTGTTGTATCTGTATATTTCATTTTAACTAAACAGCTTATCAAATAATCCCTTTCTTTTCTTTTTGTTTTTTGACTTTCTTGGTGGTCTTAATCCTACCATTTTATTATTCACCTCATAACAACCTATTTATTCATAATTATTTATCTTATTTATATGCTTTTCCTCAACAAAACATCAAACATATAAATAATCACCAAAAGCCATTATAAACTTATCATCATGGCCACGATAATAAATATGTGCAGGATAACATTGGGAATAGCTACAATAGCTATTGGGATAGGCAGTATAATCTATTCTGCTTATGTTGATCTTCTGAATAATATTGCTTTTGCAATATTGGTAAGTATTGCAGGTTATTGGACCATAAATCCAAAAGCAACTGCTTGGCTGAAGAGATAATTAAAATTTACTTTTTTTATATTAGCTTGTTAGTTTATGATCATAAGAACTTGATGAAAGAAGAAGAAAATAATAGATAATTCAAAAAATCATACCGACATAACCAACAACACCTTTGCTATAATCGCCTGTAACGTCTCCGGAAGTTGTATATTTCAAAGGAATTGGTTTGATAATTCTGCCTGTTGCTGTGCTTAATTTTTTACAGAGATGCATAGCAACAATCAAAGAATTCTTACCGCATGCATCTATCTTAAATGATTCTTCTGTATTAAGATCTATGATTATTTTCATTGTCTCCTGATCAATCTTTCTTGCTTCTTGTATCGGCTTGTAATGCGAAAGATCAGTTGAGATTAAGAATAAGGTATGTTCATCTGCAAACTGGACAAGGATATCAGCAATCTTTTCTAAAGCTGTATTATCCATGTCACCAATGATTATAGGTAAAATTTCAAAATGACAAGCCCCATCCTTGCGGGCAAGCACATACTGCAAAAATGGCAGCTGTACTTCCAAGCAATGCTCTTTTTCATGCACAGCTTTAGTGTATTTAGTGTAGATACTATTATTAACATTATTAACATAATTGGTATTATTGATATTATTGGTATTATTAGTATTATTGGTATTATTAGCATTATTAGTAGCATTATTAGTAGCATTATTAGTATTATTTGTGCTACCAATATTATCATAGATAAAATATTCATCTTCTATCTTTGTCTGGCAGACCTTGACTTCACCAAAAGGAGTTGCCCAATAATCATTATTGTCAATGACAGCCTTATCTGTATAGACAGAATGATTTGGGCCAAGCATGATTATTCTCCTGAAAGGGCTGTCTTTGAGAAGAGCAAAAGCATAGGCAGCAACCATGCCACTGTACATCCATCCAGCATGAGGAACTATCAGGCCATGCAATTTTCTTTTTCCAAGACGGATGTCCTGCATCAATCTTACAAAAGCCTCATCTTTAGAGATATTTGTGAAATATGAATTAAATAGTTTCATCATCTCCTGCGCTGTTCCAGGATAGAACTGTCCTGCAATTGCAGGATGCCTTACATTTGCCATTGTTTTTTTTAAGATTTCATGTGTATATATATTTTGTGTAAAAATGGCACAATATAAAATCAAGCAAAGTTATGTAACTTGATGTTCACAAACGAGAGGACGTCTTTATTTCACTAATTCTTTTGCTTTAAAAATAATTTTCTTATTCTCTAAGTTTTCGCTATACTTCTTTGTAATTTGCGGCACTAATTTTTCCATCTCTGTAATTTTTGGTGGGTTCTTTACCTTGAATCCTTCTTTTTTGAGATATTCGCCTATTTTTGTTAATGCTTTTTCGTCCCGTAACTCAATTATATTAACTCCTTTCTTTTTTCCTTCTTCAATCATCATTGTTGTCATTCTATCAACTAAAAATAAGCCCACTTCTCGCGCCAATGCTTCATCTCCTATTTCAGGGTTGCCAATTCCAAGAAGTTTAAATTCTATTTGGATTATTTTTTTATAGTCATCACTTAAAATGATTCCATCAATTTCTCTGTTTCCTACAAAACCCTTTTTCTTCATCTCATCAGATACAAGAACATAATTTTTTGAAGGGATTCCTAACATTTCAAATATTGTAAATAAAAGTTTCTTCTCAACTTTCTTTCCAACTTCACTCCAAGCTCCGCCTTGAACTGTAAGTTTCATAGCAGAGATTGTGTTTAGTACTTGGATTGATTCTTTTTCTGATAAAACAATTTCTTCTTTTTTGTGTTTTAATTTAATTTCAATATATGGCAAACCATCGTGCATTTTTTCAATTTCTTCAGCTAACATTTTAATTGAATTTATATTCTCTTTACCTAAATCTATACAGACTTCCCGTTTTGCTGTATTTGCCATATTTGTAACTGTTTTATTGTTCAATCCAACAAACCATAATAATTCTCTTTTAGAAATTGCGGAATTTTCAACTAGCTCTTTAATCCACCAATCTTCTGATTTATTCTTTTGTCTAGCTTCTAAAATTTTCTTAAACAACGAATAAATAGTATCGACAAATCTTTTATTTATCGTTGCTAATACATAAGGTCTATAATCTTTACCTTTCAAAACAGATATTATTATTTTGTCAATATACTTTTCCATTCTAATTACCTTTTATTTTAATATCTTTATTAATCTTTTCAATTGCTTCATCAATTTTTACAAGATTATATTTTAATCTTTTATCACTTACTTTTTTACCTCTTGTTGAACTTCCAGGGTTTTTTTCAACTTTACTTCTGAAATTTTGCATTTCTTTTAAAACAATTTTGGCTACAAAATCTTCATCACTAGCCAAATGTTCTGGATTTTTTATTTTCTTTAATACAACAATATATTCATCATCTATCTTGCCATTAACAAAATATTTAGAAGATTTATTTATATTTCTAAAAATTGTTTTTACATATTCAAATCCAATATATTTTGCCATGCTTGTAAAGTGTTTATAGCTTTCAATCAATTCATAATCAATGCTTGAACTTCCGACAACAATTGCACAATATTTTCCATTTTTTAAAACTCTGTTCATTTCAATCATGGCTCTTAACATATCTCCTAGATATTCAGCAAGTAATCTAAATCTATTTGCCAAAAAATGAGAATGTCCACCAATTTCATTTATTTTAAATTCGTTATAATCCATCCCCAACCAGAGCATATTATACATATGAACCCTATAATAATCAAGTGCATTAACATATGGGGGAGAGGTTACTATTAAGTCAACAGATTCAGAAGAAATATCTAATTTTCTCGCATCTCCATTAATTAGTTTAATATCTGTTTTGTGCGTATTTTTTCTATATTCTTTCATTAAATTATTCATCTGATTTATTTTTCTTTCAAATATTCCTAAGATATTATCGCCATTCTCAGATTCAATAATTGCTCGTATCGTTGCTGATAACGCAATTAGCAGATAATGATACAAGTTTTTATCTTTTGCTTCCAATGTCTTAACAATATTCTTTATTACTTGTAATTCTTTTAACATTTCTTTTGAGAATAATTTGCTTATGTTCCTGTTTGGTAATTCTGGCAAATCTGATTCCTTTAAATTATTCTTTTTTATTCTTGTCTCAATTAACTTTATCAAAGAGTCAATTTTTATTAATTTTTTGTCTGATAAAGATGTAGTTTTAACTTTACTTAATAATGTAGCAAGAGGATTAAAATCATTCCCAATTGAATGTCTTTTAAGTAATGTGCTTTCTACTAAAGTTGTCCCGCAACCACAAAAAGGGTCTAAAATAGTATCTCCTTCTTTAGAAAATAGTTGAATAAATGCTCTAGGTATTTGAGGAATAAATCTTGCTGGATAAGAATGATATTTATGAGTTAAATATTGGGTTTGAGAATACTTAAAATCCCATTTTATTTTATCAAGCGATTCAATAGGATTGATATTTAGTTCTATTGAATTTTCTCCAGAGGTATAACTCCTTAAATCTGCTTGTCCTCTTTTTTTAAATTCAATTATAGACTCCATCTTAACCCTTTAATAATATAATAAATGAACGCTTCTATTTATAAATTGTTATTTCCGATGCACAAATATTTAAATAAAAGAAAAAGAATTATGTTAATGAATTAACCAAAAACTATTTAAAAACATTTAATGTTAATATATTAACAAATTTGATAGAGATAAAATGTAGAGACAATTAAATGAAAGAATGCTATTTATACGACAAAAAAGAGAATAATATTGTCAGATGCAATGCCTGCTCTCACAGATGCATCATTGCAGAAGGAAATAGAGGGCTCTGCGGTGTCAGGAAGAATATCAAAGGTAAATTATACAGCTTGGTCTATGGAAAAGCAATTGGCATTGCAGTTGATTCTATCGAGAAAAAGCCTTTGTTCCATTTCATGCCTGGCGCTGATGTTTTAAGCTTTGGAACATCTGGCTGCAATTTTGGATGCAGATTCTGCCAGAACAGTGAAATGTCGCAACCACCACGGGAAAAGATTAGAGGAAAAGATAATATTAGAGGAAAGAATAATATTAGCGAATATGGAATATATGGACAAGACATAACACCAGAAGAAATAGTAAGATTAGCTGTTGATAATAATATTCCATGCATTGCATATACATATAACGAGCCTGCTGTTTTTCTGGAGTTTGCTTATGATACTGCTAAATTAGCTCATAGCTCAAAGCTTTCAGATGGAAATAATATCAAAAATATCTATGTGACAAATGGCTATGAAACAAAAGAAGCATTGGAGATGATCAAGCCGTATATTGATGCCATTAATATAGACCTGAAAAGCTTCAATGATGATTTTTATAAAAAGCTCTGCGACGGAAGGCTACAGCCTGTCCTTGACACAATCAAAAGAGCGCATGAGATGGGTTTCTGGATTGAGATAACAACACTTATCATCCCAGGTAAAAATGATTCTGCTGCTGAGCTTAAGAAGATTGCTGAGTTTATCGCTTCTTTAGAAAATAATTCAAACGGAGTTTCAGGCAAACACATTCCATGGCATATCTCTAGATTTTTTCCGATGTACAAAATGTTAGATGTGCAGCCAACACCTGAAAAAAAGCTGTTAGAAGCATATGAGATCGGCAAAAAAGCAGGCCTTAGGCATGTGTATGTGGGTAATATTGATATTGAAGGTAAAGAAAATTTAGGTTGTTCTTATTGCCCTGAATGTGATGAACTACTTATTGAAAGAAAAAGGTATGAGATAGGAAAAAATAACATCAAGGATGGAAAATGCAGGAGATGTAAAGCAAAAATCAGTGGATTTTATCCCTTTAGCAGAGTTTCTAATCTCTTTAGAAAATATTTCAACAGATAAAATTTAGAGGTAAAACAAAATGGCATTAAACCAAGAAGAAAAACAATATCTATTACAATTAGCAAGGAAAAGTATAGAATATTATTTAGACAACGGAAGCCTGCTGAAATTGGATGAAAAAGAAGCTGAAAAACAGATGGCACGCTTGGGGATTGAAAAAACAAAACAAAGCCTTGAGAAATTAAAAGAAAAAAAAGGATGTTTTGTTACATTAACTGTACATTCCATGCTCAGAGGATGCATAGGCCATATCATACCTGTGTGGCTTTGCGTATAAATTCAGAATGATGCCATATTGAAATAGCTTATTTTACTTTATCAACTTCCTCTTTAATAAAATATAATGTATCTATAATATCATTAATTTGATTTAATGTATAAGCTGACCAATCAATCTTCCGTTGATCTTTGGATTTGTAAAAACCTTTTTTCCTCATCACAGGAACAAGTTT
>JBDRKY010000058.1:0-38307 GCA_043813525.1 Candidatus Woesearchaeota archaeon
ATAACCTGTTAATTGAATTTTTGTTACTTTCTTCATATTAGCTACAATGTAGCTAACTAATATTTATATTTTTATATGTTGTAGAATATAAATCAATGAAAAGTATATACTAAAGAATATAAATTAGCTTAATAAGTACCATTTTTTAAGCTTATTTTAAAGAAATATGTCAATTACAAAAAAAGAGTATAAAATGAAAATAATAATAACAATTAAATAAAAAAATCAGTTTTCCCCAACCAAAGGAATGACATAATTAGTAAAGCATAATGCTACCAATGCTGTACCATATTTCTTTTCAGGAACAATGCTGTTTGTATTAAGCACGATCTCTCTAATTTCATATTGTTCAGAGAATCCATTTGTATAAAGTTCCTGAAGGCTCATATTAAGCTGTTGGCCAACTTCTTCTTCTGTAAGATCTCCATGATACTCACATACAAGACCGCCGTATTTCTCTCCTGTTTCTTTGTCATGCAGCCAGCCAAAAATTATGCCTACAGATGCCCTTTCTCCTTTTTTTGCATCTGATACAGCCATGATTGTTTCCATGACAGACCCATGAACCAGTTTTTCCGGCCTTTCAATCTCAGTTGCTATACCTGGAAGTATTGAAGAATAAGTCATGATATTGCACATCTCAATATTCGCATCTTTCAATGCTAAATGATAAGAACCTGCGTGTACGGTGATATCACTCTCACCTTTACCTTTAGTAATAAAAAAATCCTTAGGTATCCTAGTACCAATAAGTATATTTTTCTGTGCCAAATCTGTCACAGCCACACATTTTAAAGAATTCTTACCATATCCATTCATTTTCCCCTCCACCAGAGATTATTTCAAGAGCTCCGGCTAATAATTTATTTATGAGTATAACTAGATTGAGAAATAATGCCCCTACATAATGTAGTATATTGATATTGATTGTGTTGTACATTCTTTAAGCCTGATAAATATCATTCCCCTCACACGCGACCAAAATTACTGCATATTTAAGCAATTTTGGAATGTCTTATTGCAACTCCACCAACCATAATATATTGGATAGCTGATGCCCAACTCAACATAAAGTGTTGTTGGACTTTTGTTAGAACTCATATTTAAATATTTTCATTTTTGAAAATTGTCGTCGACAAAAAAATACAGAAATCACGGAAATAATTAGAGGCAGTAATAGCTTATTTTGGCCTGAGAAAAAGCATTTATACAAGATAGATAACAATATCGACGATATAACAAAAAAACAAGAAAAACTTTAAATAAGATTGCGAAATTTTAATATTTATTAGTTAAATGGAGGTAAAGAAAATGGAAAAAAGTAATCATAAAAATAATTTTAAGGCAGTTAAGGAATTTATAGTGCATAATTATAGGCATTTCAATGCAGCAGTCGTGATTGACGCTTCTAAAGCTTATGTTGAGCATATCAACAAAGGCGGGAAGATGATGGTAACGTTGGCAGGAGCTATGAGCACTGCTGAGCTTGGGATTACATTAGCAGAGATGATTAGGCAGGGAAAAGTGCATGCTATTACCTGTACAGGTGCAAATTTAGAAGAGGACATCTTTAATTTAGTAGCAAACAAGCATTATGTAAGAATACCGCATTATAGGGATCTTTCACCAGAAGAAGAACAAAAATTGCTCGGCAAAGGTTTAAATCGAGTTACAGACACATGCATTCCTGAAGAGGAAGCAATGAGAAAGATTGAAAAGAAGATAATAAAAGTATGGAAAAGAGCAGATGAAAAAGGAGAGAGATATTTTCCTTATGAATATATGTATCAAATATTAAAGGAAGGTCTGCTAACAGATGAATATCAGATTGATCCTAAAAATTCTTGGCTTATTGCAGCTTGTGAAAAGAACATTCCTATTTTTGTTCCTGGTTGGGAAGACAGCACCTTAGGAAATATATTTGTCTCATTGACCAGAGGCAGGGGCCAGAATTATTATGAAAAGAATATAAATAATATAGGTATTGTCAAATCAGGTTTAGAATTGATGTCATTTTTGATAGATTGGTATTTAGAAAATTCAAAAAACAGTTCAATTGGTTTTTATCAGATTGGTGGTGGCATTGCAGGTGATTTCCCAATCTGTGTTGTCCCATTAATCCAGCAAGATCTTCAGAGAGATTGCAGATTATGGGGTTATTTCTGCCAAATATCTGACAGCACAACCTCATTTGGCTCATATAGTGGTGCGATACCTAATGAGAAAATTACATGGGGTAAATTAGGCATTGATACCCCTAAATTTGTGATAGAAAGTGATGCGACTATTGTAGCTCCACTTATGTTTGCCTATATTTTGGCTGAATAGTTTTTCTTTTTTATTTTTACTATTACCATAATATTATTAAGAAAAAATTAGAAAAAACAAAATTAAAAGAATTTTTTTACTGAATTATTGGTTATGTTAAGCCTTATTTATTCAGCAGATTCTTGAGCCATTTCACTGGCTTTTTGAACTAGAACAACATTCTGAGCTTGTTTTCCCCTCTCAGTATCTGCTCCTTCAAAAGATACCTTATCATTATCACGAAGAAATACTCCTCCTGATACAGCTGAATGATGTACAAAATACTCATCTCCATCATCGCTTTCGATAAATCCATATCCTTTTTTTCTGTTATACCACTTTACTTTTCCTTCCATTTTTACTCCTCCTCGTACTAATCATTCAGGACATGCATTAAGTATGCCATATTCATCCTGAATTATGCTGGAGAATCACTTCCTATTTTTAAAGGTTTAGGTTGAACGACCACAATAAATATATAGGCTATAAGCTTTCTGATGTGTAAATATGGGCTTATTTGATGAGATGCTTAAGGATAATGAGACTTTATTCAGGAATGATGTAGCATTAAGCTTTGATTTTCATCCAAAACCATTAAAATTTAGAGATTCTGAACAAAAGATCATGGCTGTTTCGATCAAACCATTATTTAAGGGCAGAGATGGTACACATCTATTGATCCATGGCAAGCCAGGCATTGGCAAGACAATAGCTGTAAAACAAGTTCTGCTGGAATTAGAAGAGACAGATGTCAGTGATGATGAGCCTGAAATAACCACATTATACCTTAACTGCTGGCAAAAGAACACCACATATAAGATTGTGATGAACATATGCGAACAGATAGGATATGCCTTAACACAGAACAAGAAGACAGAAGAATTGTTAAAAGTCATTGTCAACAGGTTGAATAAATGCTCAGTTGTCTTTGTTTTTGATGAGATTGATAAGGTTGAAGATTATGATTTCTTATACACTTTCCTTGAACAGATATATAGAAAGACAATTTTTTTGATCTCAAACTATAAAGAATGGCTAATCCAGCTTGATCCAAGGATCAAGTCAAGGCTCAATCCGCAATTGCTTGACTTCAGAACATATGATGATAAAGAAACAAGAGGAATTCTTGAGCAAAGAAAAGAATTTGCATTCCAGCCAGGTGTATGGGAGAATGATGCATTCATCAAAGTCGTAGAAAAAACATTCCAGACAAATGATATAAGATCAGGTCTTCATCTGATGAAATCTTCAGGACAGATAGCAGAAAATGAAGCATCAAGAAAAATAAAAAACAAACATGTTGAACTAGCAATCAAGAAATTAGATGAGCTGAGTGTAAAGGATTTAGGATTAGAAGATGAAAGACAATTTATCCTAAATATAATAAAAATCAACACAGCAAATTCAGGGAAAAAAATAGGTGAGTTATATAAGATTTACCAAGAAAATAGTGGCAAGAGCAGTTATAAGACATTCAAAAGAAAGATTGATGATCTAGCTAAAGGCAAATTCATCTCTGCAAAGACCATATCTGGCGGAGATGGCGGCAGCACATCTATTATAAGCTATATGAGTGTCAAGAAGCTGACAGAATTCTAAGATTAGTTTTTAAGTTTTAATTAATTTTATATATAATATCCATTTACCTGATAATATGGAATTGATAAGCAAGACAGAATTCAATGTTAAGAAGCAAGAGTATTTAGAAAAGATAAAGAATGGAGCAGTATTTATCTATCCTACTGACACAATCTATGGTATAGGCTGTGATGCAACTAATGAGAAATCTGTTGCAAAAATTAGAGATATAAAAGAACGCCAGCAAACACCATTTACAGTGATTGCTCCTAAAAAATTATGGATACAAGAAAATTGTGAAGTATTTGGTCTTGGTCATGATTATTTAGAAAAGCTGCCAGGTAGATTCACATTGATATTTGCATTGAAACATGAAGGTTGTGTTGCTGATAATGTCAATCCTAATAATTCAAAAAAAGAATTAGATGAAATAACAGATGAAATAACACAGACACTTGGTGTAAGGATACCTAATCATTGGATCAGTGATGTTGTAAAAGAGTTAGGCATACCAATCATAACAACCTCTGTAAATAGACATGGAGAAAGTTATCTGACAGATATCAGCAATCTTCCAGTTGAAATAAGAAGCAGAGTAGACTTTGCAATAGATGATGGTAAGATAGAAGGGAGCCCATCTAAAATTGTTGATTTGGTGAGTGGAGAAGCTGTTGTCATGAGATGAATATATGCATGCTTAAAATGCTCAATTTTGTGTATGATTCATGCAAAAAATAATAGAATATTTAGCTAAAAATTAAATTTAACTTCCAACTTTTACTTTACTGACAATCCTTTTTATCATGGCAATCGCACTTAACACTGCAAGATAACTTGTTTTTGAATTCATAGGACTAGGCTTATTTTCTGTTATTGTTGTAATCTTTCCAAAATCTCCTTCAACACAGATCTCGTGCATATTCTTATCAGATTGAGGATCAACAACAATCTTAACTCTTGTTTTTTCAGCTCCGATTCCAGCTAAACTAAGAGCAGCAGAAACATTAATATTCTTAGGAAATCCAGAAACAGCTTCATCAACACTGCCTTCAAATATAGTTTTCTTTTCTTTTGCATTTTCAATAGTAGATAAATCAATATTATGTTCAATAATGTAAGGAGCGCCTTCTAAACCTTTAGGTGGTTTTGTTGTTGTCAATGTTATAAATTTAATACTGCTGGCAGATCCAGTTGTCGCAACTGCAGCCTTAACAGCATCAAGACCTGCAATTGCTCCTGATGGAAGATAGAGATTACATCCTTTTTCTTTAGCTTTATTAAGAAGAGATTCATTTCCAATAAGACCACCAATACTCATAATCATAAGATCCTTGCCAGCAGTAAATGTTTTTTCTGCAACCTCTTTGATGATATGTTTAGATGCAGCTTCAATAATTAGATCAGATACACCAATTAATTCATCAATAGATTTATTTTTTATATCTATGCCAAGCTCAGAGATTAATTGATTTGCTTTTTCATTATCAACATCAGAAACACCTACTAATTGAACATTATTATCATCATTAGATATCTCATCAACAATAGCTTTTGCAACAGCACTTCCAATGGCACCGCAGCCAATTATACTGATTTTCATGTTTTTACAAAGCTTGAAGCCTGAAGCTCAAAGCTTGAAGCCATATGTTTTTATTACCTGCAAGGTTTTCATAGTTATTCGAACAAACAAACCATAGTAACAACACAAAACATTATACTTCAAGTCTAAGCCTCTTGCTTCAAGCCTTTATTTCACCCCTAGCATATTATTAAGAGCTTTTCTTGCATTATTCATTATGTCTTCAGGAAGATTGATCTCATTTCTTTCAGTAAGAAGAGTATCATAGACATTTTCCAGAGTTGTCTTTTTCATGTTAGGACAGACATTAGCTTGGTTCTCAGAAATGATAGTATAAAATTGTTTATCTGGCATATCTCTTTTCAGTGCATTTATCATACCTGCTTCAGTAAGTACAATGAATTCATTAATATTTTGTTTTTCAAATTCTTCTTTTTTAGGGTATGTAAACATACCAGCAGTTGAACAGATCTCATCAGCATGCTGCAAAACTTCTGGTCTGCATTCAGGATGTGCTATTATTTTTGCGTTTGGATGTTCTTGTTTAGCTTTCAATACTAAACTTTCAGTAATATGATGATGAACATGGCAAAAACCAGGCCAGATTATAATATTTCTTCCTGTTTCTTTTTTTGCATATACGCCTAAATTTTTATCTGGAACAAAAATAATTTCTTTATTTTCTGGCAGACTTTCTACAATTTTTATTGCATTTGCACTTGTACAGCATATATCACTGACAGCTTTTACACTTGCACTAGTATTTACATAACTCACAATCAATGCATCAGGATTTTTTTGTTTTGCTTCAATAACATCTTCAACATCAGCCATTGCAGCCATTGGACATGTAGCATTCATAACAGAAAGCAGAACTTTTTTGTCTGGAGACAATATCTTAGCTGTTTCAGCCATGAAATCAACACCGCAGAACAATATTATATCAGCCTCTGTATCTGCTGCTTCTTTGCTAAGAGCTAAACTATCCCCCATAAAATCTGCAATCTCATATATTTCAGGCCTTTGATAATTATGTACAAGTATAACTGCATTTTTCTCCTTTTTCAGCTTATTGATTTTATCAATCAATTCTTTCTGCTGTTCAGTAATCATTTTATATTAAGATTTATGCAACTATTTAAATAAATGATGAAAAAAAGTATTCAAAAAATATTTAAATATGTGAAATAATAGCTAAAATATGGCATTAGAAACATTATTTGTACCTTTGCTTTTAGTTTGGCTGATACCATTGATGGTATGGGAAACAATATGGAAAGGAATAGGGTTATGGAAATCTGCAAGAAACAACCAGCTTGCATGGTTTGTGTGTATAATAATATTCAATACAATTGGTATATTGCCTATTGTCTATCTGTTATTTTTCCAGAAAAAAGCCAAAAAAAGCAGTAAAAAGAAGTAGTTAATTTATTTAGTTACTATTATACAAATTATAATCTAAGAAATAATAAACAAAATCATTTCATTTTTGCATGCTTCATATTGATATCATGCAAAGATACAATAAACAAGCTTTCTGACCATCCCAATGGATTGTTCTCATTATGTTTAGGAGAATTTGAAAAGTATAATTCTGGAAGAGTGCCTTCATGGGTGATTGTCTCCAATGCAAGTTTTTCAAACTTTTTAGCTTTAGTCATATATTCTTCAGATATTTTTTCTTTACTTTTCCTTTCTCGTTTAGTTTTATTTTTCTCATCTGTTTTACTTTTACTTTCTTCATCAGCCATCTTGCCATAGATAATAGCTAACCAGCTCAATCCAAAAGTCCATTCTGCTTCTTCGCTGTATTTATCTTCGTTTTTGTTGTAATAATAATCATTTTTATATCTAATAACTCCCCTTTTCTTCAGCAGATGATATTCAACATTCTCCAATATCTCATGTTTTTGTTTCTCGTCAACAACATTATACGGCCAGATCAGGCTAAGCAATGCGAGATCAACAAATTTTTTCTTGCTCTCTCTTGGAAGCTGTCCAGCTAAGGTTTCATAACCTTTTACTATCAGCTTCTGCGGTACAGTGATTCCTCTTGCACTTTTTATCATCTCTAAACCAGCAACACATGCGCCTATGCTTGAGCTATGCACTTCTTCATCTTCTTCCCACATACCACTATCTTTATCATGCCAATATTCTAATGTACTTAAATACCAGACTAATTTTTGCACAATCCTTTTCTCGTCAGCAGATTCAACTATTTTCACTTTATCTTTTTCCAGTTTTCCAATTCCAAAAAGAATCGCTCCAATCACATCATTTTGTTTGTTTCCCCATTCGTCCCAGAACTCATCAAACGTTTCAGGATGATATCTTGCATGTATATATTGATACCTATGTTTTGGTTTAACAGCAATCGCATGGTCAATCTTGTATTCATGTTTCAGAAATGTTTTAAGCAAAGCTTTGTATGTTTTCCTTATAGTTACATAATCACCTATCACTTCAAATGCTAATGCTTCGTAGAAATTATCCCTTAACCAAGACTTATTATATCCAGTTGAACTGTCTTTTTTTGAAGCAGCAAACAAGCCAGATTCATATTGCAGATTCTTAAGAACATGTAGATGATGTTCAAGTAAATCTTTATAATTCACTATTTTTTTAGGCATATATAATTTAGTGGTATTGTTCTATATATTTCTTTTGGTCAAAATTGGATTAACAAGGAAAAATATATAAAACAAGCAAACAATCTGACAATTACCATGAAAATATTAGCTACAGGAGATATACATGGAGATGTTACTCTGGCAAAGAGATTAGCCAAAAAAGCTAAAGATGAAGAGGTTGATTTAGTTCTTATCACTGGTGATATCACTTATTTTGATCAGGGTGTAGATGGTCTTATAGGTCCTTTCAAAAAAGCCGGGAAAAAGATACTATTTATTCCAGGTAATCATGACAGCTTTGCAACAGCTGATTTTTTAACAGAAATATATGGAATAAAGAATGTTCATGGTTATAGTGTAAAATATGAAGATGTAGGAATATTTGGATGCGGCTTTGCAAATATTGGACCTAATCAGATAGATGAAAAAGAGATATTTGATAATCTTAAGAAAGGTTTTGATAACATAAAATACCTAAAGAAAAAGATAATGATGACACATGTCCATCCTTCTGATACAAAAATGGAAAAGTTTTCTAATTTTGTCAAAGGAAGTGAAGGTGTTAAGAAAGCAGTGGAAAAGTTCAAGCCAGACATACTATTCTGCAGCCATGTCCATGAAGCGCAGGGCATTGAAGAAAAGATTGGGAATACCAGAGTAATAAATGTTGGTAGAGAAGGAAAGATTATAGATATTTAAGAAAAATAATTAAAGAAAAAACAAAATTAGATTCTAACAATGGCAGTTGATAACTCCTCTTGCTTTTTCTGCTCCAAGGATTCTTTTGATTGCTAGTACATAAGCCGCTATTCTCATGTTCACATCTTTATCTTTACGCACTTTATCAACAGCATGATAGTTTTCATTCATTATCTTTTCTAATCTTTTTACAAGATAATCTTCTTCAAAAATCATACCTGTCTTGTTTTGCACCCATTCAAGATAGCTGCCAATAACACCACCTGCATTAGCAAGAACATCAGGAACAACAATAACATTATTCTTGAAAAGAATATCATCTGCTTCACTTGTCACAGGCCCATTGGCTAATTCAATAACATATTTTGCTTTTATTTTAGGTGCATTATCCTTGGTAATCTGGTTCTCTAAAGCTGCTAATACTAAGAAATCTACATCTAATTCCAGCAATTCTTCATTAGATATTTTACTTCCAGAACATGATATAACTGAACCATTTTTATCCTTAGCCAATTTAACATCATCAATATTAAAGCCATTTTCATTAAAGATAGCGCCTTTGCTGTCACTGACTGCAACTATTTTAAATCCATCATTACCTGCCATATTTGCAAAATGAAAACCAGCATTTCCAAAACCCTGTATAGCAATCTTTATGTCTTTAATATTTTGTACATCTTTTTCCATTTTAGATAAGATTTCTTTGAAAATAATATATCCACCTTTTGCAGTTGCAGCACCTCTTAGAAGGATTCCACCTATAGCAATAGGTTTTCCAGTTATCATACCAGGCTCATGCCTGCCTTTGATCTTTTCAAACTCATCAAGCATCCAACCCATTGTTTGAGGATTTGTATAAACATCAGGCGCAGGCACATCAATATCCTGGCCAAGAACATTATGGAATGCTCTGATAAAAGCTCTGCTCACATTCTCTAGCTTTTCCTGCTTTTCCTGCTCGTCTTTACCTAATTCTTTAGGATTGATTTGCACACCACCTTTAGCGCCACCAAAAGGAAGCCCAGCCAAGCTGTTCTTTATGCTCATCCAGAATGACAATGATTTCACTTCATCTTCACATACACCTGGATGGAATCTTATGCCACCTTTTCCAGGGCCAAGAGCATCATTATGCACAATTCTCCATGCCAAATATTTGTCACCATCAACCTCAAGCTCAGTATGACTTACTCTCTTGAAAGATAAAAGCAAAGTTTTTTCTTCATCTGTAAGTGTCATTACTTTAGAAACCTTATTCAATGTATTTTTTACATTTTCAAAAACCATTTTATGTTCACCTCTATTTGTGCTATTTATGCTATTTGTTATTTTGATTTATATATTAATTTTGTTCATGCTATTTTAAGTTATATATCTACTCTCTCGATACTATTTTAATCTATATATTAATTGACTCAATTTATGATTTTGTGATACAAATCAAGAAAAAATGTTGATATATATATTTAATGGAAGTAAGCTTCAATTTATGATAAAATCTTATATTTTAAGTCATTAGTAATATAAGCTGGCATTTCCTCGCAATGTTTTGAGGTGGCAACATTGGCGCGCTGATGAGCCGAACAAAGTGAGGTGAATAGGATATTTTCCGCAGGAAAATGTCCGTGAGCGCTGCCTTTGTTGTTGCCACCGCAGAAATCTGCAATGTTTTTTATTCAACCACAAAACCAATAAACGCGAGAAAATGCTGAGTAATAATCAAAACATAATGTATATAGAATAAAAGAGATGGAATGAATAATTAACAAATAAGAAGTATAGAAAATTATAATATGATTCAATATCTTTCCAGATCAGCCAAAGTTATCTTTGTTCTTGGCCCCCAATCATCATCCTTATCTTGTTTATTTTCATCTGAGTTTCCATCAGGATTATCATTATTATCTCCCATTGCATTGCTGACAAAATCAGCTCCACCACAAAACATCGCTCCAAAAACATTATCTGGCTGTTTTGTTGGTTGTCCTATTGTTTTTTGTTCTGACAATTGAGTTTTTTGATTATTTAAGCTAGCATTTAATTTATCTAAATCAACATCATCTTCATCATTTATCATAGGTTTAGTCTCATTTTTTATTTCATTAAAATTCAAACATCCTAAATCAAAGTTATTTTGTTGTTTTGGTCTTATAAAATCTTCACAATTGGAATTCCTCACTGCTCTTTGCAGTATTCCAATCACTCTTTTTATTTCATCTTTGGAATCATTATCTGTGTCTATTGTTATTCTCATTGTTTTAATTATCTAAGATAAGCTAATATTTAATATTTATTATTATAACAACATAATTATTTTACCATCTTATCCTATAAAAATATTTTTCATTGATATAAAAAGCAGTAATTCCTATGCAATAGCCTATGATTCCGCCTGCTATCACATCGCTTAAATAATGGACTTGAAGATACACTCTGCTCAATCCTACAAGAATCCCAACACTTATCCACAACACCTTAAGTTTAGGAAATTCAATGTCGAGTATTGGAACAACTGCAAAGCATACAGCAGCATGCAGGCTGGGGAATGAATATAAGAATAATGAGAATGTATCAAAAGCAATTGGTCTTTCTCTTGCAACCAATAGTTTCAGTATTATAACAATGATAGATGCAGCGATAAATGACAGCCATAATGGTAATATTCCCTCTTTCTTATTCTCAGTATACATAAAAAATGTGCTCACAATCAGCAATACAAATATGAGAATATAGAAATTGCTGAGAATATTAAAGATTATATCAAATACAGATCCATGAAACATTGATATTTTCTCATTGATTATATTATCAGCAAATATGCTTGATATCAATAAAAGCACAGCTATGAAGATGATGCTTAATTGTATTTTTTGATCTTTTTTGAGGAAGTTCATTTTATTTAGAGCTACTTTTCTTACATTTTCACAAACATACTCCACAACCCATTTCCTGTAAATGTTGCTATTGTCACAAGGATTCCAGCAATCAGCACACCAATTATGCTTGCAGTTATGAATCTTTTATATCCCATACCAAGCAGATAAGCGCCAAATGCACCTGTATAAACTCCAGAGCCAGGCAATGGAATTCCAATAAAAACACTTAATCCTAATGTGCCATACTTTTCAATGTATGGATGTACTTTTTTCTGTGCTCTTTCAACAATTCTGTGATAAAGCTTATTGAACCAATTAAAGCGGAAAAATAAATGGATAAATTTATCTAAAACAAAATAAACAGCAACACCCAATATTATATTAACAGTTACACAGATTAAAAAAACAATTAACCAATACATCTCTGCTTTCAGGATACCATAAGGTATGCTTGCCCTTAGTTCAAGACCAGGGATAAGAGTTATAAATATTAATTTAAGTATTTCAGTTATCATTTTTTTATGTTTTAAGCTTAATTGTAACTCTCTCAACTTTTTCTAAAAAATATGTATCTGTGATAAGATGATTGATTAAATCTTCAGGTTTTCTGAACAATCTATTTACAGGTGCATACAGCCTTTTGTCTTTCTCAAATGCTTTAGGATGTTTCAATTTGAATGACTTGGTTGCTTTTTTTGCATTCAACGGAGGACCCATCCTTATGACAGATTCACTCAACATTTTGTGATTTAGAACATACCAGAACATTGCTTTTTTAGCTTTATCCCATTTCCATCCTGAATCTTTTACAATAAACTCATTTAAACTAAGATGTTTAAGTATATGCCTATATGCTTTCAATAGCTTTGCTCCAACAATATCTTCTTTACCTTCTAACGCATTTACATTTAAAACAATCAGACAAGTATTTTTTGATTTATCTGATAATTTTTTCAGATCATTTAGTTTATATTCTTTTTTGATAAAATATTTAGCAGAAGGCTTATTCAGAAATTCTCCTGCTTTCTCAATAAAAAGCCTGAATTTCTCTTCACTCAAGGCAGCAGCTGCATTTCTCTCAGGCTGTATTGGATCAATCACTATCAATGGAGATATTTTAGATTGATTTAACCCCTCAGCTGTGCCATGTTTTTCAATATCAATTAGATTATTTATATTCCATTTCTGTGATGCTTTCAAGGTTTCAATAAATCCACCATAATAAATAATAAGAATATCAAGAACATGGCCAGAGAAACCCCTAATATATGATTCTGCTCCGTAAAAACCTTGTGCTTTGCAAAATAGCTTTGCCAGTATAATCTCATTCTTAAATTTTCCATTAAGATGCTTCTTAAGCCATTCTACATGCAATGGACTCATGTCTGTGACATTCAATGCTTTTTTTGAATCTTGTACTTTTAAAACAGGAATTATTTCATATTTGATTCCTTTATATCTTACCTGAAAATAATCTCTAGAACCATGAACTCTGGATATTTTCATATCTTTGATTTTAATAAGCACTTTTTCAAGCAGCTCTGATATATCTCTTTCTTTGTAACCATAATCAAACCTAATAAATATATCCACATCAAAATCTTTAACAAGAAAAGTACCTTTAGCAGCACTGCCACCAAGCATAATCTCTGCCTGATATCTGCTCTTTTTCAATGCATACCCAATCTTATTCAGAAAATCATCTATCTTAAGCTTAATTGCATCATACTCTCTCTGGTTAGGTAAATGTTCCTTTATAATCCTGTCCAATAATGCCATCAATAAATCATAGAATTAAATCAGTATAAAAATGTTTTCAATAATTATTTAAGTTATGAGTTTCATAAATATTAAAAAGAACTTCATAACATTAAATAATTATAATGCCAAAAGTAATAATTATCGGAACAATAGGATTAGACGATGTAAAGACTCCGTTTGGAGACAAAAAAGCAGTTTTAGGCGGTTCAGGTGTTTATGCATCATTTGCAGCATCATTCTTCACAAAACCAGGGTTAGTATCAATAGCTGGCGAAGATTTTCCAGCTAAACATCAAGAGCTTCTTATCAACAGAAATATTGATATTGATGGTATAGAATTCAAAGGAAAGACATTCAGATGGCAGGGCGAATATGAATATGATATGAATGAAGCCAAAACATTAAATACTGAACTAAACTCATTGATTGATTTCTCAGCTAAGCTTCCTGAACATTATAAAAATGATAAATATGTATTGTTAGGCAATATTGATCCAGAACTGCAGTTAAAGGTTATAGAGCAATTAAATAATCCAAAGCTTATTGCTATGGATACGATGAATTTTTGGATCAGCAGCAAAAAAGAGCAGCTTATTGAGGTCATTAAAAAAGTTGATCTTCTAATGATCAATGATGGTGAAGCAAGACAATTATTTGATACAGTTAATCTTCTTAAAGCAGCAAATGAAGCTTTAAAATTAGGTCCTAAATATGTTATAATTAAAAAAGGCGAACATGGTGCTTTATTATTCACACAATCCAGTCATTTCAATGCTCCAGGCTATCCTCTTGAAATCCTTATGGACCCAACAGGCTGTGGAGATAGTTTTGCTGGTGGCATGATTGGATGGCTTGCAAAAACAGATGACATAACTGAACAAAATCTAAGAAAAGCAATAGTTTATGGCTCTGCAATTGCTTCTTTTAATGCTGAAGATTTCTCATTAGAGAGGCAAAAGACATTAACAATAGAAGAGATTGATAAGAGATATAATGAGTTTGAAAAAATGCGAGAGTTTTAGATTTAAAAAAATAAAAAATTATTTCTTTTTGTGTTTTTTTGTTCTCTTAATCACTATGACTAAGAATACAATCAACAAAACTAAGATAGTCAATGAAAATACTTTTGAACCAGTTGGTGACTTAAGTGCTGTGAATGCTTTAGCTACAGATTCTTTTGTCTTTTGAAAATTCTCTGCTAATGCCTCAAAAGCCTTACCTGCAAGTGGCTTATCTTCTGTATCACCTGCTCCTGCTTCATCCCCAACACCAGTTCCTTCACCTGCTCCACCTTCACTTGCTCCACCTTCACCTGCTCCACCTGCTGGTGCCGGTGCACTTGGTGCTGGTGCTCCTTCTCCACCTTCTGATGATGGAACACTTGGCATAGAGATTGGCGCTGGAGTTGTTGGTGTTGAGATAGGCATAGTTGTATCAGTACTGCCACTGCCACCACCACCGCCACCGCCTGTACTTCCTGTACTAGCGCCAGTAGAAACATCTACACTAAAAGAAGTTGTATTACCATCAACATTAATATTACCAGCACTATCATTACATTTCACATATAATACAGCACTTGCATCTGCTGTATAAGTTAGATTTGCTGTAAAGTTTAGATTATCTGAAGTATTCATCAACGTCAAAGCACCAAAACTGCTGTTAGATGTCCCATATGCACAAGTACTTACTTCCTGCATAGTTGTCCATAATGTAACATGTAAAGAAGAAGCAGTTGTACTCTGTGCTGCAGTTGGTCCCATATCTTTATAAGCTGGAGCTGTTGCATCATAACTATAATTATAAGTAACATTAATAGTATTATTTAATTTATCTTCAACATAGATATAGAAATAATTATTTCCTTCTGTTGAAAAACCAGGTGTAAAAGCAGTATTATTAGAAAAGCTAGTATTTGAACCACCAATATTATATAATAAGCTATTTGTACCACTATTATCTGAAACTTGAATAGTCAATTGATCAGTAGAATTCATGTAAGAATTATTTGCTTTGACAACAGAGTCAACTGTTGGAAGTGTTGTATCTGTAACTGTTAGCGCAAGAGTTGAGATTTCACCATTATCAAATCCACATCTTACATCTCCATCACAATCATCTGTAGTATAGCTTTGATCTGCCATTATACCATTTATTGTGAAATTAACTTCTTTACCAGTATCTCCACCATAATTGACTCCAAAAGAATCACCACTATCCTTTCCATTTAAATTACCATATTCACCTGAATAAATTGTTCTATAAGGTAAATCAACTGTATCTTCTGTTGTAGAATCAGTAGCATAATCAATATAACCTTTAATTAATGTGCCAATAGTACAATTAATAGTACCTGCATTATTTACAAATTGACAAGTTCCTTTAAATGTATGTGGTAACCCCGGACCATCAGCATAAATTAATGGTAAGATAAAACAGATAACTAAAAATATTAATACTTTTTTACTTATTTGATTATAACCCATTTTCATTTCCCCACACTTATGATTTAATTAACTTTCTTAATAGCAAAAATAATATTAATAAAAAGATTAAAAAAATAACAATGATTAAAATTAGATAATCATAATGTTCTTTTCCTTCTTTATCAATAGTTAATTTTTCAAATAAATTCATTTGAATATTCAAATTAAAATCTTCTATTATTTTTCCACTTTTCCAAGTTTCAGTTTGATCTAATTTTTCTCCACGAACATAAAAAGTAATTAATTTACTATCATCTTCAAACTCTCCTTCTATTGGAAAAGCAAATCTACCATCTTCATTCGCTAATTTTAAGCTACCACGTACTTCATCATCAATTTTTGCTTCTATCAATGTTCCCAATTCAGCAGGATTATCATTAACATAAACAGTACCTAAAACAGACATTGGAATTTGAGGAAACTCATTTGCCTGAACAAATACAACTACTAATAAAAGTAATAATAAATAAAATAACTTCAAATATTTCATTTTTATACACATCCATCCCACAACATCAATTAAAAATAAAAATTAAAAATAAAATTTGTTCTTAAACTACCATACTTCACCAGCATAATTATCAGCTGCATTCATATAAACCCAATATCCATTTGATGCATTAAACGTCTGGAAAGATGAAGATGCTGAATCAGCTCTATAATTAACTTTCCAACCATCTGATTGAGTATACATGTATACTGCAAACCAATTTGTACCTAATGAACCTAAAGCAGTTGTTACATTTAAGTTTTCATTAGCAGTTGGTGAACCTATCAAATTCCAACCTGCACTCAATGAAATCTCTTTTGATGTAATCTGGCCTGAATCAGCTCTGTATGTATAATTAACCTGATTACCATCATAATTATACATCCAATAACCTTTTAACTGCTCAAATTTATCATTTGTTCCCATTGTGTACCATGTTGAATCACTTGCATTGTAATAATAGATAGTATCTGCACTTGAGAATCCTGTTCTTCCAAATGTGTTAAATGTTTCTGAACCATTTATACTATGTGGTGTTCCTACCAAGTTCCATGCATTTTGTGTAAGACTAACATTACCATTCACATATGGTGTCCCTGAATAATTCATGCTTGCAACACTATTACCTAAACTATCTGTAACATTTACCACACAATAATATGTTTCACCATTTTTCATATTTCCTGCTGTACCTGTATTATATGTATTGAATACAGCTGATGTATCTGCCTGTGTTGTTGAAGTATTAACAGCAGTCAATGAAGACAAATTAGATGTGTTAGCTACACTACAATGTGTAGTATAGGAACTAAAGTCATCTTCTGTGTTTGCAGTCCATGAAAACTTCAAAAAGGTACCATTATCCTGTGGGTTATCTACCAAACTTAAACCTGTCACAGCAGTTGCAGTATAGTCCAGACTTAAGTTCTGTGAAGTGTTTGTAGTACTTTGCGCGATTCCTACATTTCCTGTTAGTTCAGTTGCTGAAATACTCATTACTACTGTACCTTCTGTATCAGTTGCTGAAGTAACAACAAAGTAATACTCAAACATTACTCCCTCTGTTGTATTTGTTGTTCCAACAAGTGTTGCTGCCCGATCATCAATTGTGATTGCAGGTTGCGTTACATTTTCACTCACATTTAACTTAATGGAGATATTTTGGCCATTTCTAAACTTAGTGTCTAATACATAACCATCTGTTCCTGTTCTATTAGTAAAGTTTCCACCAAATTCACTATATACCCAGAACTGCGGTGCTACATTATCGTATTCACTTAAACCAGCTGTTGCTAGTATTGCCATTGCATTGCCTGCTGTATCATTGAAGAAACTTCCTGTGATGTCTGGTGTCATATTACTACCATTTTTGTTGTCAGGGAAAATCAAATTTACATATTGATCATTTTTAAATGTACCTGTTAAATTATTTGTAACATTTACATCATTCCCTAAAGTTAATTTAGTAGCTTCACCAGTTCTGTTGAATGTATCATCAGTCACATTCTCACTGAATGTCAGGTTGTATGCATCAATGTAACCATCGCCATCATTATCATATGTTGTTGCGTTCAGTAATACAGGCAATGCCTTATCTGTTGCTGTTGAATTTGTATCAGCTAATGCGTTGTTATTATTTACATCACGAACACATCCAATTGATGAGTTATAATATACAACCGGTGTTGCATTAGTATCAAACACAGATAGTTCAGTAATAGTTAGATTCACTAAAGTATTATTGTCACAGGTTGACAATCCAGTAACTACTGAATATCCTGTTACATTCCATCCAACACCACATTGGCAAGTATCATTGTTGACATTTTCACTCATTGTAACCACAATACTATCTATATAACCATCTGCATCACTGTCATTTGTCCACCATGTGCTTACTGTTGGAGCACTTACATCTTGGAATGAACCAGTTAAACTTACATTAGTCTTATTATCATTTGATATAGTATTTCCTGCTGTATCTCTCCAACTTGCATTCATAAAAATCAGCATAGTGTTTGGAGCTGTTATATCTGATAATGAACTATTGAAGGTCATATTCATTGTTAAGTTCTGTGAATTATTGAAGTTTCCAACACCAATATCCCATAATATAGCACTATTATTTAGATAAAACAATCCTAATGAAGTTGTTCCAGGAGAAAGACCTGAATGAACTGTATCATTGAAAACACTTGTTGAACCAAGCGTAGCTTGACTTAAACCCCAATTCACTGCTTCACTGAATGTAAACAAGATATAATCATCTGAATCTGGACCATTTGCACTAGTTGTAGCATCACTTGCTACTGCTGTCAAAATAACAGGTGGTGCAGTATCTGTTGCTTGGTGACCAAGTGCAGTGTTATTGTTTACAAGCAGATTACCAGCAATATCAGTACAGTTTTCAGTTGCACTATTTGCAGTATCTTGTGTATAGTTTACTGATGGTGTCCCATTGGTAAAGAAATCAGTTCCTGAGAAACCCCAATAAAGATATGTATCATCTGTACTATCACCAGGGAATGCTGTATCCATTGTTGCAGTTACAGTTTCAAAACTGAAATTTCCACCATCACATGTACTTTCATCAATACTTTCAGAGAAAGTAATATTGATTGTATCAAGATAACCTGTTCTGTTGAAATCAAGTGTTTCTTTTTTCCAGATAACTGGTCCTGCTAAGTCTGTTGTAGTATTATCTTCTGTTTTAGCAGAATAAGTGATATTATTTCCTGCTAAATCCTGAATATATGAAGTTCCGTTAAAGCTCATATTAAGTACTGGTGTATCCCCTGTATTGAATGTTGTTCCTGTAAAATTCAGATAGATAACACTATCATTAACACCTTCAAAGCCATTTACTGTATCTATTGCTGAAAGATCTGAAGCTAATAAAGTGGCAGTAGATGTATACAATGTAATATTATTGGTTAAGTTGAATGCTGTTGAACCACTTGTTCCAAAGGTTAAATTACCTATACCTTCTGAAAAATTAATCTGAACTGCATCTAAGTAACCATTTGTATTAGTGTCTAATGTCAATGCACTCAAAAATATTGCACTCACATTATCTGAAACAGTTATAGTTGTATTTGTTATAAGCAGATTACCTGCACTATCATTTACACTGCCAGTTGCCTGAGTAAAGCTTGCATTTAAAGCACCAGTTCCATATACTGCATTACTTAATTTAAGATTAAGCAATGTTCCAGTAGCGTTTATATCACTATTAGTTAATGTTCTGTTTCCAGGACCATAGTTGACAGTAGCAACAAATGTACCTTTACTGACAGTACCTGCAGTCAAAGCCTCGCTAGCTGTAAAATTAATAGAATCTACAGCACCATTACCATCAAGATCATAACTGCTTGCATACCATAATACAGGTCCTGCAGTATCTGTTGCATTTACACTTGATTGATTATTTGCTACTAACTCTGAAGATTTTATTCCTGTCAAATTTGAAATAGTGTCGTTTGAACTCTGTGTATAAGTAACATTCATAACATCCCCTGTTGTAAAATTTTTGAGTCCATCAGCAGTTGTTATATTTAGATACAATACACTATCATTTGCACCACCAAAGCCATTATCTGAATCAACTGTGATAGCACTTGTGTTTACACAATCTCTTTCTGTTTTTGATCCTTGACAACCTATTGTAAAGTTAGCAGATGAATTAACACTACTATTCAGAATTGGCTCTGAAAAGTTCAATTGAATTGCATCAAGATAACCATTATGATTATTATCTAATGTCTGTTTTGAAAACATTATTGCTGATGCATTATCTACAATATCAATAGATGCGTTTGTTGCAACAACATTGCCTGCTGCATCTTGAATTTGGGTTGCCTGACCAGAAGTATAACTCAGACTTACATTACCAGTTCCAAAAACAGCATCACTTAAAGCCAAGGTTACATTTCCAGCTGCAATTGCAGTTGCTGAAGATACAGACAAGGTTCTCTGAACAAATCCATTGCTATCTTTATCATAAGTCACTAATGCTGTGAAACCAGCAGCTGTTGGTAAATTAGCACTTAATACTTCACTCAGTGAAAGATTGATATGATCAAGAGCCCCATTATTATCAATATCTTGTGAATAACCTTGCGCCCAAAATACTGGTGCTGCCTTATCTGTTGCATTTTCACCTGTCTTATTATTGGCTAAATCATTACCAACCAAATCTTCTATCAAAGTTGTACCATTGATATCTATACTTACATTAGCCCATTGACCAGTTGTAAAATTATATTTAGCTGTACTTGTAAAATTCAAAAACAAGACACTATCATTTACACCACCATTCCCAAAATAATCACCAGCAGGGTCATATGTAAGGTTTGTGGTATCTAAACAAAGCCCTTCTACAGGACCAGCACATAGATGCCCTAATGCGCCATTAGTAATATTTGAGCCTAACAACCCTATTGTTATATTGTTAGATGCATTGAATGCAAAAGCATTTGCACCATAAGTATTATTACTGATACCCTCTGAAAAGTTCACTGCAAATGCATCAAGATAACCATTTGAGTCTTTATCAATTGTAAATTTAGCAATCACAAAAGGCGCTGCACTATCTGTTACAACAATGGTTGAATTTGACAATGTTGCATTATTCTTAGTATCATTAATACCATCTGCAGCAGTTGTATAAGTTAAACTAACATTACCTGTACCATAGACTGCATCATCTAATATAATGGTAATATTTCTATTATTATCACCAGTTAAACCACCTGTTGTATTAACAGAGCTTATAGTTAGCTGCCTATTTTCAGTAGTTGAACCATAATTTACATAAGTGCTAAATAAACTATTTTTAATTGGTCCCTCTGATAAAGCTTCACTCAGTGAACAATTGATAGCATCAAGCTTACCTTCACCATCCTTATCATATGCATTACAACCAAGGAATGCAGGAGGCGCACCATCAACAGAGGTTATTGTAATCACACTTTGATCATCTACAATATTAGCCATTGGATTTGATGAAGCATCCCTAAACCCACAAGTTTCATTGTATGTATAATTAATAGTTGGTGTTATATTTGTCCATTGCTGTTGTGTGAAATTAAAGAATACATACTGATCACCTTCTGTTCCAGTTGTATTAGTAACAGCACCATCATCTGAACCACTTACTCTGAAACATGTACTAACAAGATGATTAAAATTAATAGCACTTGCTGTAATATTCTCTGAGAAAGTTACATTCATTGCATCAATATAACCATTGCTATTAGTATCAATAGTGATTGCAGTTAACATTGATGGACCTGCACTGTCTGTAACAGTTACTGATGTATTAGCAAGAGCTTGAGTATTTTTTATAGGAGAAACAGTATCTGCTATTAGTAGCTTAGAACCACTAGGACTATAGCTCAAACTGACATTGCCTGTTCCAATCACATTACCGCTTAAATTAATAGAGATATTATTTTGGTCTGAACCAGAACTGCTAAAGTTTACACCATTAATAGTCAACTGATTATTCTCAGCTGCACCGCCATAATTTACATAGGCAGTAAAAAAGCTGGTATCAAATCCATCTGCACTTTCTGATACATTCTCACTCATTGAACAATTGATATTATCTAAACTGCCGTCTGCATTATTATCATAAGCATTACATCCAAAAAATACAGGCGGCGCAGTATCATCTGCTGAATACGCAAATATACCTGATTGCAATGCATTGCCAGCAATATCAGTAATGCCACAAGTAGCATTATTAGTATAATTAACCATTGGTGTGGTATTTGTCCATTGCAACTGAGTAAAGTTGATTAAGATTGTAGTATCATTAGCAGTCTCACCTGTTGAGATAGCTGTTGCAATAGTTATAGGAACACCACCAGTACTATCTTGAGAAATTTGGAAACAAGGACCAACCATTGTGCTGTTAAAAGTATTATCATCAATTGCTTCATCAAAAACTACAGTAAAACCTTCAATATAACCATTTGAATTATTATCTCTTGTGGATGTTGATGATTCTGTTGGGTTTGTACCATCTATAATTAGTGTCTGAGAAGTTACATTAGTGTATGAAGTTGGAGTAATACCAGTACTATTAGAGTTAGTTTTGATTTGTGAGATTGTCACGTTAAATTTAGCACCATCTGTTGGCCCAGTTGCTGTTTTAATAATGACAAAAAAATTATCTTGAGAAGGCTCTGAAGAAATATTATTAGTATTAGTTTGTGCTATACAACTACCTAATGTTGCTTGATATCCACTTCCTGAAGGTGACCATGAACCAAAACCACAGCTTGGAACCATAAGATCACCAGCAGAATAAACACCATCATAATTATTATCACCATATAATTGTATACCACTTGAACTAGTTAAGGGATTTCCAAGAGAAGCAAGATCTGTTGAAGGATTAAAACTTCCACCTTCATTAGTCAAATTAAAAACCAAACTGCTTATATTATCATTCATATCAGCCCATACTCTAAAACCCATGATAAAAAGGTCACCAGTATTATTTGTTAGGTTTAGAGTACTCGTTGGAGTACTACCCATCCTAGAATAAATATTTGCACTGAATGCAAAACTTGCACTTAAAACAACAATAACTAATAGAACTACGCTTAACACCAATTTTTTGTCCATTTCTCAACACCTCTTTGTTGTACATAAAAATTCAAATTTTGAATTTTTGAATTATAAAAATAATCAACAGGTCTCTTAACTATTGATTACCATAACTAAACATACTACATCTTATCACAACTCATATTTAAAGATTTCGAAAATCTAATAGTGATTTATATATTACCTATATCTATAAATAACAATAAAAAATAATTGAATCAGATTATATTTTCAGACGAGGATTAAATCATGTGGATATTTTTAGATTATTTTCAAAAATAATACAAATATAGAAAATAGTATCAGAAACTTTATAACACATTATTTTTTTAATCACAAAAACAAAACAGATGGAGGCAATAATGATGGAAAAAGGAGAGCATTACGAGGTAAAGGATCTGAAGCTTGCTGGACAGGGTAAGATGAACATAGAGATCGCTGAGAGCAATATGGATGCATTGATGACTATAAAAAAAAGATTTGAAGAGGAAAAGCCACTGAAAGGCATCAAGATAGGGATGGCATTGCACGTCACAAAAGAGACTGCTGTCTTAGTAAGGACATTGATAGCTGGGGGAGCTGATGTTGCTATCACTGGATGCAATCCATTATCAACACAAGATGACGTCGCAGCTGCACTTGCTGAAGAAGGTGTAAAGGTATGGGGATACAAAGGAGAGACAAATGAGGATTATTACAGGTATCTGACAAATGTGATCAATTTCAAGCCGCATATCACTATCGACGACGGATGTGATGTTGTAAGTGAAATTCATTCAAAGCATGCTCATCTTATTCCAGAGATAATTGGCGGATGTGAAGAAACAACAACAGGCATCATAAGATTGAAAGCTATGGAAAAAGATAATGCACTTAAGTATCCAATGATTGCTGTCAATGATAATAAGACCAAACACTTATTAGACAATTATTATGGCACAGGCCAATCAACAGTTGATGGCATAATAAGGGCTACTAATATATTATTTAGTGGAAAGACAATTGTTGTTGTTGGTTATGGCAGCTGTGGAAAAGGGTTTGCTTTAAGGTCAAAAGGTCTTGGTGCTAATGTTATTGTGACAGAGGTTGACAATTTCTGTGCTTTGCAGGCAGCTTATGATGGTTTTAGGGTTATGAAGATGGAAGATGCATGCAGAATAGGTGACATTTTCTGCACATTGACTGGAAATAAGCATGTGATAAGGACTGAGCATGTAAAACAGATGAAAGATGGTGCAATATTAGCTAATTCCGGGCATTTTGACATAGAGATTGATACAAAAGGCATGAAAGAAATTGCCTCAAGTACCAGAAGAGTCAGACCTTTCCTTGATGAATTCATTGTTGACGGGAAAAAGATATTTTTATGCGGAGAAGGAAGATTAGTCAATCTTGCAGCTGCTGAAGGCCATCCTAGCGAAGTCATGTCAACAAGCTTCTGCGGTCAGGCTTTGGCATGTGAATACCTGGTAAAAGAAAAGCAGAAAGGAAAATTAAAGCCTGAAGTTATAATGTTGCCAGAAGAGATAGATGATCACATCGCAGCTCTTCAGCTAAAAGCAATGGGTATCAAGATTGATGAACTAACAGAAGAGCAAAAAAAGTATCTGGCAAGCTGGCAGGAAGGAACATAAATTTGGTTATTATGAAAAAAAGCATAAGTTTTAATCCAGATATGCTGCTCAGGTTAGTTATGGGCATTGATGTATCATTCAATTACAGGCTTCATTTTAGAAATAAGAAGCATAAAGATAAAGTAGAGAAACAGCAGGATGAAGGTCTTGCAAAAAAGCTTAAGCCAGATAAAACAAAAATCAAACAAGATAAGAAGGATATTGTTATAATCATTGATGAATCTGACAAACATAAAGATGAGTTAGATGAACAGGTTGAAGCTGTAACAATAAATATGGATGGATTTGAAAGGATTCATCTTGAACAATATGAAAAACAGCTTGAGCAGTATAAGAGATTCCTTGCAGAATATTTGAGAGAATCAAATAATGTTTTAAAACCAGGTTATGACCAATATAAAAGTGATGATGACGGCAAAAGAAAATTCCAATGGGGACAGGAAGTTGTGACTTATATAGAGGTAAAAGACATTGCCAGAAGAGCGCAGATGAATTCATTGATGAGTGGGATGACAGGTGAAGCATTAGGCGGCCATAATGATATTTCATGGCAGGAAGTCCAAGATTACAAATTCTGGAAGCTCTGCAGCAAATTCAATGAGCAGATGAGCTTCTTATTGTATGAAAAGATTGGTGAGTAAGAAAAGATATATAAATAATACTTCTTAAACTGATAAAAATGATATTAAATGCTTTATTTGAAACAATCAATATGATCAATGTTGAAAAAATCTATTCAAAGAGGCAAAGCTCTGGAAATAGTAGAAATAGGAATAGTAGAAATGGCATAGGTAATAATACCAGAAACAGCCTGGATAATATGGAATTAAAAACATCAGCATCCGTCATATCTAAGAAAAAAAATAATAAGAAAACTGAAAGACAAAATATTGAGAAGAGAAATACTTCAGCAATCAAAAGGTCTGATGAATTTACGATCAGATTAGATGATTCTACAATAATAGAGATCATTGATGATGATAAGAGCACAGATGATGGGAGCATCGATATCCAGGTCAAAAATGAAGAAGATAGAAAAGACAATGACCATACAGCTGATGACGGCTATACAGCTGTGATTCATTTCCAGCAATATCAGCAGCTACTGAACCAGTATAAACAATTGTTAGAATCATACCTAAAAAGCAATAGTAATGTTTTCAAAGCAGGATATAATTATAATAGTGATGATAAGCATGGTAGAGAATTTCAATGGGGACAGGAAGTAACAGACTATCATGAGATCAAAAACACAGTCAGGAAGATAAAGATGAATCTGTTGTTAGGGGGCTGGCACAATGCTGTTTCTCAGGATGAGAAAGACAGATATAAATTCTGGAAATATGTGAGCAAATTCAATAAGGTCATGGCAGATGTCATTGAGACAAGTGTCAGCAGTGGCGGATAATAGTATGTAAAAAGTCTCATTTTTAGTAAGTAAAAATTTCCTAAAAAGAAGATTAGATATGTTAATAATCTCTTTTAATTAAATAATCTGACAGATTTAACAGAAATTCTTTTGTTTCCTTATTAATATTTGAGCTTATAATTAATTTTTTTGATTCATCCATCAAACAGTTTATTTTTTCAGTTGAATATTTTAAAGAACCAGTATCAATTATTATTTTTTTCAGTCTTTCAAAATCTTCTATGATTATATCTTTTTTTCCAAGAACAATCTTAATAAACTTTTTATCAGAATCATCATTTTCATTTATTTTGTCTTCATCAGCATTATTATAAGCAAACCATATCAATAATGTTTTTTTGTTCTCTGCAATATCAGAAAAAACAGATTTTCCTAATTTTTCTTCATCTCCAAAAACACCTAATATATCATCCTTTATCTGAAATGCTCTGCCTAACAGGATTGAGATATCACTTAATTCCTGCAAAAGCTTTTCATCTGCATCATTCAGCAAAGCCCCTAACTGCAAAGGCCCTTCAATAGTATATTTTGCAGTTTTCAGCAGATGAATCTGATCAATATCTTCCTCTGAAACCTCACTTATGCATTTACCAGACAATTGCAGGTCTAATACCTGCCCATAATTGGTTGTTTCAACAATCTCATTGAACTTTTTCATAGCTTTTAATTTTATTTCATCTGAAAAATTTGAATTGATAATTGCCTTTTCACCTAAGATCATAGAGACATTACCTGCTAATATTGCCATATTCTCTGCTTGTTTTTTAGCTTGAGATCCACTTTCAAATATCTTATGAACTGTTTTTTTATTCCTCCTTATATCTGCACTATCCATTATATCATCATGGATAAGAAAAGAAGACTGCATAAGCTCAACACATATCGCTGCTTTTAATACATCATTAATTTTTGAAGAATTTTCATCACAAGTAAAAACATCACAATAGGCAAGAAAACCTTTTAATACCAACAAAGGCCGTATTCTCTTCCCACCTCTTAATGTGAATTCTTTGATTGCTTCAATGATCTGTTTATTAAATTCTAATTTATTGTTTGAAATAACACAATCAAAGAAAGATTCCAGTTCATCATCTATTTTATTTTTATAAGCAATTAATTCTTTTTTAAAATCGAGTAGATCCATGAAGACAAAGAAACAAATTTGCATTTATAAATATACTGAATTTTAATAGCTTGTTTTCTTGAGATTTAAATCTTTGCGAACTTTATCATAATATTTATGATCACCTAAATGAAATTCTATATAAACAGCATTCTTAACCTTTACAAAAAGAATCCTATATTCAATATTATCAATATTAAATGGATAACGAAACACAAGCAATTGATTAATGTTCCAGCCTTTATATGATTTCTTAGAACCTATTGTAATTGGCTGTATTTGACTTTCAACAACATGAGATATCCATTGAAATATTTTTTCTGCTTTTGTTTCTGTAATCAGGCTTACAATTTGATCAAAATTCTTACCTAAAAATTCAATTTGATAATATTGAGAAATAATTTTCCTGATATTATTTTGAAAAAACTTTGGATCAACCATGAGTAAACCCCTTGACAATAGAAAGGCTCAGTTCATATAAAAACTTTTGTGCTTTATATGATTGCATATCTTTATAAAAACCAGCTTGAGTATAAAAGAATCTTTTTAAGTAAGATTTTTTTTTATTTTTAGCTATAAATAATGATATTTCTTTAATATATTCCAAAAGCTGCTTATAATTCTTAAATTGTATTATTTTTTGGTTCAATTGAAAAGAATCTAAAACTTGCTGATTCTTAAAATATTCTGTATAAAGGATAAGAGACCTTATATCTTTGTGATATTTATTTTTCTGGTTCATTATTGTAGGCACTGCTTCATTTATCACATGCCAATAATCTGAAAGTGTTGCTTTCAATGGCTTTATAGGAAGAATACCCTTTGATAAACAACTTTTAGAGGCAGAATGATAGAATAATGAATAAAGATCATTGAAATCAATTATATTTATTTTTATATTTTTGTTATCAAATTTTAATTCACCAATCTTTTTTTCAGATCTTGTAATCACAAAAATATCTATATCTTTATATTTATTTTTGTACAAGAAAGAACCACTGATAAAACAATGTTTAGCTGGAATTTGATTTAATAATTCCTCTGTTTGTTCAACTCTTTCATTAATGATCTTTTCATTGTGTGGGTTATAAATAATCATATTTTGTTACTTTTATTATATATTTATATATTTTTTGGTTTGAAATGAATAAAATATATAAAATAAGTAAGATAAGGTAGAAGAATTAAAAAAGCAAGAATATCTAAACCTTCAAACTAACAACCTTGCTGACATTATGCTCATCCATGCTCACACCATACAATGTATTAGCCTCGCTAATCATGCCGTCATTGTGAGAGATGATGATATATTGCGCTTTTGTAGAATACGCATTGATCAGCTTACCAAGTTTCTCGGAATTTCTCTTGTCGAGGGCAGCATCAACTTCATCAAACACATAAAAAGAAGCAGGCTGATCCTCCTGTATCGCAAATATGAATGCTAAAGCTGTAAGGGTTTTCTCACCGCCTGACAGACTTCTGATATCAAGGAATTTCTTGCCAACCAGCCTTACTTTTATCCCTACACCAGCCTCAAAAGGATTGTCTATATTCTCTATGTCGAGGAAAGCCTCGCCTTTTGTCGTAAGCTTAGAGAACATCTCTTGAAAATTCTTGTTTATTATCTCAAATGATTTCATAAAAAGGTCTTTCTTTTTACTTTCAATCTCATTAATCATCAAAAGAACCTCTTCCTTTTCTTTTGTAAGCGTCTCTCTCTTGTCAAGCAGATTGTTATATTCTTTCTCTACAGAATCATAGATTTCCAGTGATTTCATATTGACGCTGCCTATACTCTGCGCCATCCTTTCAAATTCCCATATATCTTTCTTGATCTGCTCAACAGGCTTTGATGTAAACAATTCCACATCCTTATATTTTGAGAACTCTTCTTCCATGCCTGAAAGCTCTGCTTTGACTCTTGCATTCTCAACAGAATGTATGTTCATCTTCTGCTCTATGCCTCTGATCTTCTCTTCAGAAGTTATTATCTTCATCTCCTGCTTTTGCACAAGATCACTGAGCTTATCCCTTTTCTCGAACAATTCCCTGAACTTGCTGAAGAATTCTTTCTGTTTTATCTCCTTTTCCTTAAGAATCTTCTCGTCATGTGATATGTTCTTATCAAGCTCAGAAATTTCAGTTTTAAAAGTTATAATCTCCTTATCATGCTGCTTTACGATCTTAGTGATATTCTCTTTCTCAGGCTCAAGTATGTTTTTCAGCTGCATGGTATAGCTCTTCATATTTGTATCATGCTTAATCAGCTCTTCTTTCAGCTGTTCACGTTTCTGCTCAAATGTATTCAGTTCAGCTATCAATCTTGGATTCCTAAGCTGCATTATCCTCTCCCTTAGGCTGTGCTTATTAATCTTTAGGCTGGCAAGATCCTTATTTATCGAGCTTACTTTCATACCAACAGACATGATATTCTTGTCTGCGTCTTCAAGCTGCTTCATAAATTCTTTCTTCAATGTCCTGGTCGCTTCAAGATCTTCAGTATCAAGATGCAATGATTTCTCTGCCTTTATAATCTCACCTTCTAATGCTGCTTTGAATTCACGCAATTTGGCAATATTCTCCTCATTATCATCTTTTCTTTTTGAGAGCACCTGCACAAGATTTTCATTATCTGCAGCTGTTTTCTGAAGTTCCTTCATCCTGCTGACAATCTCTTTCTCTTGGAATTTCATGCTTCTCTGCTTCTGTCTGAAACCGCCATGCATCGCACCGCTGATTTCAGCCATATCACCGTCAAGAGTGACCATCTTTGCAGTTCCTATGCCAACTCTTCTTGAAACATCAATATCTTTCACAACCAATGTATTTCCAAAAACATATGAAAAGACATTCTTGAATTTAGATTCATAGTTTATCAGATCAATCGCTCTCCCTATAACACCATTGATGTTTAGAAAACTTTTCACATTAGAATCTTCATTGACAGCCTTTATCTTGTTCAATGGAAGGAAAGTTGCAATACCCAGCTGGTTTTGCTTGAGATATTTGATGCAGTTAGCAGCTGTCTTATCTGTGTCAACAACAATGCTTTTTATCTTTGCCCCTGCAGCAATCTCCAGCGCAAGGCTGTATTTGTTCTCGACTTCACCTAACTGAGATACTGTGCCATACACATCACCAAACTTGTTCCTCTGCTCTAATATCTTTGATAACGCAATATCCATGCCTTTTGTCTCTCTGAAACCAGCGCTTTTTGCTTCAAGAGCAGACAGTTCTTCCCTTGCCTTGTTGAACTTATCTCTTGCATTTGCAAATTGCAATGCCAAAGAAGAATCCTCACTTAACAGTTTATTCAATTCAAGCACAGCTTTCTTGAACTCATGCTGTTTCTGTTTGAGGGCATCAATTTCATTTTTATGAGTTTTCTCAAGATCCTTGACCTTAGTAATCTGTTCATCCAGTGAACTGAGCCTGTATTCAATCTTATCCTTCTCTCTTAACAGGTTTTGCTGCTCTTCCCTTATTGCCTGCACCTCTTTTTCCTTTTCTTCACATTTCTTGTCTATGTCACTAATTTCCTTATCAATATCTTCTGCACCATCAAGTTTGTTTTTCTTCCTGAATTTAGCAATCTTCTCATCTACCTCTTTCATCATGCTAAGGATAGACTGCCTGGAATTATTGGCATTATCATGTTCTTTGTTAAGTTCATTTATCTTGTTCTGTATCTCTTTTAGTGATCCGTTCAGTTGATCTTTTCTGGTGTTAATCCTTTCTATCTCATTTTTGCAGCTAATTATCCTTGTCTTATATGTAGCGACATCTACCTTAAGCTTCTCAAGAACTTTCATCATCTCTACCTGTTCTTTCTCGCCTTTTTGCTCTACTTCTTTAGTCAGTGCTTTCACTTGCTCCCTTTTCTCAGCAACATCTTTCTTCATGGCATCAATCTGTTCCTGAAGCTTATTGATCTCTTCCTGTAGCTTCCTTATCTGCGTCTCATGCTTTTCCTGATCCTGCATCTTGCTAGTCATTTGTATATGAAGATAAGTTGCCTTGTTCCTGATAACTTTATCATTAAGATCCTTATATTTCAAAGCTGTATCCCTGTCTTTTTTCAGTTCCTTGAGATAAGTTTTCCTTTCACTCATAATTATATCAGCTTCATTCAGCTTCTGCTCTACCTTGTTCAGTTCATTTAATGCTTTATTCTTCTTCTCCTCATACATGCTGATGCCTGCAATCTCTTCTATAATCTCTCTTCTGTTGTTAGTGCTCATCTCAACAAATCTTACTATATCACCTTGCAGAATTATGTTATATCCATCAGGGTCAATATTTGCTATGCCTAATAAATCAAGAATCTGCTGCCTTGTCCGTGTCTTATCATTTATCTTATACACGCTTTGGCCTGTGCTTTTTATTATCCTTGATACTTTGATCTCATTGTCTTCTGTAGGAAAAGTTTTAGTAAGATTGTCAAAATATATATGCACTTCACCTTGTTTTGCAGGATTTTTCAGCTTGCCTCCATTATAGATAAGGTTTGCTGCTTTTTCTGCTCTCATACCTTTGGCTGAACCTTTGCCAAGCACAAAGCATAATGCATCCATGACATTACTTTTACCACTTCCATTTGGTCCTAATATGACATTATAATCTGAACCAAAGACTAATTCAACCCTGTTTCCAAAAGACTTAAAGCCCTTCATAACCATCCTGTTAATCTTTGTCATTGATTAACATCCAGTTTATTAATTGTATATAAAGCTTTCCTTAAAATATAAAATATGTTGTCTTATATATTTGTACAATACATCAGCAGGATCAATACCTGCCTGCCTGAATATATCTTTATAAAATCCAGGATTAGTATTTTCATCAACAATAATTAATCTCCCTTCAGGCTGTGTTTTTATTATATCAAAACCAATAATATCTAAGCCTAATGCATCTTTAGCCCTTAACGCAAGTTCCCTATGTTCATCTGATGGCAATATATAATCAACACAACCGCCAATCCTGTCTTCATCATAAACCTTCCAGCCATGAAATTTCTCAGGCCTTTTTCTATAACCATAAGCAAGTTCTCCGCCAAGAATAGTCATACTGCACCATTCATCATGATCATTAGGATAGAATCTTTCTACAAAAATTGTCTTAGAGCCTTGTGCATCAACTCTGCCGCTGTCTAAAGTTCTTGTGTAGCCGACAACATCTCTAAGAGTGGAAAAATCATCAACTTTTATGATTCCATGGCCAAAAGCACCTAATCTTGGTTTTATTAGCATAGAGCCCCACTCAGCAAGATATTTTTTCATCAATTTGTAAGAATGCAAATCATTTGGAAAACTTGCAAAATCAGAAACACTAAGCCCTGCTCTTCTTAATTTTGTATGTGCAAGATATTTATCAAGACCTATTTTCAAAGCAGATGGGTTATTGACAACAACACAATCATCAGCTAAAGTTTCTAAGATTTCTATATGATAGCTTGTAGGATACCTGTCTATCTCAGCATGCCAGAAAAAAAAGTCCAGATCATTTAAACACATATCACCAAGAAGAACATCCCCATTCACAACAATTGCATTTCTAAAATCAACACCATCAAATACCTCAATATCACTATCCATCTTTAGTCTTTCAACCAGGCTGTCCCTTGTATTTTGGTCCACATATCCGGGATATTCTATTGATGATGGTTGGTTAGGGTCTTTAGCAGGTAAAAAAAGACCTAATTTTATTTTGTTTGTATTTGCCATTCAAATCACCTTTATCATATATTTTACTATTATTTAAACAGGATTTTTAATAATATCTCCTAAATCAAGCCTGCCTGTCAGATCCCGCTGATATAATGACCACATAAACATATAAAGAGCTTCAGCAGTCTGATTACCTATAGTATGAGGAGACTGAAGACCAACATCAGATGCATAATCAAACAAGACATCTGCAATATTTCTTCTTGCCTGAAGCATATGATTAAATGGCATAAGATATTTATGTTCTTCATGTGACAGGCCATCCTTAGCCAGGCCAACTAAATAAGACAGACATTGATAGATTGTTTCAGATTTCAAGCCATGCACCGCACCACAAAACTCCATATTTTTTAGTTGTGGATATGATGGAAGAATAATCTCTGAATCAGTAATCCTATAATTTTCACTACCTGTACCAACCTTAATATCTAATCCTTTATCAAAAACATAAGAACATACCCCTTTATATAAAGCAATCTTAGCAATGATAAGGGATAAAAGATTTGCATCGCTGTTTCTTGGTTCTATTGTTTTTGGCTTTAATCTGATAGGTCCCCAGCATCCATCATATTCATCAAAACATACTTCTAACCATGGCTTATCAGATATAAATTTCAATAATTCTGATACCCTAAGTTGATTTAGCTGCCCTAATTGTTCTATACTATCGATATAATCAACCAGCTGGCCATGCAATGGAAAATCTGAAAATATCTGATTTCTGCAAGCCTGCACCCGTGAAACATTAAATGTGTTTGTACCTTTCAGAAAAGGAGATGTCGAGAGCAGAACAAACACAGGGTCAAGTGACTGCAAAAGATTATATTGGCCTTTAAGAGCATCACTTTCTGTTTTACGATCAAGGTGGATGTGTGTACCACAGACTGCTTTATAAGTATTAATACTATGTTCACCTAAAAGATGGCGAAGAAATATGTACCTAGCCTTATCTGTCCTTAGTTTAAGAGCTTCTCCTGGTCCGAGTTGTGAAACAGGTACAATCTTAAGGCCATTTGCAGCGCAAACTTCATTTGAACGAAGCAAATCTGCTCTGCTTCTTCTTTCTAATTCAGTTAAAGATGAAAAAGGTAGAGAATTATATTCAATAACACCATGAGAAAGTTCACCTACAAAACTTCCTGAGATATATTGTTGAGGTAAACTTACATTACCTGCATTAATTTCATATTCATCAGCCAGTATAGGTAGTAAATTATCAACTTCATTAGCTACTACACCATCTTTTGTTGTAACAATAAATTCTAACTCAAAACCATATAATCCGTTATTTTCTGACATAAATCACCTCACCAGTTAAAAAAAATCAAAAGTTGCCATCCCTAATATTAACTATCAACATATATAAACATTTATATTTTTAAGTATATAGGTCAGTTTAGTATTAAAAACAACAATAAAGCACCAAAAACATATATCAAATTAAAAATAAAGGTCATTTAGAGCTTTAAAAACAATAGCAAAAAATATATATCAAATCACATTTTAGCAATCATATGCCGCAAACAACAAGATTCACAACAGCTGCGTCTGGATTGATGTATATTATTAATCATTTCAATAAAGATTTTATCATCAGCAAAGAGAATGAGTTTAAGATATGGCATAGTTCTGTCAATCTGCCGACAAGAGCATCATCCATCTATGGATTAGCGAGTTTTGCATTATCACAAGGCCTGAAAAATATCAAGATCATTGTCGGTAACCATGAATATAATTTTCCAAATTACAGATTTCGAGGCTATAAAAAAGAAGAGATAGACAATGCAAGATTTTCTTCTTTCATACATCAAAAAAAAGCAAGAGAACAAGGCATTGAGATTGAAGAGAGAGATTTTGATTTTGAAGAGCTGAAGGATTATCTTAAGCAGGATAAGTTTCTGCTGGTAAGATTGAATAAACAGGCATTTTATGGTTATAAGCCAGAAGCAAATTACTTTGCAGTTTTTGGCTATGACGAGGAAAACAAGGAATTCACAATGATCGATCCGCAGAAAGGAGAGACTAAAGTTAAAGAAGATACTATGCATCAGGCTTTTGAAACATTAAGGACAAAATCACATAGAGACAACAGAATGATTGTGATAGGGTAAACAAAATAAATTAAGATATTCTATTTTTAATAACAATTAAAAATCGACCATAAATATAGCTAAATGTGAATATAGCAACAGAAATTAGAAAACTGCTTGTCCTAAAACAACCTAATTCATAATTCTCAATATATTAATATAAATGAGCCAACCATCAATATAATTAACAAAATATCTGCTAAATCAGCAAGTTCCAATCATATCACCTTAAATATCCTTAATATTAACAAAACAGTTTTATAATTTTCTTTTGCTTTCATTTCTTACCACCTTTTTTATTTAATAACCCAAGTTTGACACTTGTCAAACTTGGAGTAATTTATTTATCAAGCCCTGAAAGGGCATGTAAATAAATTATTAGCGTTTTGTGCGAAATGATGAGAAAATAAATAAGTGTTTTTATATTGTTTGAATAGTGAAAGCTCTCAACTTTCACTGCATTAGGTTTTCTGTTTTAAGATGTTTAAAAGTTTGACAACTGTCAAACTGAGGTAATAAACATTTGTGATATTAATAAATATAAATAAATTATGATTAATCTCAGAAATCCCCCAAACTTCTCTGCTTTTTCCTCTCGACAATATTCTTATAGCTTGACCAGCTTTTTCTGAATATTTCAGGAAATTTATCCCAATATGTCTCAGCAAAGGCCTGTGTCCTTGGATCTGAAGGATAACCAGAGCCAAAATCTGGAAGTTTAGATACTGCATTTTTGCCTGAACTATTTTTAGATGCTTGTTTTTTGACTGCATCATTTATCTCAACCTTAATCTTGGCAACTTCATGTTCACGGACAACTTTCGCGATGATTGAAGCAGCAGATGCAACAGGATATATCTCATCTGCTTTATGTTCAACCACTAAATTCATATTTGTCAAAGATTTAGCTATTTCAGCATTTTTAATTTTTTCAGAATTATTATTCTTTCCGTTATCAACTTCTATTTCCTTAGCTTTTTTAGCCAATCCATTATTTAAATAATCTTTGTAAGCTTTGACATTAGTGCTTGGACAGTCGATATATGCAGTTTCTGGCTTTAGATATGCAAGTATTTCAATTGTTTTATCAGCTTCCAACCAGTTCAGATTAGATTTAGTTCCTTCGAGAACATCATCAATCTCTTTAGCCTGCACCTTGATTATCTTAAAATCTTTAGCTAAAGCTTTCACAGTCTCATACAATCTTTCCCTCTGTGATTGAGAGAGTAATTTAGAATCTTTTACCCCTGCATCTTTTAATAGTATTTCATCTACATCATCTATCAATACTCCAACCATGACCATAGGGCCGATGAGTGGACCTATTGGGGAACAAAAGACAATAAATCTGCCAGCCTAAAGCTCACTCCCAGCCTCATCGATACCTGCTATCAATACCATAATATAATAAAAATATTTATAGGTTTATTAATCTATCGAAAAATATATAATAACTTAAATAAAAAAGAATCATTATAGATGATAGTATAAAGATAGAGATTAAATATTTATTAAAAAAAGAGGTAGATAACATCAGAAATATTGGGCGCAATGCCATAACAAAGAAATCACAGATTACTGCATTCATAATCATAGGTTTTATTTTAGTTTTTACTATCGCTCTTTTATCATATGTCAAACAGGTTGGTGAGCCAAGCAAAGAGCCGCTTAAAGTATATGAGATTACAAAAACAACAGCACCAGTAAAAGCATATGTTGAAAAATGTTTAGAAGATATTGGTAAAGAAGTTATTGCAGATATTGCACTGCATGGCGGAAATATTGAGCAAGACACAAAGGATTCACATTTTGCAGCTGATGCACAGAAAAAATCACAAACATCTTTACCACAGCAAATATTTCAAACCGAAGATATTAAAGAATACCAATTCTTAGATGGTATAAAGATAAATTATTTCTGTATATATATACAGGGTTCAAGAGATACAGGAAGCAATGGCTGTTTAAATCAGCTTGTTTTCAGAGATGATATAGAAAAAGAGATTGAACAAAGAGTAAACAAGAAAATAAAAGATTGTGTTGATTTAGATATATTCAGGAACCAAGGTTTTGCTGTTGAAGAGCAGGAAGCAAAAACAAAGGCAGATATCAATGATTATTCAGTCTCATTGAAGCTGGATTGGCCATTGAAGCTCACAAAAGAAGAATTAATATTGAACATAGATAAATTTGACAGGGATATTGAATCTCCTTTAGGAATATTATTCAAGACCGGCATAAACATCCTGAACAAAGAACTGCAGGAACTTAATTTTGATATGAGCAGTTTTATGAGAGAACATGCTGACATTTTGATTGAGAAGTTCAGACCATATCCAGATATAATATACAGATTAACAAAAGATGAGCTGATATTTCAGTTTGCATTGAAGACAAAAGATACAGCAACTGACCCAAGCTTTAATTTTTATGGTGTGAATGAAAATAATCTTGGATGCTGTTATAATCCTGATGATAATTTCTGTTATAAGAACAGCATCAAAGAAGATTGTGTGAGTAAATTAGGAATATATGAATCAGCAGGCTCATGCAAATGCGATCAAAAAAAAATCTTACCGAAATTCAGCCTTAATCCTGTCAAAAGCTGTAAGGTGACATATTCAAGGAGTGATGGTAAATTAGAGAAAAAAGAAAAGCAGAATGGTGAATCTTGGTGCAGTTTTGACTCTGAGAATAATTATGATATAATAGATAATGAAAGCAGTGCAGCATATAATAGTGTTTCTGCTACAGTAGGGTCAAGGCATTATGTGCATTATTGCATAGATGGAAAAGAATTTGTTGAGCCATGCAGAGATTTTAGAGAAGAGATCTGTGTTGAGAAGAAAACTGCAACAAAAGATATCACTACAGCAAAATGCAGACCTAATAGATGGCAAGATTGTATGGATTGCAATAATCTATATAATGCAGACGATAAAAATAATGAAGACGCACAGGATTGTTGTGAAGATTTCAGTGTCAGAGATTGTGCATGGATTAATTTTGAAACTGAAAAGATGTGTGTACCTGCAGTATCTCCTGGTTTCAAATTTTGGGAATTAAGCCCAGTCACTATGTGCAGCAGAGCAAACCAGAAAAAAGAATGCAACGGACTGTCATGTTCACAGGAATGGGTTGATGCTTCTGCAAAACTTTGTTTTATGCAGGGTGACTGCGGCAATTATAGGAACATAAACAATGTAATGACAAGGTATGGTTTTTTTGAGACTGATATCAAATACAATCCAGATGATGAAATATATAATATAAAT
>JBDRKY010000059.1:0-2475 GCA_043813525.1 Candidatus Woesearchaeota archaeon
CCTGTTAGGACTACTGTAACGTCTTTTTTCGCATTTTCTGACAGCACGTAATTTGGTATTGTTGCAGGATCTGACATCGGCTCATCAAGATGCTGAATAATCTTTGGAAGCAGCTTAATCACATCTGATTTTATTAAAAACTCTTTATGGTCTGTTTTAAAATATTCAGAAACCTTTTTTGCATATTTAAGCTCATTTCCTATAACATCATGTTCAAATCCAACTGAAAATGTTTTGATCTTATCATTATGATTAAGATCCCTCATCATCGCTAAGACAGAACTTGAATCCAATCCCCCACTTAAATATACCCCTAATGGAACATCTGATATCAATCTTTTTCTGACGGAATCTTTTAATAATTCCCTAATCCTTTTTTTAAAGTAATATTCTGATTTATTTAATATATTCTTATTACTTATATCAAGGTCCCAATATTTTTGAATCCTTATTTTATTTTTTTTTAAATCATAACTAATACAATGTCCTGATAAGAGCCTATAGATATTCTTGAATATTGTTTCACCTTCAGGAATATACCTAAAAGTTATAAATTTATTTAGCGCATCAAGATTTACGTCTCTTTTTATTTGTTTATCTTCTAAAATTGACTTAATTTCAGATGCAAATGCGAACTTATTGTCTTTTATATAATAATACAATGGTTTTATGCCTATCCTATCTCTAGAAATAAATATCTCTTTCTTTATTGAATCATAAATTGCAAAAGCAAACATACCATTGAAATATTCTACGCATTTCTTACCATATTCTTCATATGCGTGTATTATAACCTCAGTATCAGTGTTACTATAAAATTTATGCCCTTTACGTTCTAAATCCCCTCTTAACTCCTTGAAGTTATAAACTTCCCCGTTATATACAATACAAATGCTTCCATCTTCATTAAACATGGGCTGTTTTCCTTTCTTACTGAGGTCTATTATGCTCAATCTTCTATGGCCTAATGAAATATTCGCATCTAAATAAAAGCCAGATTGATCAGGGCCCCTATATTTGATCACAGCAGCCATCTTCCTGATTAATTCTTTATTTTCAGAATTAAAACCACATATACCGCACATATTTAACTCTTTGTTCTTTTATTAATTAAATCTGCTAATAATCCAAAAAAGAAGATCTGGAATGCTGTCAAAAACATTAATGTTGCTAAATCCCCCATATCATTTAATAATATCAAATCCCGTACCAATCTTAACAAAGCCAATAAAAATAATATTAGAGCTACCGGTATAAATATCTTCAATGGTTCAAAATACATGGTGGTCCTAAATATTAATCCTATAAATCCTATGAAGTCTTTTACAGGATGTATTGTAGATTTCCCTTTCCTTGTATAATAATTTATAGGTATATATTTTACAGAATATTCATTAACATGTGCGGCAATAGTGATTGTTGTTGTAAAAGAAAAACCAGGAGGAAGAATGTCCCAAAATCTAAGTGCTAACTCTTTCTTAAAAACCCTCAAACCTGAATTTAAATCTGGAATTTTCCTTTTAGTCAAGTAATTTGCAAACCTACCTAAAATATATTTTGCGGGCTTTCTCAATATGGGTATCTTTACATGCTCCCCTATTCTTGCACCAACGACCATATCATAACTGCCTATTCCCTTTATTAGTCTAGGTATGTCTGATAATGGATAAGTGCCATCAACATCAGTTGTCAATATCCATCCATTCTTTGATTTTTTAATACCTGACTTTAATGATGCTCCATACCCCTTATTATAAGGGTGCTCTATAACTTTTATTCCCTTTATTTTTTTTAATATAGATGGGCTATTGTCTGTTGAACCATCATTAACAGCAATAATCTCATAATTAATCCTAGACTTTCTAAGTGCTTCTTTTAACTCACTTATAGTTTTATAAATAGATTTTTCTTCATTATATATTGGTAAAACAATAGATATGCTTCGCATTTTATCTCACCTAAACTTTATAAACCATTCAACTAGCAATCTAATTCCTTCCTCTATTTTAACCTTTGGGTCATATCCTAACAATTTTTTTGCCTTTGAAATGTCAGCATATGTCAATGGAACATCTCCAGGTTGTATGGGTAATTTCTTAATATTAGGTTTTTTGCCTAAATTTTTTTCAATTAATCTTATCACCTTTATTAATTCAATTGCTTCAGAATTACCTAAATTTATTATTTCAAATTCTCTCTCTAAATTTAATGCAGACATGATTCCATCAACTATATCTGTTACATAAGTATAATCCCTTTTTGTTGTTCCATCACCATACATCTCAATTGTCTTCCCTTCCCTTATTAAATTTGTAAATTTATATGGGGCCATATCCGGTCTACCTCTTGGACCATATACTGTAAAAAACCGCAGACAAATAATATTTAAACGAAATAAATTATGATACATTTTGCAAAAAAGTTCCCCGGCTAGTTTAGTTACTGCATAGGGTGAAATTTGATTATCTACAATAT
>JBDRKY010000060.1:0-25038 GCA_043813525.1 Candidatus Woesearchaeota archaeon
ATTGCAGCCAGTTTTCATCATGGAAATCTTACAATTAAAATCATAAAGGAGCTCCATACCTTAATGTCTCACGACCTGTATTGTGATAAAAACAAACATAAGGCGGCAATAATATTCTAAAAAGGAGACTTTTTACATACTGTTAGTAGAAAAGAATAAATAAACAATTCATTTCTACAACCCAAAATCCATATAAACCCTTATTCCTTTCTTTATTTTATGCTTATAAAAAATAAAACTAAAAATGCATTAGTTGCCAGTGGTGGCGGCCTTAAAGCATTATTCTTTCATATTGGTGTTGGTATGAGACTAGAAAACCAAGGTTTAATTTTTAATGGTGGGTTATTAAAGACACCAAGGACTGAACTTTTACCTCCAAACGAAGTTGGTACAAATTCTATTGATATGCTGGTTGGTTCCAGTGGCGGATGTCTTTTTACGATGGGGCCTGCATTTGGTTATTCTGCCAGAGATATGTATAATCTTTTTATGGATGACAGGGCTTTGAAGAAGGCAGGTTTGGCGAGAGGCATTCATAAATATGTAAATTTTAATACTCAGGCAGTTACAGAATTAATTAAGGGTGTTACAAGGGCCATTAAAAATGGTTTGAATATTGAGGCAATTTCTGTTATGAGTCCTTTGTATCTTGGTAAATTACAGGAAAGATTGCATAATTTTCTTCTTACTGAGGATTATACAAGAGTTGGTGCAGATCTGTTTACAGTTACAACTCCTTTGAATCAGACTGGCAGGATTGTCTATTGCAGATTACCTCATCAAAGTTCTTTTTCAAGGTTGCATGAGTATTTTGATTCTGATGAATATGGTTTACTTGGCTCACAAAGTTTACTTGGCTCGCAAAGAGAGCAGAGGATTGTTTACAGGAATGATGCTGATTTGTCAGCAACAATCGCTGCATCCTGTTCACTTCAGATATTTCAGCCGTATTGTGTAACGCATAAGAACGGCGATAAAATTGATCTGGTCGATGGTGAAACAAGAAAAACATTATCTTATAAGATTGCTTCAGATAATGGTGCTGATCTGGTTTTTATCTCTTATACACATGTTCCATATCGTTTTGACAATACAGTCGGTTCAATTAAAAAGTTTGGTATGACAAGAGTTGCGATTCAGTCTATCTATCTGATGATTGAGGAAAAAATACTTGCTTCAAGAGAGCTGAACAGAGCAAAGAACATGGCTTATGATGTTGTTGATGAAGGTTTTGATGAATTGATTGCAGAATTGCCTGAGCATAGATCTATTTTAGAACAGCATAGAAGAAGAATCTTGAAAAAGCTTGTTGTTGGCCTTGGCATAAAGCGCAGTGTTGATTATATATTTATCAAGCCAGATCAGAATGATTCTGATTTTTATTTTGAATGGCATCTTGGCATGGGCAAAGCTTACATAGAAAGAATTGTGCAGAAAGGCTATGAAGCAGCAGATAAGGCATTGAAAGGAATAAATATTGAGTTTAATGATAGGAAGGCTACCTGATTTTTTACCAAAAAAATAATATTGTTAAAACATTTCATATGTTAATATATTGGCTCTTATTCCTGCAGCTAATGTTTCTATGGAGAAGCTTTCATCATCACCATGTGCGTTATCGTTGAATGTGTCAAAGCTGTCAAAGATTACAGGAACACCTAATATATTTCTATAATGTCCTACTATTGCTTCTGTTCCTCCGACAGGTGCGATATCTGGTCTCATTCCAAACACTTCTTCCAATGCTTTTGCTCTAACATCAATATATCTGCTGGTTATATCGATGCTTGCCGGATAATCACAGCTTTCGATATCTACTTCAATCTGATCTTCTCCTAAACAAGTTGATTCTTTTGCCAGCATATATACTGCTTTTTTGAATGCTTCTGCAATTTCATCTGGGTTTTGGTCAGGAACTAATCTCATTGTGCAGTATGCTTCAGCCTGCGTTACTGTTTTGTTAGTATCCATATTTGAGATGAAATTCCCTTTTTCTCCTTTTCCTCTATATACAGCATGGCATTCAAACTGTGGCAGAGCCCACATTGCTTTTTTCACATCTTCTGCAATTATGTGCTTTGCTCCATACCCTTTTTTAAAGAATCCATCCTCATCAAAATCAATGCTGGCAAAATGTCTTTCTTCTTCAGGTGATAATAGCTTTACATCTTTATAAAATCCAGGAACTAAAAAGCGCTGCGTTTTTCCGTCATATAGTTGAGATAATATCTTCATCAAAGCCATGTTTGCGTTGCACACAACTCCTCCTCCGTCTCCAGAATGTGGATCATTTTTTCCTGTTTTAACTCTTACATAAGCACTGACAAGGCCTCTGCTTCTGTATGTTATTGCAGGAACACCTTTTCTTACATTGCCTGAATCAGTTAGGATTACAACATCGCATGACAACAAGTCTTTGTTATCTTTGATCATCTTATCCATGTCAGGGCTGCCGTTCTCTTCACATCCTTCGTAGAAGAATTTTAGGTTTACAGGTAAAGGTGTTCCTGTTTTTGCATAAGCGAGTACAGCATCCAGATGAGTGAATGTCTGTCCGTCATCACTTGCACCTCTGCCTACTAACCTTAATTCTCCTTTTACTTCTTTAATTTCTGGAGAAAATGGTTTGCCTATTGTCCATGATGCTTCTTCTGCTGGTTGTACGTCATAATGTCCGCCTATCAATATTGTTTTAGCATTTGGATTTTTACTTTTGAATTCACCAAAAACAGCAGGGTATGATTTATCAGTCTGAAGTATCTTTGTATTTTCTGCACCTGCATCATTGAGCATTGCTTTTATCAGCTCTGTTTTTTCTAACATTTCTGTCCTGCTTATCTGGTTGCTCACATTAGCTGATCTTATATGTACCATATGATGCCTGTCAACCATCTGGTAGAAATTATGTTGTATATATTCTTCAAGTTTTGGAGCTATTACATTGCTGCCTTTTTCAGGTACAGAAAGGTTGCTGTAATCTGTTTCTCTTTTATCTGGCTGTACAGCTATGATTTTTTCATCAGGCTTGCTCTTATCATCATAATTATGGCTGCCAGTGATGCTGCTTCCTGCATTTTTGCCATTATTTTCGCTTTTACATCCTGATGCAATCCCTCCTATCACTGCCAATGCAAGTCCTTTTGCTGTTCCCATTATCATTTTTCTTCTGTCAATCCCTCTTCTGAGATCAGAGGACAAACTTCCTTCTTCATCAGAAACAATATCTCTTATATTTTTATCATCCATTATTATCACCATAGTTAATGATAACAATGATAAATAATAAAATCATGTTTTGATTTTTTTACAGAAAAAATAAGATTGTTGTTTTTTGTATTGTTTTTGTAGAATATTTAAACCATAATATTTTTAATCTGGATTGATTTACTATGTTTATAGTTGTTGAAAGGATTATAAACACAAAAATAGATGCAAAAGGTGAATGCTATGACAATTGATGATAATGTAAAAGATAATTTAGGAAATTTAGGTACAGATGAAGATCAGATTGAAACAGATAAACATTCAGTTTATGAGACTAATAAAAAAAACTGGCTAAGAAAGACAGGAGGTTATATGGCAGGTCTTTTAGGTTCGTTAGCTGTTGTTGGTGTTCTTGGTCTGTCTGGGATGGTGTGTTATAGGTCTTGTGCTGGCATGATGCCTGGTGAGGCAAATGATGTAAAAATTACAGATACTGAATCTTATGAGGAATTTGATTCTTATGGTGGGATGCCTATTGGCACTTCACATACAATCAATATTGAAGGCCGTAGAAAATGCATATATGTTCCTGATGATTATGTAAACGAGCTTAAGGAAGGAACTATGTTGGAACAAGTCAGTTGGGATTTTAGATTGGTGCCTTGGAGATGCAATCAGCTTGATGAGTATAGGGTTAAGATGGAATGATTATCTGACCTAATTCATTTTAATATATTTGTTGTATTTTTGATTACTCCAGATGATCTGCCAGCTTGTGCTGTTTGAATATTATGATTGACTCAAAATTGACTATATTTTCAGAGAATGTTTCTCTGAATTTTTTGAGCACGTCATTGAATTGCGCATTATTCTCTGCAAATATGTTTATTGTATAGTTCCATTTACCTATGTATCTTATATACCACAATGTATTTGGTTCATCTATTAAATATGTGATCAGCTTTTTTTCGTCAGTATCTTTCATGATAAGGAATACAATATACCATTGAACGCCAAAATGAGAGAAATTTATTGTTGGAAAAAATCTTTTGATTACACCATCTGTGATTAGTTTTTTAATTCTGTTCTCTACTGTTGAGACAGCTATATTCAGTTCAGATGAGATATCTCTGATTGACATTCTGGAATTATGATTTATTAGTTTAAGCAAGGATTTGTCAACATCATCAAATTCAACCATAAAATGAGATATGTCCTGTGCATTAAATTCTTTCTGGAAGCAGCTTCCTTTGTTTTCTTTGAACAGGTCTAATCTTGAATTACTGATTTCTTCAGGTTCTATTAGAAAACCTCTTCCTGTGCTGTCTTCTTTTAGAAGATTTAAAACAGTGTAATCATGGATACTATCTCTGCATTTGTTTAGTATCATGCTGAAGATCTTGTCATAGCTTTCTAAATTATTTGTCATTATTTCAAAATAGATGTCATACATGCCTGAACATGTGTTAACAGCGCTTACATGCGGTACATTGATTAAGAAATTAATGATATCATCTTCATGGCTCATTGTTTTAAGTTTCATGTAGATTCTGTGTGTGAAATATCCGAGTTTTCTAGTATCTATTAATGTGTAAAAGCCATTGATCACTTTAGTGTCTATCATCTTTTTGATCCTGTATGCTACAACCTCTCTTTTTAGTCTTAAAGCTTTAGCAATAGCTGTGTTAGAATATCTTGCATTCTTGCTTAATAGGTATAATATTTTTCTATCTGTCAGGTCTAGTTTTTGCGGCATAACATTATCATATATTTGCCCTCTAAAAACTTCTTCTACCATTATTTTTACAGAAAGTGAGTGAAATATAAAAAACTAATGTTTTTAGTAAAATTCTGTAAAAAATATGCTTTCCCAGCAAAAATAACCAATAATTAACTACAGAGTGGTAATTTACTAAAAACATTTATATATTTATATGTATTTCTTAATGTAATATGGGGGAAGATGAACAAGATAGTTTAGATGGCATTGTTGCCAGTGGTATTCAACATGATATTGAAGATGCTTTGCAGGCACATTTGAATCTGTCTATAATTGCTGGTTCTTTGATTGATAGAAAAAAGATTAAGATTAAGCCTAAGGAGAGGGATAAAGTTGCTTTTCATTTAGCTTTGATTGGTTTAATGTATATGAAGAGATATTCTAAGTATTTATTTGAAAATAAAAGAGATGAATCTGGAAAGATCCATTTGGATGTATCTGATCTTGAAGAAAGATTATTACGCCCTATTGTTTCTTTGTATCAACAGTTTATTGACAGAAACAGGCGTTTTGAGATTGCTTATAAATTTGAGACAGGTAGAACAACTAATGTATATAAGAGGTTTGATGGTGATGCATTAGGTTTTATAGAAAAAATGGCTAATCTTCCTTGTGTAATTGAAAAGTATAACCCAGTTACAAAAGAGATTGAACCGGATTTTGTCAATGTCTTTGAGTTAGCAGAGTATCTTGATAGTTGGCATAGGGGTATAATGTATACATTTCTTGATGGTTTCAGGACAAAATCAATAAGTGAGCTGGCTAGAGCAAGATTATTTTTACAGCCAGGCATAAATGGTGTGGAATATAGGCCAACAAAAAAAATATTTGATGAGGGTGATTTGTTAGAATTAGTTGGTTCAGCCATGGGGCATAATGAAGAACCTCAGAATCCCATAGAGAAAGTATATCTTTCTTTGAGATTCAATACTGACTGGACAGATAATATATTTCATGATGTTGATACTTGCAGGTTTAATTTTGAAGATTCTACTCTTGGTTCATTGCTTGATACTGCTGATGCTCGTATACATTATCTTGTTTTGAATGCTTCGAACAGGAAGCGCAATGATACATTAGGCATTGCAATATTGCATGAGGTTGAGGCTGATTTAAAAGCAGGTGTGGGCAAGAAAGCTAAGAGGCATGCTGGAACAAATAAGGTCTTGGGGACAGGTAATGACAAGGAACAGAAACCTAAGCAATATATACTTGTTGAAGGTTTCTATGGTTTGGAAGCGTTAAATCTAAATTTCAGAGATCAAGATGGTACAAGTTTGGGATATGAACTTGTTTTTGAGTATATATATGATTCTTTGGTAAAATTAGCAGATAGAAAAGGTGTTGAACTTATATTTAATGTCAGCTTTAATACTGCACATCATTCACAAGGAAATCTTGAATGGGCGAATTTTATAGTTAAGAAACTTCATCTTGACAATAAAGAACCGCTTTATGTTTATGAAAAAGTTAAGTCAGGTAGCAGGGTATATAAGGAGAATAAAAAACACAAAAAGCTTGATAATGAATGGCCAACAATAGCTGTTAAGAGACTTGATGATGAGTTGATGGCTAAAGTATTAGGTGATAGAATAACTAGGTTAAGATATTGCAATTCTTTTTTTAAAGGAAATGAAAAAGTTTTGCTGTCAAAAGCAGTGCCGAAAGATTATGGATTCTTCCAATGGTGTCCTGAAAGAGGACAGGTAAGATATCTCAAGGCAGACAAACAAACAATTGATGAAACTGTGATTACACTGGAAGGCAAGCAGTACCATTACAGGAAAAAGAGCAGATTCTTTTTTCCACTGCTTTTTGCTGCTACTTCTGCAGCCTTGTTTCCTTTTCTGATTGATAATGGACAGGATCTGTATCTTCCTCAAATCTTGGTTCAAGAGAGGGATAAGATTGTCATGTGCACAGATGCTGAAGTGAGGAATCATGTTAGGCTTGTGTGTGATGTTGATGGCTTTTCTAAAGAAATTTATGTTCATGAGTTAGAAGATGTTGTTATTGATAGTGATAAAGATAGTGGTTTAAATGGTGGTAAAGGTAATGGTAAAGCTATGCAAGATGAGGATGGTGTTAAGGATAATGAATCTTCTGAAGAAATCAAAGATCCTGAAATCATGGGCAATGCATCAGCAAAAATTAATAATGTTAGTTATATATTTCGATTTAAGGATGCACAGGAAATAGAAGAATTTGGAAGAGCACTTAAGTTAAGGGAATTGTTTGAAGAGATTTTGAAGACAGTAACAGACCCTAAAGTGATTACAGAGAAAGGCCATTATTGCCAAACAAAACGTTCAGAATTTGAAAGTCAGGTAGATGTAACCTCATATATGGGTGCATGCACTTCAGATTTAGGTGTGATTGTTAGATTGATTGATCTGATGAGCAGATATTCTGAAGAAGATTTACTTATCGCAAATCATAAGATTGTTGGTAAAGCAACAGATGCAGCTTACATGACAAGAAATGCATATGATGTAATTAAATTAATTAATTTTTTTGCTCAGCCAGATGTATTTAATATGTTAAGGATTAGTGAACGAACAAAGCAAAGCACAGATATGATGGTTGATTTTCTTTATGGTCTGTTTAAAAGAAATAGTCCTGAGCTTTTGGATGAAGCAGTAGCATTGGCAGAGACATATGTTTCAGAAGGAGACTTTCATGGTTATTCTTATGCGCTTTATGGGAATAATATTCCTTTTGAGAGTGGTGGTCAAGGTTATGAGATTTTTTGGGAAATCAATAATTCTCTAGGTGCATTAGAAAATGAAGGTCTTACTAAATTTATGCAGTTAGCTTCTGATATGCACTGGTATCCTTACAAGGATGTTGTTCTTGTTAGATTGGCTAGTTTGCTTGGTTCTTCTCTTTCTGCTGGAGCAGGTATGCGTACCCGTAGTGTAAATGATAGTACAATATCTATTCTTGATACTTTTAGGTTATATGCAGATTGTGCAGGTATTGGTAAAATATTAAATGTGGCTCATGAGATTGGTAAGCAGGGTTTTAATCCAGGAAATATGTGGTTTGAGGTTTATTTTTATTCCAGATTGCTTGAAAATGATTGTATCGATACAATATTGAAACAGACAGATGGTACACCTCAGTTTGATCATATGCTACTTAGAATGTTTGATATCGCAAAACCTCCAAGCGAATACATTATCGATGAAGAGATGGATTTTATTTACACAACTGGTTTATGCAGTTATCTTGATTGATGTTTAATTCTATTTGTACCTGCTACTAATTTATGCAATTATCTTAGCGATTAATTTTTTCTAAGTTTTATGTTTAATTATTTTCCTGATTCTAAATTTTACATTTCTCATTTTATTTTTTCAATTATTATGTTTTTCGTAAAAAAATCAGAAGGAGATTTTATTATTTGCTAGGAGCATCTATATCATTGGTGATGTACATGAACAATATGAACAATGAGAAAAATCATGGATTCTTGAATGATGTTGTTGACAGCTTAAAAACAAATGCAGTAAGGTATGCGACAATAGCGATGTTGTCTGTCGGTGGTTTAGGTGTAGCTGGAATTATGTCTGGTTGTTCACCTTATTTTATTGGTGTTAGAGATGGAAGGTCTGTTTGTCTTGAAAAAATTTGTGTACGTTCAGAGATGAGAAGTGGGAGAGAATGTACAGGTGAAAAGTATGATAAGGAATGTCACGATGTAACATATTTACATTGTCTTCAGTATGGTACAAAGATTGTAGCAGATGAGAAATGTGATTGAAGCGATTGAGTTTTTTTGTTTTTAGAGTTTTGTATTAATAAATCAGATTGAATTAGATGGAGGTACAATAAAATGTCAGATAAAAATTTAGTGGAAAGGGTAGATAACACCAATGTCAATGGTGGTTTAATGAATAAGATGAGGGATATAGGAAGGAATGTTGGGAAAAATGTAACTGCATATCTTACAGTAGCAGCATTAGCTGTTGGTACTGCAGCAATAGTAGGCGGTTGTGGTGATGATAGTTCAGATTATGAATGGGGATATGAAAACGGAAAACAGGTATGCTACCAAAAAGTCTGTACAGACTGGAAGACAACTCATGCAAAAGGAGAACAGTTTGAGACTTGTGTACGTTATGATAAGGTTGTTGTTGAAGATTATCATTGTGAATGATTAGTTTAATCTAAATAATATATGATTATAATTAATTGGAGGTACAATAAAATGTCAGATAAAAATTTGGTACAGATGGTTAATTCAGATAAAGGTCTTATGCAAAGAGTAAGGGCTAATGCAAGGAAATACGTTGTAGCGTATGTTACAGCAGTTGCGTTATCAGTTGGTGGGTTAAATTTAGCTGGCTGTGAAAGTAGTGGTGATGATTCTCAATGTTGTGCTGAATTAAGCTGTAATAATTATGGTATTAGGGAATGTTATTGTAGTTCTGCATCACCACATGAAGCAGATAAATGTGTAACTAACTCAAATGGGCAAACAGAATGCTGCAGTTGTAGCTGTTATACTACTAAATGAGATTCAATAACAAAATGAAGTGATTGTCTAGAACAGACATAAAAATAGTAATATTATAAGACTAAAGGTGATCAACATAGGAAAAATAAGAAAATATTTGGCAAGTGCTTTGGCAGCAGTCACTATGTTAACTGCGAATCCTGCGTCTGCAGATAAATTTGAGCTTTTTGGCGGCTATGGTGAGTTGTATGAATCATCAGCTCCAAAGGTAACTCTTGAGATGAGAGCAGATGCAGAATTTAATAATACAGTTCATTTTGGTATGAGAAATAAGATAGGGTATTTTGGTGAGCCTTTGGTCTCTATTGAGAATGGGCTTTACTTTAGGGTAATAAATGAAGATAAGGAAATTTACAAACAATCTTTTGGGCCTTTGGTTGAATTTCATATTGGAGATTTAACCATACCAAAGATAGGTGTTTTTCTTCATGGAAATTATAAAGATTTTATGTTTTATCTTGCACCAAAAATTATGCCTGGAAATAATATGTCTGGAGAAGCAATATTTGAGTTAGGTTATATTCCTGAAGATGATGGGTTTATGATCACTGCAGAGAACAGAACTATTCTTGACGGCAGTGGCCATAACAGAAGCACTCAGTCAATAAGGATGGGTTACAGGATAGAAGGTGTTCCTCTTGGTATTGGTGTTGGCGCAGATATTATAGAGATAGGGAATGATGGTGATTTTGGGTGGTGTGCAGGTGCTTTTTTTGGTATCTATGGTTCGAATAGAATTAGAAGGACAGAATGATGAAATTTCATAAACTATTTATAGATTATTATAAACCCATATAACAGGAGGAATGATATGCCTATTGATGATAAGATTAAGGAAGATGAAAGATTAGGCAGAGACTGGAATATAATAGGTAGAACTTTTCTAAGAAAGGCATTATACAGTATTTTAGCTGTTGGAGTTATTGGGTTTTCAGGGATGTTCTGTTATAATGCATGTTCAAGTATGATGTCTGGTGAAGCAACTGATGTTGCAATAACAAGAACAGAAGATATTGAGCTAAAGGATTTTGATACTGGATTGCCAATATCAGATGTATATGTGATACATATTGAAAATAGAAAGTATTGTATTACTGTTCCTTATAGTTCAAGGGATGATTTGAAAGAAGGAATTATGTTAAAATATATCAGCTGGGATTTTAACCCTATACCTTTTGCATGCAATGATATTGATACATATGAACTTTTAGATAGGTGAATAAAATGTCATCGTTAGATACTTTAGTCAAACTTTCAGAACAGCATCCTGTTGATGATTCATTCAGGAGAGACATGTTAATCCATAGAGTAGTTGGTGGGGTAGGTTTCTTTTTGGCAGGTTTAGCTATAGTAGGAGGAGGAGTGTATTCTTGGTCTGAGGATCATGAGGTAGTTGGTGTTGGCATAGGTGCTTTGGGGTTAATATTTGGGTGTGGGGGGATAGCAGAAATAAGAAAAGCAAGACGCACACGATCTTTTTATAACAGCAAGAGATTGCTGGATGGAAGTTCTGCTCCTGAAAATGAAGAAGATGTATTTTATTTATTAAAAAATAATTATTCAAGATCAACAACTGCTGTTGAGCAGGTTTATGGGCAAAGGGTTCTGCCGATTGATGATATATCTGGGTTAGACCAGCTATCTACTTATAGTATACCATCTGATGATTTATCAGGATCTGGTCAGCGATCTATTCATAGTACACATGATAATAATCTTTTATTATTCATAGATGATGTAAGGGTAATTGGAGCAGACAGGGATGAAACAACAAGACAGGAAGAAGATTATGATTCTGAATGTGGAAGCACCACCTATAATGTTACAACACATTATCTTAGATTGACTTTGGAAAGAGCTGGTATGCAACAAAATTATAATTTTACCTGTGACTCATTCAGACCTATGAAGTTTGTAAATCAATTTGTTGATACTGGAAAAAGATTAGCATTATTGCTGGCATATAATCATGATACAACTGAAGATAAGATTCCATTTAATATAAATAGATATTATTTTATAACTCCTCAATCTTGATACTTTCCAAACTATTACAAATCATTTTCTGTATATCGACCTTTTTCTCTTCAGCTTCAATCTTTTCCAGTGTTGAGGTTGTCGCTGGATTCTTTGGGCCAAGTATAGAGCACATTTCCGGTCCTAATGAAAGTTCATATGTACCTATCTCTCTTGCTAATTTCATTGTATCATTCTTGTCATTTGTAAGGATTGGCCTAAGAATTTCAATATCAACAGCTTTGCTGATCACTTCCATATTCTTTAATGTTTGTGAGCCAACCTGTCCAAGATTGTCTCCAGTTATCAAATATTTACATTCAGATCTGTGAATATATTTTTCTTTATCTTTTCTACTTTCTTCTTTACTTGATTTTTTATTTCCTAAATTCAAATATTTATCAATCTCATTTGCAATCCTTTCAGCAGTTCTTAGAAATAAACGTCTTTGAAGGATATAATAATATCTATGGTCGCATTTTTTAGTAAGTTCAGCCTGTTGAGTTCCATTAGTGACAGTAATAAATTTTTTAATACCTAATAATTTAGCAATTTTCTTTGACTTAAGCTCAGCGCTGTTGTCAGAGAATGGCTCCAAAGAGAAATGCAACGCAATTATTTCAATTTCATTATTTAATGCTTTTTCCTTTGCTAATTCACCAAATGTTTTTTGCATCATATATCCAGCAACAGGGCTGTCAATGCCACCAGATATTAATAGCAAGGCTTTTTGTTTGGTTTTAGTCATATTCATGAGAATTATTGTTTTAGTTTAAAATGTTTTTGAAAAGGTTATAATGGTGAGAAAGGTTTGAAAGGTTATAATGGTGAGAAAGGTTTGAAAGGTTTGAAAGGTTTGAAAGGTAGGAAAGGTTTGAAAACACCTTTCATACCCTTCATACCCTTCATACCTTTCTTACCTTTCATACCTCATACCTTTCTTACCTTTCTCACCTTTTATTAATAAATCAGCCCAACCAGCACTCCTCTGACCTGCTCAAACCTAACTTTATATGGATCTTTGATTATGTTGTTGTCACCTTTTGCAATGTAATAGATTCCTTCTGAACAATCTTGTTTATTTGATTTATCTTTACATTCTGAATCATAGCCAATCTCTACAACCCTATGTGCGATAATACTAACTTCGCCTGTTTTTTTATCTACATATTCATAAGAGATGACATCACCGACTTTTATGTCATAAGGTGTTTTTGGCATGACTTCAATTCCGTTTGTTCCTTTATCAAATATAGGATCCATTGAGTTTGTATCAACAAAGCTTGACCATGTTGCATCCTGCAGATCAATCACAATCTTATCATCATATACATGTATCTGTTCTTCTTTGATCCTGTCCCCAGGTGAGTTTCTTTCATTATCTCCTAGAAAAAATCTGACAAGAAGGGATTCACTTTTTGTTTCTGATGGATTTGTTTCAGAAATAGATTGTTCTGAATTATTAGGGTTATTATTATTATTATTATTATTATTATTATCAGATTCAAGAATTTTGTATGGTGTTGGCAGTGCATTGCTAAAATCCATAAAATTATTTGCATAGATGCTATGTGCAGTCCATCCAACAATAAATACTATGAAAAAATAACATATAAACCACTTGTTCTTCATGAAATAAACCCCGCTTTAGGTGCTTAGGGTTAGAGCTATGGTTAGGAGAGCTGAATTTCTTACCATTGGCACTTTAATGCTGTTCAGCTTTCAAGTGCTACATGTAGCTAATATCTATTCTCCTAATCCCTAAGCCCAAACCCAAAGCCCTTTTATTAATATAATAATAGAACACATCTTTTTGTTACTAATATAGAAGTAATCTTTGTTAATTTATAAATATATTGGATGATTTACAAATAAAACATAGATTTTAAGGCAATACAACAATTTCAAAAAGGAGACTTTATACTTACACATCTAAAACATTGGTTTTGGCTGAAATTACAAATCGGAATAAATTAGAATAGATTTATTAATAATTATAAATTTCCTTTATAAATGGATAAAACACTTTTAGTAGATAATCCATTTTCAAAAGCAAACATAGCAGATATATACATAAAACATTGTATTGCTTATCATAATTATGCTACTTCTTCAGAAGAATTTGCTAGATTAGTTCCATTTGTTTCAAGAATTCTTGAAGTTGGTGTAGGTGTAGGAACATTTACAGAATTATTGTTATCTTTTGGGTATGATGTCAAAGGTATTGATTTATCACCTGAAATGTTGAAAAGAGCTTCTGAAAGGGTACAGGGTCTTACTCAATTATGTAATCTATTAGATTATAATCCTTCTGAAAAATTTGATGTTGTTGTTTCTCATAGCGGTGGATTTACATATAAAAGAGGGAAATTTGAAACATATTTTCAGATAATGGAAAACTTAGATTCTGCTCTACAAAAAGTTCATGGAATTCTTGATAATCGTGGTAGATTTTTCATAAATAAAGGTGAACATGAAGGTGATATTGATTTTGGTGATGGAGCAACATTAACAATTAGACAAGAAGATCAATCTTATTTTAGAATTTTTACATATACTTATTTAAAAGGAAATCATAAAATTACAGAAGATCAAAGAAGAATAGCACTTTCTCCAGATGAATTACAAGAATTTAGTTCTCAACATTTTAATTGGAATTTTGATCATGAATATTGGATAGTTGGTGAGAAGAAATAATTGTTTACACCTAAAACAGGTAAGAAGGGTGATAAAGGTAAGAAGGGTAATAAAGGAACAACTGTTTCCTTTCCTACAATTCTTACCTTTCTAACCGTTCTAACTCTTTTTCTGTTGTTCTTGCCACTACAACACAAGTTTATATAGAAATTTTGTCTAATATACTATAGGTTTTTCCGAAAAAGGTTGTAGGGATGATGGCTAATTTGTTGGGGTTTTTATATTAACTGATGATGGTCATTATCCTTATCATACCCTTATAATTTTATTGGGAATATAATAAATTCCAAAAAACAAATTCAAAAGAGGCCAGAAAATGACAAATATGGACAGATCAATATTCAATTCAGTTAAAGATTCGGACATGATGATTTTAGGTGAGCTTAGGAAAAATTCAAGACAGACTTTGTCAGAGATATCTAAGCAGACAAAGATATCCATCTCAACAATATATGACAGGATCAAGTTTCATGAGGAGCATCTTATCAAGAAGCATACAAGTCTATTGAATTTTAATATGTTGGGTTATAGTATCAGGGCAAATATTCTTGTATCTTCAAATCAAAAGCAGAAGCTAAAGGATTATCTTGTTGAACATCCTAATGTGAACACTGCATTTGAGGTGAACAATTCATTTGATTTTATCATAGACTGTATCTTTTCAAATATGTCTGACTGCAGGGATTTTATTGATAGTTTTGATAAGTATGGCGTCAGCAATATACAAGTGCATTATATTGTTGATGAGATCAAATTAGAATCATTTATGGAAACAAAAAAAATGAATGGTGAATAAAAATGATAGGCCATCGTGATGATAATGAAATGAGAGGTTGGAGAAAGTTAGCAATACTCGCTACAGTTTTGAGTTCAATAGTTGTTACAAGCAAGACTGTAGCAGATTGTAATGCAGCATATATTTTATCACCACCTATACAACCTGATTATGGCAGTCATGTTATCAATGCTGATCATGTTGAATCAGGTTATGTTCCGCCTGAAAATAAGAAAGACGGCGGTCTTTATCAGGATGAGCGTAGTGTTTTGGGAAGTGTTGCAAGAACTGCAGGTTATGTTTTAAAAATTGTTTATGATATAAGTGCTCATGGCGGTTCATCTTCTTCTAAGCAAAGATTAGATAGTAGTGATAGATTAGATAGTAATGGTCTTGAAACAATGCTTAGGCCAGATGGTGTGCAGATGCATACACCTTCTACAAAAACACTTGGTGTTTACGATGTTCAATCAATATAATTTTACTAATATCATTTTTAATAATTATGAAAGAATCAAAATACATTTCATTGAGGTATAAGATAATGGGATTGTGGGGGATTTTCAAATGGGGCTGCATATTATATACTGTTTACTCTATGGGAACATGCGCAAATGATGCGATTTCACGAGAGCCAAAACCTGTTACCACAGGTCCGGAAACAATTGAAAGTAAATTTGATGGAGATAATCATGATCAAGGTTTAGGCAGTGCATTGCTTGAGAGCATGAAAAGAACAACTGAAGAATATCTGAGACGGAAAGCAGATGAGAAAATGAATGAATTAAAGCAGCAGTATGAAAAGCATATGCATGATTTCAAGAGTGATTATTTAGATTCTTATTATGACTAAAAATAATTATCCGCCAATCTCAAAGAGGTTTGAGGCTTTTGTTGCAAGGCTTTTGTATGATCTTAATACAGGCAGTTTTTTTGATTTTAGAAATATTGAATGGGATGTAACTTATACAAAAAAAAAGAGAAATAGAAAAGGTTTTGCAGAAAGCAGGAGTAAGAGATGTAAATCAAGGACATATACAAAACGTCAGGTTGATGTCCAGTATGATACAAAGTATGGTTTTTTATTCAGGAAGATTGGTAAGGTTATTTTAGAATGCAAATATAGCTCAAATCCTTCAGCAAGGATTGGCCTGAATCATTTTATGTCAGAAAGGCGTGATAAAGATGGACAAAGAAAAAGAATTTCAAATATTATTAACGAGATTGATGAGAGACGGCTCTATGTTAATGCTTATCATGCAGTACTTGTTACCAATGCCTATTTCACAAGTAAACTTGAAAATGAAGCTGGCAGAGCTGGAATAGAATTGTGGGATAAGGATGAGCTTGAGGAAAAGGCAAGGATAGCAGGCTATAAATCTATTATTCCTTTTAGAAGTTTTGATTTAGAAAGAAGGATTAGAACAATTACAGAGGAACAATACAATTTTCTGAAAGGAGAAGTTTATAGGATGTGAGAAGAGCGGTAATAATAATATGAAATATCTTTCTTTTTTCTAATTAATACCTTAGTTTGATAGTTGTCATTTAGCTAAACGTAATTTATCTTCAAATCCTATTAAGCCAATTCTAATACTTTCCTTTTTTATCTTTTTTCCAAATTTCTTCAAAATATTTTCTGAAATTATCACTAACGTGCTTTGCATGTACTAAGACTGTTATAACTGGGTCCTCCCATGAGATTAAAAGGAATTTATTTCCATAAACCTCCCCATGGGAAAAGATAGGGAAATCTACAAAACGTAATTCATGCTTTTTAGAAAATTCTTTTGCAAATTTTGATTTTTTATAAGAAATATCTGCAATTCCTCGTGACTTTACTTTATCTATCATTTCAAGCCATGTATGGAGATAAAACTTATCTGAAATTTTTGCATAACTTTCATTATGAACATAAATCCAAAGATTTTCATCATTTTTTGAACCATCCTTATAGAATTCTTCATAAGCACTTAGTAAGCCTTTAGTTCCTATAAACATCATAGCTTCTTGCTTAGGATGTATTTTTTGCAATGCTTCTATTTGTGGAATGGCTTTTTGTAAAATATCTCTTTGTTTTTTCAGATCATTTTCTTTTTGATCTAAATATTTACTCAAGTTACTTGGACTAACTGCTTGAAATATTTTTGTTTTGTTTTTTATGATTGTTGTTACAATTCCTTTAGTTATCAATCTCTCTAAGATTTCATAAATATTAGAATGAGCTATCTTTGTTCTCTTCTTAATAGGTCCAACTGTTGAGGCACCCAATTCTAAAAGAGCAGCATATATCTTTGCTTCCCCTTCAGTTAATCCTATGTTTAGTAAATCTGCTAGTTTTGAGGTGTCCATCTAATTGAGATATGTTCTTCTATTTATTAAATTTTCGTAATCTTAAGCCCTGTACAAGACTATAAATATTTATTAATCCAGTCAAGTATTTTCATTTAATAATAGTTGCCTTGATCAAAATGGTCGTCGATACACAGAATAAATCAGAATTAGAAGAAGAAATTGCTAGATTGGGATGTATCAAAATAGTAATTGATAGAAGTTTTGGTGCTTTTGCTCTTTTACAAAAACTTAGAAAAGACTTACAAGGAGGAATTAAGATTCTTGATGAAGTTACACCATTGACAAAGGAACTAATCCAATGGCAAAAAGCAATAGATTTAGTTTACACAGAGAAAACAGACCATTATGATAGTGTAATAAAACCAAAGTCTGCACTATTTGGACAATACAGAGTTCCAGATGACTTACGAAGCATTTCTCTGGATGAAAGACTAGAACAAATTCCTACAGATTCTAGAACTGCAAGAAATTTTGTGTATGATCTTGCCACTCAATTATCTGAATGGAGTACAGAACTTTGTGATGGTGCTGATACACTTCAACCGCAAGATTTTGAAACAAAGCATTATTTGGCTGGAATTAGCCAACTTATTGGAAGAAAAATAGAAGGTTACAAAAGACAATTAAGTGCTTTTGTCCAAAATGAAATTCAAGAAAGAGTTCAAAGGGAAGAACAAGAACAGTGGAGAAAATGCGATAGTTTAATTCAATTAGTTAATGGCCTGAGTATGCCAATAGATATAGAAGGGGCAGGGAAAGTTTATGATGCATTTTGCACAGGAAAATTGTTTGGGAGAAAAAATCAGGAAGTTAGAGAATCACTTCGAGAAAAAGCTAATAAAACAAAAGTATATGGTGCGATTGAAGTGCTTCGAAAAGCTGATCCATTAAAGGCTCTTGAACTTGCCCAAGAAATTAAAGATAAAAAGTTGAGAGAAGACATTTATTTAACAGACATAAATAATCCTCATTCACTTGTTAAGTTAGTAACTTGCCCAGATACTTTTTTAGCAAAGAGAGTCGACCAATATGAACATCCAGTTGAATTTGATTTTGATGCTCCACTTGTTGTTTTAGTGGGAAGAAATGGCGCAGGCAAATCTTCTATAATGAAAGCTATTGCGATTTATCCAGATGTAGAATTTGATAGGTTAATGTGGAGACATCATGATACGGAGCCATTAATATTCGTAGATAGTACGGGAGGTTATTTTGGAATGCAACGTCAGCAAGTAACAGAGCAAGATTTTAAATCAGAAGAATATGAAGAAAACAAAGATACTGTTGTTTATCGTCCAGATATAGAAGGGAGGTTCTTACCATCATATGTTGACATGACTGGCATGCATACTAGAAGAGAGATTGTAATGAGTGGCGCCAATAGAATGTCTGCAGGTCAAACTCAGCTCAACCTAATTGAAAATCATGTTGATGATATTGGCATTACAGGAACTTACACTGGCTTAATGTATATCCAACCAAGTTGTTTATTTTTTGACGAGATTGGCAATCAAGTAGACCCAACGAATTCTAAAAAAATAGCAGAAAAGCTTAACGAACTTTCTGAGAAAAGGCAAATTGTTATAGCAACACACAATCCTGAAATTGTAAAGCACTTACGAGAAGATGCAAGATTATATTCTTTAAATGAGGTTTGTAATGGTTCGCCCGTAATGCACACAGTAGGAGAATTAGATGAAACCTTGATTAAACAATTAATGTATGGTGAATAAGGTGACTATCGACAAAAGAATTGATTCACTTAAACCTATTCCTGAAAGGTTTACAAAAATAGACGGGACTACAGTTGAAGATGTTCTTAAAATACTTGAAGAAAAAGGGATTACAAAGTATTTATGTTATTATTCTACAGATCGTGATTTTAGAAGACACACGATAATCATTAATGCATGGGATTATGATACACTCTATAAGAATGGTTTATTTGGCGAGTTAGATTCTAGAGGTAATGCATTAAGTTGTGTTGGATTCTGGTTTGATGCTAAATACAAATTAGATGATTTTTCTCGATTAGAATCTGGTGAAGTTGAAGTTCCATACCCTATTGAAATGACTCAAATAAGAAGAATAATTATTGGATTTTCAAGAGAAGATTCCTTGTATTGTGAAGTAAATAATATATCTACAACTGAAGCGCATAGAAGACATTCTGATGGATTATAACATACAATTAACCAATATTTTCATCAATGTTTTTGATAGATAAAGGAAGAAGCTATAAGCTTTTTATTTCCACTTTTTCACTCCAATCTTGTGGCGAAAAAACTTATGTTATATTCGGAAAATTCACTATGTTTTGTAATCATTTTGAGAAACATTTAAATAATTCAATGCTATTCCTTACTTTTAGATAATAATAGTTAAATTAGACTAAGCGGGGTGTAAGACATTAGTGCTACTTTAGGTGTGATTGGAGGAGGAGGAAAATTATTCCAAAATTTTGTTGAATTCTTGAGTGAGCCATCTAACATAGCCAGATTATTAGGATTTGATAAAGTTATTTTTTATTCTCATTATGCTGATAAATCAGCTTATGAAATAAAGTTAGATGAATTAAATATACGAACCAAACTAGGATCACTAAGTCTTGAGTGTAAGGTTCTTCCTTCAGATAGTTTTGGAGATTTTTATAGGCAGTCTTCTGTAATATTGTTTTCTCCTGGCAAGATGATTGCTCCTTTTGTTGATAAGTCAACTGGCAGAGCAAGAACAACATTTGATATTAATACATCTAATAATGGTAATATTAATGAGATGTTATACCATGCTATGATGGCTGATTTTAGGGAAGTGTATGAAGGCATATATTCTGATACTGAAAAATATAATTCATTTGTAACTATCATGACTGAGCTACATCAAAATCCTCATCTAAGATTAGGATATGATAATAATCATAAGCTTCAGATGAAATTTCTGAATGATGCCTATAAAGTTGGAAATTTAGAAGGATTGTTGAGGGATTGGCAGCAAAGATCAGATGATAAATCTATTTCAGAAGAGCAGATGGTGACACTTGAAGCATTCAATATTGTCATGGATGCAAAAAAACAAGGAATGTTTCCTTATGGCTTGAGATTATGGGAATGTTTTGCTCCAAGCATAAAGATGATATTAGATTATGGTAAACTGTTCAGATCAATTAAGGCTGAGCCACATAATGATCCTAAACCAATCATAGTTGCGACAAATGAATCTAATATGGCTTGCAATATGCTTTCTATTATGTATCCTAAATTAACCCCTTATCTTGTTGGTTTTATGGATTTTGATTCCAGACGAATGAAGATGGATTTTATTAATTTATTAGAATTAGATGAAGTTATGGTACAAACAGAATTAGACAAGCTTTCAGTAGGTGTTGTAGGCGACCATGATTGTAATACCATACCTGTGTTTGATCAGGCCACATTAAACAGATTCAAAAAATTTTCCACACATGGCATATATAATGATATTAAAAATAAGATTTATTCTTATGTATCCAGGATGCAAAGAATGAATATGTCTCATAATGTTGAAGTAAATGAATCTCTTGTAGCTGTTTTAAATGCAGCGAATGCAAGTCTGGGAAATGTTTATGGCCAAAGTAGCATTGGTGTTGTTGGAAGTTTCTTTGATAGTATTTTTTCGAAATTTGATGTTCATGGTAAAAGTTATTCTATGCCGGCTAAAGTAAGAGAAGCACTTTTTATTTCTGAAAATAATCCTTTGAATGTTGATTATAAATCTATTGATTGGAAGCCGAATTCAGGCACTTTTGTATGTAAAAGGCATGGTTTTTATAGGGGTATGGTTTTTCCTTTAGATGTTGGACTGCCTAGTGATAAAGTATTAAGGGGACAGATTCTAAACGAATATAAAACAAGCATATCGCAATTGTGTTGGTTGACTGCAAAACTTATTACAAATCCAGTAATAAGAGATGTTGCAGTGGTTAGTGGTGTGAGTAGTTCAATATATGCAAATCATTTTCCTTATGTTGGAAAACCTGATTCAGATCAAAGAAGATTTAGAGTGTTAGATAGTCCAATATCAAAAGGACAATATGATCCAGCTGATAACACTTATGTTTTTGATGTTGGCGGAAGAGTTAATAAAGTTGTTTTAGTTGATAATCTTGATGTGAGTGGAGAGATAAGGTGATTATAAATGAATTATGATATATCTGATGTTGCTCGTATAGGAAATAGATGCAGAGCATTAGCTGGTTTTGATGTTGATGGTGTTTTGCATATCTGCGCCTGCGATAGTGAGTCTGCTGTAATATATACACCTAATTCAGATAATACTTTACAGATATCTTTTCTTTCAGCTCCAGAAAGAAATGAAGGGATTGATTTTGCAGGTCTTTATGCCCCATCAAATAAATTTAATCCTGCTTTTTCAGATCTAGAAAATATTTTGCTCATAAATCATAGGACTCTTGGTTTTTTTGGTTTTAGCCTGTATGAGCTTATTGTTGATGGAGATATCAGGATTGATAATAATGATAAAAGGAAATTTAAAAGTCATCATCTTAGACGTAATGTCTCTAATGAGAGATACATTATTAAAGATAATAGAATATTTTTTGCAGGAATCACTGAAGGTAAAATATCTTTTGGAGAGGTTTTAGTTGGTTACTCTCTTGATGTTTCAGATGGAAACCAAATTTCTATATTGCCTTATCATAATTTAACTTGTCACAATCATTATGTAACTGAATTTCTTCTTCCTGAGGATGATGTTCATAATGGTGGTTTTTCTCGTGAGAAAAGAGTAACTTCAATTGAAGTAGATGTTGATGGAGATATATTATATGTGGGGACAGATTCAGGCGCAATTTATCGATGTGGTTTAAGCACATCTGAAAAAGATGCATCATTTTTTAGCATATATCAAATTGGTGAGGATTACGATGATAAGGTTATATCTAATCTTCATCTGGTTGTTGATAATATAGGAAATGGTGAAACAAGAGATGTTCTTATGTTTAATAGAAAATCTGTTGTTGACGGATATATTGGCGCGCCTATAGAAGTTCTTGGTCTGCAAGAACTAAATGAAGGATCTTCAAATGATACTAATTACTTGTATAAAGATATGCGCGTCAACTGGTTTAGATTTGATGGAATATATTTACATACTGTTTATGGCCGAGAGCTTATGATTCGTGATGTTGAACAAGACCGTGTTTCACAGGACACTGCTGTATATAACTTATACTATTCAGATAGGCATAAGATTAGTGCTGCAAGATTTGTTGGCAGAAAATTTAAAAATTTTTTAGGAGTGAATCTTGGGTTGATATTTAATACAATCTGAATACCACTCTTCTATTGATTGTATGTCCATAAATGCTATGCATTTAAAGTCAGTGGATTCACAAGCATCAAGAACCACTGATGATTATTTGTCAAAATGTTCATACCACCAGTCAATAGACAGGTGGTTCTTGATAAATCTTAAAATAGATATGGTGAGGTAGATAAAATGGCCGCAGATAGAAAAATTATTATAAGATCATCTAATAATGAACCAAGATATGTTATTGAAGATATGGGTAGAGATAGATTAGGAATAGGTAGAACATCAATAGTGTATAAGGCTAAAGATGTTATTGATCGTGGTGTCAACTATGGAGGTGAATTTATTGATAATAATTCTAGGTATGTATTAGGGAATACAGATTCTGCCATTAAGATATTAACTAAAGATGCATCACCTGATGTTTTTAGATATGCAGAAGATTATGCTAGTATTGATAAAAAAGAAAAGTTTAGAGAAGCAATGAGTAATTTTATGAGTCATTATTCTTCTGTTAGAAGCCATGTTCTTGTACCTAAGTTTATATTTGATATAAATTATGAAGGTGGAATCTGTGTTGCTATGGATTATATGAGTGGTGGTGATTGTGGTAAGCTTGTTGACAGGATAAATGGTTTTGGTGACAGTGATGTAGAAATTAGTGCTTATAAAAAAAAATTTGATTATCCTAGATTACATCCAGAAATATTCAATAATCCAAAATGGATTGCAATTGCTTATACAATTATGTATCAGGCAATGAGAGCTCTTAATAATATTCATACTATTAATACTAAAGGAGGGGGTAAACCTTATCATGGTGATGTAATTCCTACTAACTTAACCTTTAGTGGTATTGATACTAGCAATATAGGAGATCAAGGAAGGGATTTGATTCTTACTGCAGAACCAAGTAAGATTATTGTTAAGCTTGGAGATATATCTCCTAATGTACTTTTGAATAGGCCTGATGAAGTAATAGTGCGTGCAAATTCTTTATCTACAAATGTAAAGCTTGTCGCTACTTGTTTAAATGACCTTCTAGGTGAAGCTGGAATACTTGATAGAAATGCATTAAGGGAAACATCTTATTCTGGTTATAACCCTGTTTTAGGATTTTGTGATACAACTCTTCCTTTACCTCAAGTATTTGATATGATTTCTCTTGGTAAATGCTTTATAGAGCTTTTAACAGGTTATCTCCCTTTACACTTTTATAAACAAAGTAAAAATATCAATACAGCTGTTGATTTAATTCTTGATACCACAAATGGGAACGAAAAATCAGCTTCAACTGAATTACAAGAAGTTGCTAAAATTGTTGTAGCTCTTCTTAATGCTGGTGATAGTAATAACAACATTGGTTATTATCTTAATCTATTTAAAGAATCATTAAAATCATCAAATTATTATACTTTAGTTAATGAAGATTCTGATTGCCCTTTTGTTGCAAGGCCATCTCATATATTTATATATAGTTTTACTGAAAAATCCAGAAAGCTTGATGGAATTCTTAATGGACTTCCAAATAAAGATGAAGTAATTGCATATCATACATTACTTGAGCATATAACTTTATTTAAAGATTATTTAAATGAAGCGAATAGAAAACATTTAAGTAGTTTAAGCAAATGTTTAAAGGATAAAAAAGATAATTATAAGAAGACAGAAGAATTTAATTGCTCTATAGAAGCAATTGTTAATAATCTAAATACTCTAAAACAAATGTTGTCTGAAATAGATCTTAAGCCATTATCAGAGAATCCTTTAGAGATTAGTATTGGTAAACTAATTGAAGAATATGAACTATTGTATAAAAAGGAAAAACAAGAAACAGGTGATAAAGCTATAATGTCTGAGAAGTTTGAAGAATTAAGAGCTAAATTAATGAAGTTCTATGATTTATGTGAATTAGAGGTTAAAGTCAAGGCTGCTTGTAAAAAATCTTTTGATAATATTGGTATGAAATATAATAAAGAAGTATTAGATTTAAATGGTAATTTAAACACTAATGGTGGGATTAGATCTGAACAAAGAGCGATTGATAGTTATAAGATTTTAACTTATGGATCTGCACCAGCACCTGCACCAAAAGTTGCACAAGCACCAAAGCCAGATGCTGTACCAAAAGTTGCATCAGCACCAGCATCTGCACCTGCACCTGCACCAAAGCCATCAAAAGCTTAGCAGAATCTTCAGAATTTTCTGCTACGAAACCTAAACCATGATTAAGGATTGAAATAAACAAAATTTGTTCCTTTTAGCTCGTCCTATCCCCAACCTTTTTATAAATCAAAGATTTACAAACCCTCAAACAAATTTGAGGAAAGGTTGGGGTACAATTTGAAGGAACTTCAAATGTACACATAATCTAAGATT
>JBDRKY010000061.1:0-10902 GCA_043813525.1 Candidatus Woesearchaeota archaeon
CAAAAATCAAAGAAAATATTAAATTTTAGCAAAAAAAGAGTAAAAATATGATTATATTATAGTTTTTAAAAATAAATCACTAAAAAAATTAAAAAAATAAAGGGGAATCATAGACAATCACGATTTATTGATACTGTGCCAATTTTACCTAAAAATATATAAAGGACTTAATATAGTAAATTGTATATCTAAAAATTGAGGTGATTTGATGGTCAAAAAGGCACAAAGTGCTGCTGGGGCAGCAGGGCTAATTGCACTTCTTGCAGTATTTATAGTATTATATTTATTGTTAATCCCACCACAGGAAAGAGCAAATCTGCTTGGTGATTCAACATATACAAACACAAATGCAGCAAAAGCAAAACTAACAGGACCATTCACAATCAACAAAACTTCATTGGCAGTATCGCCAGGAAGGATAGATTATCTCAAATTCAGTTCTTATGATCATCCTCTGCCTGCCATAAACCTTTATACTACAACTGGTGCAAGTGTCCTGACTAAAGAAAACTCATTATATATAAAAAATGGAATATTTGATTACCTATCTAAAAATATAACATTCAAAATTAAAGATATTGAATTCACAGACAATGTTATGATTTCAGGAAGCACTAAAAAAGCACAGGGAAGATTAAGATTGTATCTCAATGGCAATCTGATCTATGAGGGGGTTGCAGAACCATTTCCAGCAATAAGCATCGAGAAAGAAGCTCTTATGCCAGAAAATACAGTCATGCTTGAAGTAAGTCCAGTAGGATGGCAATTCTGGACAACTAATGAATATACAATAGAAAACTTTCAAGTCACAGCTGATATAACAGACATTAGTGAACAAGCAAGCAAAACAACATTCATTGTCGCTGATTCTGAAAAATTCAATATAGAAAAAGCAGAACTAAGATTTTTTCCTGACTGCAATCCAAATGCAGTTGGAAAACTGAGAGTTTATTTTAATAATGAAAATGTTTATTCATCTATACCTGATTGCTCACAATTGAATTCAATGGACATCTCACCTGAAATAATATCTGCAGGAACAAACAGCGTCACTTTCAAGACAGACAAAGGGCATTATTCAATATATCAGATAAATGTAAAGACTGAACTGAAAAAACAAACATATCCAACTTATTATTTTGAGATTGATGAGAGATTATTTGTTGGAGAAGATGAAGAAAATGATAATTTATGCGGAGAAGTTGATGGTGTCTGTCCAGCAAACTGTGATGAAGACTTGGACAAAGACTGCTGCTTTGAAGGAAGAAACAAATACTGGTGTGACATCGTACCTGAAGATGAAGGAGACAAATGTGTAAGTGTTGTTAATACAGAAATCTGCAGCAGATGCGCTTCAGGATATGAAGATAGAAATAATAAAGCTGCTGATGCATGTAAAGGAAAATGTGGAGATGATAAAGATAATCATTGCCCTAGTGGATGTAGCAGATATTATGACAAAGACTGCTGTTTTGATGATAGCACAGACAATTATTGGTGTGAAGATGTCCCCCTGTATGGAGTAGAACAGGTCTGCAAGCATTCATTGACACAAGCACAATGTGATAACTGCCCAAGCAGCTATAGAACAAAAACAGGAAGCAGCTACAGATGTGACGAAGAAAATCTGCTGGATATAAAAACATTGAGAGATGATTTTGAGGTTGACATAGTACTTAAATTTATTGATGACAGCGAAAGAAAAGCTGCAAATGTATATGTCAATGGACATAAATTCTATATAGACACATATAAAGGCGAATACAGCAGAAAGGTGACATCATTTGTCGAACCAGGAAGCAATGCAGTGAAGATTGAGCCAGATGTGGGCAGCATCGACATAAGAACATTAAGCATTGAAGTAAAGCCAAGATGATTAGGTTTAGTTTTTTTATATTTCGAAAGATTATTAAATATTAACAGCTTTTTCTGTGTTATGAGCCTAAAAAAAACATTAACTGTAAAAGTGCCTAAGAAAGAGGCAAATAAGATTAAGATTAGGCTGATTAAGGACAATAATTTACCAAAGGAATTTAAAATTATTAGTGATAAAAATTATATATATTTTCCTATAAACAAACGATTTAAAACAATGTATGAAATTATTGCTAAGGAGATGGAAACATCTGAAATACAGGTTAGATCATTAAAAGAGGCATTAAGCAAGCGATTAACAAAAGAAGAATTAGAGAGACTAAAAACAGCATATGACAGTTTAGGAGAGATTGCTATACTTGAGATTGATGAAGAATTAAGGGATAAAGAAAAGCTGATAGGTAAAACTTTGCTGAATCTAAGAGCTGACATCAAAACAGTATTGAGAAAAGAAGGAAGCCATGAAGGTGTGTTCAGGACACAAAAAATGATATGGTTAGCAGGGAAAAAGAATAAAATAGCTGTACATAAAGAAAATAATGTCAAATTAAAATTAAATATTGAAACTGTTTATTTTTCACCAAGGCTTTCTACTGAAAGAAAGAGGATATCACAGCTTGTTGGCAGATCTAAAAGAAAAGAAAATATTTTAGTCATGTTTTCAGGGTGTGCGCCATACCCATGTGTAATTGCAAGAAATGCAAAAGAACATGTAGATAAGATAATAGGGATTGAGATAAACCCTGAAGGGCATAGATATGGCTTGGAAAATGTAAAGCTCAATAATACCAATGAACAGAAAAATAAGAAGAAAGATGGCAATAAAATATGTAAAAAAGATATTGTCGAACTTATCAATGGAGATGTGAAGAAAGAAATACCTAAATTAGCTGAGAAGAATATGAAATTTGACAGGATACTTATGCCTTTGCCTAAACATGCTGAAAATTTTCTTGAAGATGCATTAATAGTAAGTAAAAAAGGAACAATGATACATTTCTACAATTTCCTGCATGAAAAAGAATTTGATAACGCAAAAAAGATGATAAAGAAAGCATGTGATAAAGCAAAAAAGAAGCACAGAATATTAAGATTAGTCAAATGCGGGCAGCATTCACCGCATGTGTTCAGGATATGTATTGATTTTGAGATTCTTTAAGAAAGATTTTTAAACTAAACATGATTATTATTAATTGCGCGCGATGAGATCGTGAACACCATGGGAGCTAACGCTGTGACCGACGGAAGTAACTATCGAGCGCGCAAATTATATTAAAATAATATAGAAAAAAGAATTCATCCAAACATCTCAAGATAAGTTTCATCAAACTTTTCCTTCTGTTTAACCTTTTCTATTGCCATGAGCAGATCCTTCTCAAGAATCTTAGTCCTCTTATTTCTGATTGCAAAATACCCTGCTTCAGTGCACATTGCCTTTATCTCTGCTCCAGAAAAATTATCCATCTTCTTGAACAATTTGTCAAAGCTGATCTTCTTATCCAATCTCATGCTTTTAGTATGTATCTTGAATATCTGCTCAAGACCTTCTTTATTTGGCAGACCAACCTCAATCAACCTGTCCAATCTTCCAGGCCTTATGACTGCAGGATCAAGAATATCTTTCCTATTAGTGCAGCCAATCAATTTGACATTGCCTAAATTCTTGAAACCATCCAATTCAGCAAGCAGCTGCATAAATGTACGCTGCACTTCCCTCTCACCTGATGTGCCAACCTCAATTCTTTTTGCAGCCAATGCATCAATCTCATCTATGAAAACTATGCTAGGAGCTTTTCTTCTTGCAAGAGCAAAGACTTCCTTCACCATCTTTGCACCCTCACCTATGAATTTCTGGACAAGCTCTGAACCAACAATCTCAATGAATGTACTATTAGTAGCTTTTGCCACTGCTTTTGCCAGAAGGGTCTTGCCTGTGCCAGGGGGGCCATGCAATAATATACCTTTAGGTGGAACTATACCAACTTTCTTGAAAATCTCTGGATTAAGCAAAGGCAGCTCAACAACTTCTTTGATCTCATTTATCTGCTCGTCAAGGCCACCAACATCTTCCCATGAAATAGTCGGTTTTTCCATGATGACAAACTGCTCAACATTGAATTTCTTTGAAACAGAGACCTTATCAATTATGTTTAGATTCTTCTGTTCTGCCAATACATTGTCACCAGGACAAATATTTTTAAGACTGCTTGCGATATTGACATAAAACTGATTGCCATTAGGCGTCCTGATTATTGCTTTATCACTTATAACATCTGAAACTTCACATACCATCAATGCAGGCTCTCTCAATTTCCTCAATTCACGCTGCAGCTGATTGATTGATTCCTTAAGAATCTTATTTTCTGCTTCCAAACGATTTGATTGAGCAGTATAACTATACATCACATTATCCAAAACATCATTGGTTTTTGTATCCATCTTATAAAACAGATAAGTTAGTAAATTTATAAAGTTTGTGCTGATTATAAGAAATAATTTAAAATAGAGCAATACACTAATAATAATGAACATAAAATATTATAATGACATGCTTGAAATAAACAATAATGGTATAGGGGTAGGTATAATAACATTATGGACTAAAAAAGATTTGGTGAGTAAAGAACTTGAGCCAAATAGCTATAAGATTATAGGACAGCTTTATTCTAAGAAAGGCATCAGCTCAATCATTAGGCATCTGTTGTTGAACAAAGAAATAAGAGATATTATTTTAACAGGTGTGGATTTAAGCAATAGCGGAGATGCATTGGTTAATCTATCAAAATATGGTATTGATGATAACCATTGTATAAAAAATGTAGAAGATGCAAAGATAGACAAAACAATCCAAAAAGAAAAAATTGATCTAATGAGAGAAAATGTTAGGCTTCATGACTTAAGGCATATCACTAATTTTAATGAAATAAATAATTACATAAAAACAAACCTGATAAGTAAAAATTTTGAGAGCTATGGAGAAGCTGAAGAATTTCCTGAAGAGAAAATAAGTGAGACAAAAACATTTGATTCTGAAACATCCTGTTTTAAAATAAATGATAAGTTCATAGGAAACGCTTGGCTTAAGATATTAGACACAATCCTAAGGTTTGGTAAAACAAAAAAGAGCCAATATTCAGACAACCAAAAAGAACTGCTCAATGTAATTGTTGTCATCAGTGAAGAAAATACAGGCAGTATAAAATGGGAAAAATATTTTAATTTCACTAAAGAAGAGCTTGAAAAATATTACGGACAAGTCTTGTCTGCTAAAAAATATCCTTCAATAGAATATACATATGGTATGAGGCTGGTAGACCACAATAATATTGACCAGATAAGATCTATCATCGAAAAACTAAAACAACACAAACATAGCAGAAGAGCAATAGGTGTGACATGGAATGTAAGTATGGATCATGATGCAGATAAAAGCCCATGTTTGATATTAGTGCAGTGTCTTGTTCAAGATGTAAAAAACAGTGATGAAGATGGAAGTAATCAAACTTATGAACCAAACAATAAAAAATATAGATTACATTTGACAGCATATTTCAGAAGCAATGATATGTGCAATGCATGGCCAAGAAATGCATTTGCATTGAGAAAGATGCAGGAAAACATAGCCAATGAATTAAATATTGAGGTTGGTGTCCTGACAACTATATCCAATAGCGCACATATATATGAGAAAGACCAAGAAGATGCAAATAATATAATAAGAGATAATAAAGTAAAGATATGTTTAAAGGATGCAAGAGGAAATATGATAATAAGTATTGTTGAGTGCAATTCTTGTGTAAAAGATATATACAAAAAATGTACAGATAGAGAAAAAATAATACAAGTCGAGCACCAGAATAATCAGGGTGTATTACAAGAATATGTTTATGGGAAAACAGCTAAAGAAATCATGATACAATTAAATGAAAAACAAAAAATATCTGAAATAAGCCATGCCTTTGATATTGGTGCTGAACTGCAAAAGGCAGAGATAGCACTGAAAAAAGGAATTGAATATAAGCAAGATCAAGACTTGGAGTTATGAATAAGAATAAAAAATTAAGACAATAATTAAATCAAGGTATTATCACAAGTTCTTTTGGTGCATTTGTCAGACTAATCAATTTATTATTCTCAAGCAGATAATCATCCTCTATCCTTATGCCTAATTTATTTTTGATATAAACACCAGGCTCAATAGTAAAAATCATCCTTGACATAAAGCTGCCTTTTGCCTTTAGTTTGAGATTAGGCAGTTCATGTATCTCCAAACCAATACCATGGCCTAAACCATGAGTAAAATATTTTTCATAGTTTCCAAGGAATGATGATGTTTTTTTTGCAACTAATGAAGTTTTTTTACCAAGACCAATCAAAGAAGCTGCATGTTCTTTTGCATTATAAACTAAGTTGTAGATGTAAGAATAATATTTTCTTTCTTTATCAGTCGGTTTTCCTAAGAATACAGTTCGGGTAATATCTGTACAATACCCATTATATTTTATACCAAAATCAACCACACAAAAACCCCTTGCTAATTTTTTATCTTGTGGTGAATAATGAGGTATAGAAGCATTCCTGCCAGAAGCAACAATTATTGGAAATGATGGCGCTAAATGTTTTTTCTTCATCTGATTCTCCATATAATCCTTGATATGCAATTCTGTCTTTAATCTCTTTTTTTTAATCTTATCAAGAGTATTGTCCCAAATCTGCTCTGTTATATTACAAGCTATACTGTATAATTTTATTTCTTCTTTTGTCTTTACAGCACGGCTTTGCCTCAATAAATCAGATATATCGACAAATTTTAATTCTTTGCTCCCTTTACCAAACAATTTTTTCAATCTTTTCAGCTCATTAACTGTAATTGATGAAAAATTTAAGCCTATTTTTCTTATTTTTTGTTTCCTTATCAAATTGTTGATTTTTTCAAATGTTTTTTTATCATAATCATAGAAATTCTTAATCTTAGATCTTTTTTTAAGCTGTCCACATTCCAATGTAGAACAATAAAGCCTAACTGGAGAGTTAAGAGGTAAAACCAATAATCCATTCTCAGGAGATATATTGCTGAAATAAAAAAAGTTGGGGTCTTGTAATGTAGAATTGACAATAATAGCTAAATGAATATTCTGCAGTTTTAATTTTTGCCTGAGATTATTTATCCTCATCAGACTGAAACTAAGAAAAGTGATATATAAAGTTATTGGATAAATAAATTATCTTGTAATCTTGAATTCACTGATCTGCTCTGCCAGCTTTTGTGCTTTCCTGCTCTTTTCAAGCTTTTTCCTGATAGGATCCATAAGTTGGTTTAGACTAATAGCAACACCTTGTTTAAGATCAGCTGGATGCAAATCACCATTGATAAATGCTGTTTCTAACTCGTTATAACTATTGAACACAAGGTTACCACCCCATTTTTCTGGACGCTCAATTGTCAAAGATTTTTGTTTTTGAAACAAGATATATTTACAATACTCAAGAATTGGATTTTCTAACACATTTTTTTCAGGACAATAAGCTTTTCTAATCTTATTTTTAATCTCTTCTTCAGTATCATCCATAAATATTGCAGAATCAGGCCTTGATTTAGACATCTTCATCGCCATCATCCTGTCTTCATGGCTGGCTTCATGCCCTGGAGGCTGCAACAAACCCTGCAGCATATGGTGGCTGACGACAATAGGCTTATAAAAACCTAATTTTATGCCTACTTCCCTGGCAAGAACATTTACTTTTCTCTGATCCATGCCTAATTGAGTGATGTCAGCGCCAATCTCAAATATATCTGCACATTGCATACAAGGATAAAGTATCTGCGAAGCCTGTAAAGCATCATTCTCACCCCTACCCATTATCTGAGAACATCTGGTTATTCTTTTCACAGTATTATTTCTTGCAACCTGCATGACTGTCTTCCAATAAGTACCATTATTGATAAGGTCTGTACTCCTGATAAACTTTACATTTTCTAAGTCCATATCACATGCTTTCCATACCTCAATAAGATAATCACCGACAACATTGATCTTTTCTAAATCCCCCCTTAATTTATTATTTGCCCAGCCATGCCAATCTGCTGCCAACATAGTAAATTTGATGCCTGCCTTTGTAAGCTTATTGATATTTATAGCCCTCAACAAACCCTGAGCAATATGAATATTTTTGCCTGAAGGCTCAAAACCATCATAAGCAACAGGATGCTTTTTTGTCTCTAAAAGATCCCTAAGCTCAGGTTCTGTCAATACTTCCTCGCCAACCTCATTAATCAGCTTGATCTTTTCATCGATTTTCATGGTAATTAGTTTATTATCAAAGGTTATATAAATATTTTTATTAAAATTGTGCTGACCAACGAAAGATTTAAATACAATCACATCTTACAAAGACATAGATATAATATAGAGTATCATATTTAAGTATAATTATTACTTGTGAGAGATGATTAAAAGAGGGATTAATATGGCTGAAGAAGATAAAAAATTTTCAAAACAGTTACTTGGTAAAATAGTAGTTTCAAAGTCAGCAAAAAAATTTGGTGATGTTGGAGATTTGATATTTGAGACAAGATCAGGAGAATTGATCCATATTGTGCTTGTAAACCCAACAGCATACACAGAGAAACTTGAACTGGAAAAGGATAAACAAGGCAATATATTAATACCTTTCAGCGCAGTTATCGCAATTGGTGATTATTTGGTCATAGCTGAAGAAGATATAATTTAATTGTAATTATTAATTAAATATATAAATGTATGATAATTCTGAATTTTTATGATGACCAAAGATAATAAAAATGATGCAGCAATATGGATTGAAAAATATAGGCCATGCAGCTTTGATGAGATAAAAGGGCAGGAAGATATCAAAAGAAAAGTACAGGCATTTATAAAACAAGGCAATATGCCCCATCTGATGTTTTCTGGACCTGCAGGCACTGGCAAATCAACAATGGCTATAGTCATCGCTAAACAGATGTTTAGTGAGAACTGGAGACAAAATTTTCTTGAACTTAATGCGTCAGATGAAAGAGGGATAGATGTAGTAAGGCATAAAGTGAAAGATTTTGCAAGGACAAGGGCATTAGGAGATGTTCCTTTCAAAGTTATATTTCTTGATGAGAGCGATGCACTGACAAAAGAAGCACAGCAAGCATTAAGAAGAACAATGGAGAATTATACACAAACATGCAGATTTATACTGTCTAACAATTATTCATCAAAAATCATCGACCCAATCCAAAGCAGATGCACATTATTCAGGTTCAAACCATTACAGAAAAAAGATATCCTTGAAATTGTAGAGACAATAGTGAAATATGAAAATATTGAACTGGATGATAAAGCAAGATCAGCATTGTTTGAAGTGAGCAATGGCGACTGCAGAAGAATGGAAAACATCCTGCAAAGCTGTGCTGCTATTGACAACAAAATCACAGAAGAGATAGTATTCTCAATGGCATCTGTTGCCAAACCAAAAGAGATACAGGAGATATTAGAATTAGCAATCAAAAATAAATTCATCGAAGCAAGAGACAAACTATTAAATGCAATGCTAAGATATGGATTGAGCGGACAAGATATTATCAAGCAGATACAAAGACAAGTTATTGATCTTAACATAGATGACAGGATGAAAGTAAAGCTCATAGACAAATGTGGAGAAATTGAGTTCAGGATGACAGAAGGAAGTGATGAATACCTGCAGCTTGAAGCTTTGCTTGCTAATTTTACATTATGCGGAATAAAGTGACAAATCTGAAATTCGCTACCCAAACTACAGCAAGCTGTGTGGTATATACTTAAGTTGTATTAAAAGAATATAGAAAAGAAATAAGAAGATAAAAATTAAAAAATAATCAATTTAATTCTGGGTTTTCCCTTATTCTTACTGTCTGGCTTACAAAGTCCCAATATATATAACTCAATTTCAAATCAAATGTACTGGTGTATACATCATTCTCTGGTATTGGTGTGCCATAAAAGCCATATTTGCATCTTATCACTGTAGTGCCTGTTTTTGTGACCCTGACAACATCACCTGTGCCTTTTGCTGAACATTCCCACCCATCAGGAACTTCCATCAAATATTCATCATACATTGTTGAAAAACCATCATCTGATGTAAAACCAGCACCTGGAACCTTAGCTTTGCCACCACCAACATTTCTTACAGGAATCTCAATGCTGATCCTTCCTTTGCCTGCAGGTCTTTGAACAACTGAACCAATCTGAACAGGACCGCCAGATATAAAAGCTTGTTTCCCTTCATCAACCTTACATATAGTCTCATCATAAGGATCTCCTTTAAAACATACCTTTGGAACAACGATGGTCTGTTCATAAGGATAAGTATATTCAACAAATATATTGGCATCATAAAAAGTTCCTTTGACACCTTTTATGTAAAAAGCTTCACCAAAATCAATAAGATCATCACCACCTTCAGGCAGATATTCTGAAACTTTTTCAATCTCATTTGGATTTGTCTTGACAGCTTCTATACCTTGAAAATCTTCTGGAATCTTAATCCCTTTAACTGCAAAATGTATCTGGCCAGCAGGGATCGTATATTCGCCTTTATTAGAAAGACGCACTGAAACAGGAATTCCTTGGTCTTCCCATACCTCAGGAAAACCAGACTGGCTGACCAAAGAGCCAATCTCTTCAAATTCACCAATGATACCTTCTGTACCACCATAATAAGGAGAAGAAACACCTGATTCCTGCCTTGAAGCATTACAGCCAACAAAAGCTAAAGAAACAATAAGCAAACATATAATAAGATATTTAGTAATATTCATATTTATCATCCTCTTTTATTATTCTTTTTATTATCATTATTTTATCAATTTATATAATTTTTGGTTATTTAAGTGATAATCTCACATTGAACAGTTTGATTAAAAAATTGTAATCTCTATATAACATGAAGTTCAATTACAATTCAACTTCTAATGCCTTAAGAATTTTTTTCTGTTTTTGAGTCAAAGGATTGATGTGTTTCATTGTCTCATACTCT
>JBDRKY010000062.1:0-3405 GCA_043813525.1 Candidatus Woesearchaeota archaeon
ATTAAATTCTGGCTGTTTACAAGTAAATGAAATTAAGAATACAACATTTATTATTGACTCTAATTCACTTTTTGCAAAGACTGCTGAATTAAATATGAATGATTGTTTAGGAAAAAACATTTCATTCATTGGTAAAAATAATAGCTCGTCCTTGATAATTTCTAAGGATTTACCTTATGAATATTTTGTTAGTAAAGGGAATTTAACAATACCACATGAACTAGGAAATGATTCTTATAATGAAATAATAACAACTGATTCAACTGTAGCTTTTCCTTGTTTTTAATAAAAATAATCCTCATGAGAAACATTGGCTTCGCCCTAGTCTTCGTTGTGAGCTGGGATATTGTGAGCTATTTACAGCGAAAAAGTGGTAAAATATATAAATCTATAAGTTATACTTTATTATATGACAGATAATATGCGGAGAGGATTAGCTGGATTATTAGGTCTAGGAGCTGTAGATCTATTTACAGGTGGATTAGTTACTGTAGCACTAGCAGCTGAGAGAACCACCCCACCAATCACAGAAAGAGAATTCAATAGAAGAACAGGTCACGCAACTGTTGATATGGTTCTTGGTGAATATGGTATTGGTTCTGTTGATGATGCTTCATATCAAAGAAAAGTATATGGTTCTGATAAACATGTAATGGTTTTGTTTTATAATAATAGAAGTCAAGGTTCTAAAGGATTAGCTGTTTTAATAGGATTATTAGGAAAAGAGTTTGGTTCTAAGTTTGATGTATTTGGATATAAATTGGGTGAAAGAGAAAGAGCTTCAGATAATATGATGAGACATGTCCATCGTTTATATGGTGTTGATAAAGCTCCAATTGTTTTATTATATAAAAATTCAGATCTCCCTAATGTTAATGAAAGAATTGCTGGAGGAATATTAACGTATAGTAATCTTAATAGAATGATGGGAATAGTAACAAAATATATTAATAATAACATAATATAATAGTTATATGAATAAAAAAGAGTTAATATGTATTATTTTTATCTTAATGATTGTTTCTAGTTATAATGTGTATTCAGATCTTAACACAGGTGAAACCTTAGATAATGTAGTTCCACCTGACCCACAACCTGCAATTGATTCTGGCCAACCTTTTACAGGAACTGCAACTACTGCAGCTGATGTTGATGTTGCTGGTTCTGATGTTGGTTTTGAATCTGGTTCTAATGTCAATTTTGATGGACAGTACATGACTGTTACTTCTGATGATACAGTAACTGTTGATGGTGGTACTGTTACTGGTGGTGAGACATTAGTTACCAAAAACGCAATTTCTGTCAAAGAAGCAGAATCTGTACAAACTGAAACTATTTCTGCATCAAATGTTGAAGAATTAAATATAAATAAAAAAACAGATTCTTTTGATGTAAAACATGCTGATGCGATGACTATTACTTCTGGTGGGACTACTACTACTTTATCTAATGTTGATAATTTGAATTATCTTAATGGAAACATTCAGTTTGATCATGCTGATTATATTAATACTGATGGGTTTGAAGCTATTAACGTCAAAGATTTCTCAAGTGATGCTCAGAAGTTTTCAGTGGAAAAAGCAAATGAATTAAATTCTGGCTGTTTACAAGTAAATGAAATTAAGAATACAACATTTATTATTGACTCTAATTCACTTTTTGCAAAGACTGCTGAATTAAATATGAATGATTGTTTAGGAAAAAACATTTCATTCATTGGTAAAGATAATAGCTCGTCCTTGATAATTTCTAAGGATTTACCTTATGAATATTTTGTTAGTAAAGGAATTTTAGAAGTACCTCATGAACTAGGAAATGATTCTTATAATGAAATAATAACAACTGATTCAACTGTAGCAGTAGAAGCTTCTGCCTATGGTCTTACTAAGATAGAAATGCAGCCAAGTTCTTCTTATACACAGATGAACAGAGTAAATAATCTTAAAGATTTCAGCATAAAAATCCCAGAAAATGTACAGCAATATCTGTTGTCAATCAGAAGAACTCAAGAAGAGGCAGAACCAAAGATTGATTACTGCATGCAATGCGGGTATATGGATTTTCTAATGCACAAGATGGTATTGAAAGGAAAAGTATTGTATTTAAGAAGAAATAATCTGCTGATGCCTGTTTACGAAAGCTTTGATAATCAGAATCATGCTGATTTTTCATTTGATGAGAACAACCTAATGATCGATAATCTGGAATTAGTTAATGAAAATCCTGATTTTGGCATAATCGCAAACATCTACAATGGAGATTATTTGATATATGAGATTAATGAAGATGGCATAGTTGATGCCAGAGTAAAAGATATTGAGATGATTGATATGCATCCTTATTTTATCAAAAGATATTTTGCTGGTTTTAATGAGATGCACAGGCCTATTGTGTTTAATGATGGAGCATTAATATTTGATCCTGATAATCTGTTTAGAAGGATAATAAGAACAGAGAATCTTGGTAAAGCTGTTGAACATATTAATGAAGATATAACCAACTATGATTCATTCTTTAATTATTGTAAAAAAATAGTCAATCAATTTAAGCCATCTATTGATATTTTGGGGTGGGTTAATGAATAAGAAATGTCAAATATCAATATTTATTATTATAGGTATTATAACAATATTAGTGATCGCTTTTCTTCTTTACATTACAGATGTAATTGCAGATAAAAACAGCCTTGATTTCACTCCTTATCCTGATGTTAGGAATAATATAGAATCTGCGCATAAAAAATCATTGGAGTGTTCTTCTTATACAATTGGCAAATTTGGCGGTTTTTCTGAATTCAAAGATGTTGGTCTGGCTGAAATAGATAATAGCCGATTATTGGCAGGAGAGTTAATGACATGGATTATTTCAAATATTATTAATCTGTCTTCACTTGAGGAAAAAGGTTATACTATAAAACAAGGCAAGATAAAAACAGATATTATTTTAGCAAAGAACAATATTGCTGCTGATACATTACATGAGTTAGATGTGGTAAAGATAGGCAGTGAAAAAACAAAATTAGAAAAGTTTCATGTAGATGATGATATTAGGTATAATCACATATATAATTATGCTAATGCACAGCATAAAGAAGAAGATATAAGTTTGAATAATCTTGCCGATACAGATTTTCATGCAGATGTTTTTGTGATTAAAAACATGAGTATATTTGTGTTTACAGACCCTGAATCAATGATTGATCAAAATCCATTTAAATTTATATTCTGGAAAAAGTGAATAAGAAAATATATTTGATTTTTATTGTAACCTCAGTTTGACAGTTGTCAAACTTCGAAGCAATTTATTTATCAAGCCCTTTCAGGGCATGTAAATAAATTGTTAGCATCTTAAAACAAAAAACATAATGCAATGTTTCACTAAATTATGCTTAATTTTTATGTAATT
>JBDRKY010000063.1:0-14904 GCA_043813525.1 Candidatus Woesearchaeota archaeon
TAAGAAAAATTATTGGTTGTCTTAGAAGCCAATTAGGAATGAGAAATTATGAAATTATGATGAGTCTAATATCAACATGGCAAAAACAAGGAAAAAACACATTCTATAGCCTTCAGGCTACACTTTAGCTTAATAAGTACAAAAAATGGGAGTATTTATAAAGGGGAAGTAGTTATCTGAAAAATATTGGGTTATTCAATCACGGATTTCTCAAGATGAATTTAATGAGGTAAAAAAATGAAAGGAACAGTAAAGTTTTTTAACGAAGGAAAAGGTTTTGGATTTATTGCTGGTGAAGATGGAAAAGAGTATTTTGTACATCAGACTGGATTAAATCAAGGAGTCAGATTACGTGAAAATGATGCAGTTACATTTGACGTAGAAGAAGGTGACAGAGGACCAAAAGCTGGAAACGTTTCACTAGATACAGAGTAATTATAATTAATTTTAATCAATTAATCATAGTATTTGTGTAATTTGTTTTAAATTTTTTATTTCTTTTTTTTAACTATTTGTTCTTAGAATTATATTGAATAACTTTATAAAGCCTAATATTATTCTTAAACTCATGAATGTATTTAATCTAAATAATCATAAGCCACGTGGAAGAAGCGCAGTCAGAACCAGAAGATCCAGCTCAAGATCAGGCTCAAGATCAGGCTCAAGATCAGTAAGATTTAGAACTGAAGATTCAGATAAACCTAACTCAAGAGATTTTGATATGTCTGATAGAAGAAGGTCAGAAAACTCAGATAATGATAGATCAAGACGATTTAGGTCTAGAGATTCTGATGAATCAAGAAACTTTAGGAGCTCAAGAGATTCTAGAAGAGGAAGAGATTATAGAGGAAAAGATAAACTAGAGATGCATAGTGTAATCTGTGATAAATGCGGTGTGAAATGTGAAGTCCCTTTCAAACCAACATCAAGCAAACCGATCTTTTGCAGTGACTGCTTCAGGAAAAACGATGATTCTGGAAGATTTAATAGTGGTTCAAGATTAAACAGCGGTTCAAAATCTAATGCTGATGGCTCAAAACTTGATTTTGATAAAATAAACCAAAAATTAGATAAGATTATGAAAGCATTGGATATTGATTGATTATTTTTAACACATATCTATTTTCTAAACATAACACTTACTGGTTTTATTGATGCAATAACAGCTATCACCAAATACCAATACCAGTCTAAGCTAAGCAATGGCGCCCATAGTTTTGCAATCATCAGTACAAATGCACCTGTTGCTATCTTAATCAAAGGTATGTCCCAAAAATCAAATTTTTTAATCTTACCTGTTAACCATTTCTTATATGCCTTAAAACACATAATATCACCTCATTGAGTTTATTTGTTTAGAAGTTTATATGTGTTTTGTCTTTAAATTATTTTTTACTAAGAATTAATTAATATATAACTTGAACTACATTAGAATAACCTTTTTTCACAGAAGGATAATTATATGGTCTGCTTTGATCAGCACTTAAAGATGAAGTATCAATTCCATTCATAGATAATAGCCTATTAAGAGCTTCAAATGTAAGTGATCCTGATATATTTCTTAATGCTCTTCTTTCTTTAAATGCATTATCAAACGCAGATTTAATCATATCATAAGTGCATCTTATTGCTGTTTTTTCTTTATCATTATCTGCACATTCCAATGCATGTCTAATAGTTCCATTGTTATGATTATCTAAATATTTTTGAGGGCATCCTAAATAAAATAATCCTGCATTTAAATCTTCTTGAGAGACTTTGCCATCCATAATTAAATAAAATAATCTTGTAAATGATATGAATAATTTGCTATTGTGTCGATGTTGATTTTTGGGTGCTTTACCATGGTAAGAATAATCCGCTACTTCACTTATTGTTCCATCATCTGTATATAATCTTTTTATTTCTAACTCTTCTAATCTATGAAACTCATCATAGCTATCTAAACTAATTTTTCTTCCAATATGATGCTCAATTATTCCAATTGGAACATCACATTCTCTTGAGCTAAAAAGCAAGCCAATATCAGACATTTTATCCCATGATATATCTCTTGCCATTGCTATTACTTTTTTTTCATCTACTACCCACCATGGTTTGTCAGGTAAATTTCTATCATCAGAATAAGTTTCATCGTTATCAGGCTTTAATGTTTCTATTAATTCTCTAGTTTCTCTTTGAATAGCAGATCTTTCCTCAAATTTCTTCCTTCTAAATAATTGTTCAAACCTAATGCTATAAGACTTACAATCTAATAATTCTAATACTGCATCAATAATTTTTTGTTCAGTAAATCCATTTCTGACTAATAGGTTTGGTATACCATGATTAAGTAACATATACCCATTGTGATTGTAACAATAAGCAGAATATTTATTTCTAAGCGATTCCCATAAACTTCCATATTGTGGATCTAAATATACAATACCTTGTGGTAATATTACCTTTACCCATGCATGATATTCACCAATATCTTTCATTTCTTTTCTTCTTCTTTCGTTTTTTGCTCTTTTTCTTTCATAATTCTTAAAATTAATATATGCTCTTTCCCATAACATATTATTAGCATATGAACCATATAATTCATAGATTAATTTATTTTCACAATCAAAAAAATCATCAATACTTTTCTCAGGAAATAATCTATGTAAATCAGATAATTCATTATTTTTAAGCTGTAGACCAGAGATTATATCACTAGGTACACCTAATATTCTTGATAATGCTGTGAATAACCTAGAATATCCTACACAATTTGTTTTTTTTGTCTTGATAACATCTGATGATACAAGTGGTTTTAAACTACTATATTCTATATTTGTTCTCAACCATCTGCAAATTGCATCAACTAAATAAAATGGTTTATCTCTTTTTTCAGCTGGAATACCATTTTTAATTCTAAAAGCTAAATCTCTTGTATCATTATCACTTGTAATGACTCCATTATCTAAATCTTCTTCAAGTGAAAATCTTTGTTCTTCAGTTCCATTATATACAGCTGATTTATCTATCTTGCCATTAAAACCCTTGAATTCATACCTCAATAATAATTCTGCCTTCTTTTGAATTTTAGCATTCATATTTTTTGAAGCAACCATACTTATTCTAAAATCAGGTGTATCATCACATTCATCAACAAGACTTCTTACACTATAAGGTGATTCATCATGAAAATACAATAAGAATTCCCTTTCTGGATTAAGAATCCAAAGTTGACCATAATTTTTAAATAATCTCATTTTTATTCTGAATTTAATCTTTATTCAAAGTTTATAAATATTTATTTTATCTATAAATTACTTTTAATAATATATTCTTATTATTTCCTCTTCTGTCCACTGGCTTAATCAATTGAATTCTATGCTTTTAAGGCTTGTATCATCAATATCAGCTTAGCACTGGACATGTTGGTGTGAGGTTTATAAAGATGTGGGGTAATAAAGGTTTGAAAGGTTTGAAGGGTTTTAAAGGTTTGAAAGGAGGTAATTGTTATGACTCAAGACTTTAAGAAGCTAGCTGTGTGGCAGAAAGCACATCAATTAACATTAGAAATATACAAACAATCACGAAAATTTCCTTTTGATGAAAGATTTGGTTTGACACAACAGATTAGAAGATCAGTTACAAGTGTTGTACTTAATATTGCAGAAGGTACTTCTGGAAGTAACAAAAGACTTGAAAAATATTTAGTGATTGCACAAGGTTCATGTAAAGAAACAGAATGCAATTTGATGATATGTAATGGTTTGAATTTTATTGATAATAATATATGCAATCAGCTTACTGAGAAATGTCGTATATTGCAAGCTTCAATACAAAATTTCATTAATACTGTTAAGAAAAATGGGAAATAACCTTTCAAACCTTTCGTACCAACCTTTCAAACCCTTCGTACCTTTATTACCTTTCAAACCCTTATAAAATGAACACACTACAAAAAGCAAAAATATTAGGAGATGCTGGAAGATATGACAGCTGTGGCCCTAAAATGTGTGAAGTGAATGTTGGCAATGGTCTAAATGGAATATATTATGCAAAAGCAGAGCATAAGACATGCAGGATTTTTAAGACTTTGATGGATAACACCTGCAAATTTGACTGCAAGTATTGTGCTAATTCAACATCTGTGAAAAATAGTGGTGGCTCTAAAGTTGGTGGAAATTGTGGATGCAAGAAAAAAGTTAGATATGAGCCTAAAGAGCTAGCTGATCTTTTCATGTATCTGCATCATAATTTAGATGTTAATGGTTTATTTTTAAGTTCTGGTGTTAGTTCAGATCCAAATAGATCTACAGAAAGAATGATTGAAGCTGTCAAAATTTTGAGGCAGAAAAGGAGTTATAGAGGTTATATTCATTTTAAAGTTCTGCCTGGGACTAATTATGATCTTGTAAAACAAGCATCTGAAATGGCAAATAGGATGAGCATCAATATTGAAGCACCTAACAAAAGTGCGATGAGTGAATTATCTGACTGCAAAGATTTCAAAGTAGATATTTTGAGGAGACAGTCATGGATATCTAGGATTGCTACAAAAGCTAGAAAAAAACAAACAGATTATATTTCTGGAACAATGAACAGGCAGTTAGGTGGCGGGCAGGCAACACAGCTTATCCTAAACAGGATTTCAAGTGACAAAGATGTGCTTAAGATGGTTGACTGGGAATACAAAAACTTAGAATTAAAAAGGATTTATTATTCTTCTTTCAGACCTGTTAAAGGAACTCCACTGGAAAAAGAAAAAGCAGATCCTATATCAAGGCAAAATCATCTTTATAATGTGGATTTTCTGATGAGATGTTATGGTTTTAAAGCAAAAGAATTTTTTGAAATTATGGTTGAAGATAAAACTGGATTGTATGGTGCAGATATGCTGCCAAATGAAGATCCTAAACTTGCTCTGGCAAAAGCAACATTTGATTCTGCTGTTGATATTAATGAAGCTTCATATGAAGAATTAATTAGGATTCCAGGCATTGGACCAACAACAGCTAAGAAAATAGTTAATATGCGAAATGGTGTGAAAATTGATAAATATATTAGTTTTAGTGGTAAAATAAACAACAGTGAAATCAGTAATAATAACAGTAATAATAATATAAAAAATAAAATTACCAGAAAAAAGGACAAGGTAATCAATAAATATGAAGATTTGCATAAATTAGGCGGTTGGGTTAAACGAGCAAAACCTTTTATATCTGTCAATGGTATGAGGCAGATGAGATTAGGTGAAGTTTGTTGATGATATATAGTTTGTCGATGATATATGATTTTTGATAAATCATATAAAATATATTGAATTCCTTAAGAAAATTGAATGTAGTTATATAAAACTAAGATGATAAAAGACTTTAAACCAAGATTATACCAAGAAACAATATTTGGTACAACTGCTGAAAAGAACACATTAGTTGTGCTTCCAACAGGTATGGGTAAAACACAGATTGGCCTGATGCTTACTGCGCATAGGCTTAAACAATATCCTAATTCTAAAATACTTATTGTTGCCCCAACTAAGCCTTTGGTTGAGCAGATAATGAATGTATTCAAAAAGTATCTTGAATTTGATAATGATATGATAACTATGTTCACTGGCCATATAAAGCCTGAGAAAAGAGTTGAATTATGGAATAAATGCAGAATCATTGCATCAACACCACAAACAATAGAGAATGATGTCATGGGAAACAAGATAAGATTAGATGATGTTTCTCTAATGGTTGTGGATGAAGCACACAGGGCCATTGGTGATTACAGCTATTGCTGGTTAGCTAAACAATATGAAAAACTTGCTAAATATCCGCGAATTTTAGCTTTAACAGCTTCGCCTGGTAGCGATCTTGAAAAGATAAATGAAGTTTTAATTAATCTTTTTATTGAGGAAGTTGAGGTAAGGACTGATGACGATCCTGATGTAAGACCCTATATTCAACAGGTTGATGTGAAATGGGTTGAAGTTGAATTGCCGGAAGAACTCAAAGTAGTGCAAAAATATCTGACAGATTGTTTCACTTCAAAACTGAAAGAGATTGAAGCAATTGGCAATATCCATGAAAACCAGATGAATATTCAAAGTAAAATTGATATTTTGAAACTGCAGGCACATCTACAGGCAGAGATTGCACAAGGCAACAGGGATTTTAATATCCTCAGATCATTAAGCATTGCTGCAGAAGCTATGAAAATACAGCATGCAGTTGAATTATTGGAGACGCAAGGAATAACAGCATTAAGTGTCTATCTTGAAGATATACAAGGTCAGGCAAGAACTTCAAAAGTAAAAGCAGTACAGAATCTTGCTAAAGATCTGAATTATAGAAGCGCTTTGATTAAAACACGAAGCTTGATGGAAAGGGGGATTGAACATCCAAAGCTTTTGAGATTAAAAGAGCATCTGATAGATAAATTAATTAATTCAAAAAATACTGATTACAAAGCTATAGTGTTCAGCCAATACAGAGATACCTGTGAGAAGATTGTAAGTGTTCTTACTCAAATTGGCATCACAGCAAAGCTGTTTGTCGGACAGGCAAACAAAAGACAGAAAGGCCTGTCGCAGAAAAAACAATTAGAAATTTTAAATCAATTTAGAAATGGTGAATTTCAGATTTTAGTCTCCAGCAGTGTTGGTGAAGAGGGATTAGATATTCCACAGGTTGATGAAGTGCTTTTCTATGAGCCAATTCCATCTGCTATTCGCCAAATTCAGCGCAGAGGAAGAACAGGAAGACAGGAAAAAGGATGTGTCACAATATTTGTAACAAAAGATACCAGAGATGTTGGATATAGGTGGAGCGCTTTTCATAAGGAAAAAAGGATGTACAGAAATCTTAAAGATATTAAGAAAAATTTGGCATTTGCTTGTCTTGGGAAAAATGGAACTAATGATACCAGAAAAGAAAATACAACACTCAACAAATTTGTTTCTGATGAAGACAAATTAAAAATATTTGTTGATTACAGGGAAAGAGGAAATCCAGTCATAAAAGAATTAATAGAATTAAACGCAGAAATTGGTCTGGAAAGATTAGATACTGCAGATTTTATTGTTGGAAGCAATGTATGTGTTGAATTTAAAAATCAAGTTGATTTTGTTGACAGCCTTATCGACGGCAGATTGTTTAAGCAACTGAAAGAGATGAAAAACAATTTTCTAAAACCTGTAATTATTGTGGAAGGTACAAGAGATATCTATTCCATCAGAAATATCCATCCAAACTCAATGAGAGGTATGCTGGCAAGTATAGCTGTTGATTTTAATGTGCCTGTTGTATATTCAAGAACTTTCAAGGAAACAGCTGCTCTGCTTGTTGCGATGGCAAAACGAGAGCAGGAAAAGCACGGCAGGGGATTCAGTTTCCATGGCAGCAGAAAACCGATGAGCTATAGGGACCAACAGGAATATTTAGTTGGTGCATTGCCTGGTGTTGGTCCAAGTTTAGCGAAACATCTGCTTGCAAAGTTTGGAAGTATTGAAAAGATAGTCAATGCAACTGAAGAAGAGCTGAAAGAAGTTGATCTGGTTGGAGAGAAAAAAGCTAAGCAGATAAAGGAGATTGTTGAGAAAGAGTATTAAATCGTTATTCGTCTTTCGTTATTAGTTTGTCGAAAATCATTATATTACAAATAACGAATACCAAACAATGAAAAACAGTATGTATAAAGTCTCCTTTTTAGAATATTATTGCCGCCTTATGTTTGTTTTTATCACAATACAGGTCGTGAGACATTAAGGTATGGAAATCCCTTATGATTTTAATTGTAAGATTTCCATGATAAAAACTGGCCGCAATAATATTCCTTATTAGGAGACGTTATACATACAAAAAATGAAATACATGAGGTTGATATAAATGGAACATAAAATTGTTGAAAAAGAAGAGTTTGTTGTTGTTGGGATGCCTGTAAAAGTTTCTTTAAAAGAAGAAGGATATAAGAAAAATATAACTGATTTATGGAAAAAGTTTATACCTAAAGCATGGGAAATAAAAACTAGGAAAAGTGGATTATTTTTTGGAATATGTAATGCTTTAGAAGGAATTGAAGGGGATGAATGTTCATTTGAATATATGGCTTGTGTTGAAGTTGATAATATTAATAATCTTCCTAATGAAATGAAGTCTCAAGTTGTTCCCAAAGCTAAATATTTTGTAGTAACACATAAAGGAAAGCTTGAGAATCTTGGTAAGACTTATTGTGAACTAGAAAAAGAAATGAAAGCATTAAATTTTGAAGAAGATAAAACTAAAATTTGGCTTGAAATCTATGATGAGAGATTTAAAGAAAATTCAGATGATTCAGAATTTGATATATATTCACCTTTGAAATAATTTTTTATTTTTTCTTTAAATTGGGGTGAAGTCCGTGTTTCTTACTGGGTTTTATTTTTTTAAAATTAAATTAGAATTATTCTTTTTTTATATTCACATCTAAAATTCTGTTTTTGATGCTGATTTTACCGTAAGTTTTATGGTGATAACGAAAATCTTAAGTTTTTTTATGAATTTTATAAATATTTTTCAGACAATCTCAAAACATTTACTTTCTCGTCGGAAATTTTTCGGATAATTGTGGGTTAAATATTTTAAGAAGTTACTGTATTAATATTTGTATGAGAAAGTAAATAAAAATGCACCACACAATGTTTAATTAATGTGGTGCATTGGTCGCCTAATTTGTATAACACCTGTCTGAAAAACAGTTGTGCACATACCCTAAATATTATAGTCAAAACTTATATAAAAAGTTTATGACAAATGTGCCAAGGTCGCCTAATGGTATGGCGCTCGTTTGAAACACGAGTTGAGCACATACCCTGTGCCTTTACGGGTTCAAGGCTTAGGGGGGTGAAGTGAAATTCCCGTCCTCGGCGCACTTTGTTTATCAGAATAATATTCTTTGAATTACTTCCTAGCATTTTCCCATAATACATTAAAAAAATGTCTATATGATTTAGCAACGTCTTTACTTCTGATTAATGTTGCTAATGGTTGTTCACTCCACACAACAATTACTACTTTATCTCCATAAACCCAAGTTGTTGCTGGTGTTTCTTCTTGTTTAGTAAATTTCATTGAAATCTTTTTCCATCTATTTTTTCTAGTTGTTGTTTTCTTTAATTTCTTTTTTCTTACAGATTCATTAAAAATTATTTTTATATTAATATTAGCTTTTGCTCTTCTCTTATGCCAGTTCTCAATATAATGTGGAAATAAATCTTTAAATTTACCTTCAGCTCCAAACACAAGAAATTCTTTTTTTGTGTTGATTATATCTTCAGCAATACTCTTTAAACCTTTTCTGCCTTTGAATATGGTCGCTTCTTGTGGTTCTTTAGATAATTTTCTTTTTTCTTTTAACTCTGGAAGAATCTTATTAAGCAATTTCTTTTTATCTAATATTGTTTTTTCTTTTTCTTCTAAAAAACTCATAAACCTTTCAACTTTCTCTGCTTCAAAATATTTTCTATTAGCTTCTATAACATAACTAACTAAACCTTTCTCTATCAACTTATCCAAAGCATCATAAACATTAGTCCTATTAACTCCTGATTTCTTAGTTATTTCTCCTGCTAAAGCTGAACCTAAATCAAGTAAAGCCAGGTAAACTTTAGATTCGTTTCCTGCTAATCCGATTTCTTTTAGTATTGGGTTTAAACTCATGTTTAGTATAAATTCTTTATTCTTTATAAATATTGTTGTCATATAGTATTACAACAAAAATTTAAATAAGATTTGGTGTTATTACCTAGTTGGGGTGTTGTGGTGAATGTAGAGATGGAGAAATAAGAATGGTAGATTTTGAATTATATTATGAAAAAAAAAGAGTATCTCCTGAAACAGGAGAATTATCTGATTCCGTTGAAAGGCTTCATATCAAATTAGATGATCCAAGTCAAGTAGATCACTTTGCTTTGAATAAATTAAAAGCTGCAGATTGGGTTAGAAAAGGTTATCTTGATAGACAAAGGTCTTGTTATGCTGACAGTGAATTTAATCATTTTGATGATGACTATTTAGGTTTAAATCCAGTATCTGCATTAAGTGAAGGTGATCCTGGTTATGATGATTATTGAAAACTGGTGAAATAAAATGAAACAAAAATGGTTAACAAATAAAGAGTTGTTTGATGCAGTTGAATCTGCAGAAAAACAAAACAGTAAATCAACAGAGTTCAAAACAAAAAAGGGTGAATGTGTTTATGTTAAATTATTAGTTCCACAATATTGTGATCTGGAATGTGGAATATTAGATTGAGAAAATTGTAGAAATTAAAAAATATAGTGAGGTAAGAAAATGAATTCAGAAATATTTGTATTAGGGGATAGACATGGTTATGATAGTCAAGGTGTAGATACTTTACATAGAGATTTAGTTAGGTTGGTAGCGGAACAACATTATGATGTTGAATTAACAGAAGAACAAATGAGAGATGTTCTTGGAACATTTGAGAATCCTAATAATGTTGTTGAAGCTTTGGAATATGAAATGGCAAAAATTGGAAGAGATTTTTTTCCAACAGGTGAAGCAATTATTAGAGATAATAGAACTCTAGTTGTTAGTTTAGGTGATTTAGTTTGTAGTAGAAAACCAGGAGAAATGAAAGTTAGAAATCTCGTAGGAAAAGCTGCAAAACAATCTAGGAATATGGGAGTTAACCAAGGAGTTGCATTACATGACCTTGTTCAAGATAAAATGTTAACACCAGAAGGAAAAGATGAAATATATGCTCTTGCAAAAAAATTCAGCGATCTAACAAGAAGAAGATTTGAAGCATTGAAAGGAATAGAATCATACTTAGATTTTACTCATTTAGTTGGAAATGCAGATATATTGCCTTCTTTTTTAATTGATATGGCTTATTGGCATAATGATTCTAATCTTAATAATCTTGTAGATATTTATCGTGCTTCAGGTGTTTTTTCAAGAGTTGTCGATTGTAGATATATTTTATTAGGTACTGATTCAGTATCTGGATCAGAATCAGATGTGCTTACATATTTAGAATTTGATGAAGGAAAAGTGGGGTTAGTTTGTGTACCTTATTCTGATAATTTTACAATGTTAACACACAGAGTTAAACATGTATTAAAAGATAGAATAAAGGAAGATGTTCCACACATTCTCTTCACCCATGAAACCTTAGATACAAATATTGAAGGAGGAGATGGAAGAAATGTTGAAGGAAGAGAATGTTATAATTATATGATTTCAAAAACTAAACCAGTTAAAGGTTTTTCTGGGGATTTACATGCACCAACACAAGATTATGAACATAAAGTTGGAAATGTAGTTGTTCCAATGACACAAGTTTCTACAAATGATGTTGTTAAATATGATCTGAAAAGTGGAGTAACAAGTGTTTGTTGGAAATGATTATTTAATTTTAATTTTAATTTTCCAAAAATATGGTGATTGAATGAAATTCAACAAATTAGTGGAAAGAGAAGGAAGTTTCCTGAAGAATTATCTGTTGTATGAGAGTTTTGCTAGTTTTAATTCTTTTTTTTCTTTACATCATCCGCATTTTCTGACATCAAGACAAGGTAAAACATTTACACATTATCTTGAAGAAGATGGTGCTACTGAGTTTAGCAAATTTTTGGAATCAAAAAGTTTGGCTGAAATAAATGAATTAGTTGATCATGGGAAAAATCATTCACTTAATCTTGTTGATTTTAGTAAATCAATTAGTAATTTAGATTTAAATGGAAAAACTTATCTTGAATTAAATGGATTTTTACAAAAATATTTTGAGTTATACAAAAAACCTTATCCTTATTTTCACCTTAGCTTATTTGGAGATGATCATAGTGAAGATGTAGTGAGATTATTAGCAGAATGGAGGTTGTTTGCTAGGCAGAGTTTCAATAAAAGCCATGAATTAATACAACCTTTATTTATAGAAATTAGTAAAAAAACTAATTTTGATTATGATGATTTATTATCTTTAAGTCCAGAAGAGATTAATACTTTAATTAGTTTGAAACATAAGATTAATAATAGGGGTAAATGCTACTTTTTACATAAACAAGGTGAGTTTGAATTAGTTGAAGGAAAAATTGCTGGAAATATTGTCTTAAATAATTCTGGAAATTCTGTTAATTTTATTAATTCTGCTAATTCTGTTAATTCTGGAAATTCTGTTGAAAGTGAAATTAATAATGGAATAGAAAATAAAATACTAAAAGGTTTTGGTACAATGCCTGGCAAATATCAAGGAAAAGTTTGTTTGATTCATTCAAAAAATGATATGTATAAAATAAATCTTGGTGATATTATAGTAACAAGAATGACAATTCCACCTTTAATTGTTGGTGCAATAAAAAAAGCAAAATGTATTATAACAGATGAAGGTGGTATGACGTGTCATGCAGTTGTTGTTAGTAGAGAACTTGGTATTCCAGCATTGATTGGAACAAAATATGCTACAAAAGTATTGAAAGATGGTGATGAAGTTATGGTAGATTGTGATGAAGCGGTAGTGAGAATTTTGAATAATTGTTGATTTGGTAGAAATAGATTGTGATAATGGGGTTGTGAGAATTCTGACTAATGGCTGATTTGGTAGAAGTAGATTGTGATTGTGTGGTTGTGAAAAAGATAAGCTCTTAAAAAATGATATGTCGGTTTAATAAAATTGAAATATATCTATAATATATAGAAAATCGAAATCTTTATAAATTCATTCAAACATAGAGTCAATAAAAGATGGTGGAACAGACTGTATTTGGAAACGTTATTGTTTTCATGGAAAAATTAGGTGTCTATGACATTATATTGCCGTTCTTATTAGTTTTTACTGTTATTTTTGCTGTGTTTGAGAAAACAAGAGTATTTGGGACAGAAGAAGTTGAAGGTGTAAAGTATTCTAAGAAGAATCTAAATGCAATGGTTGCTTTTGTGATTGCATTTCTTGTTGTGGCAAGTTCACAATTAGTTTCAATCATAAACAAGAGTTTGTCAAGGGTAGTTCTGCTTATTTTACTGATGATATGTTTTTTAGTGTTGATAGGTACATTTTTTTCAGAGGGGGAAGAAGTGATATTTGAGAAAGGCAGTGGTTGGAGAACATTTTTTATGGTTGTATTGTTCATAGCTATTCTTTTGATTTTCATGAGTTCTATTGATACTAAATCAGGGGGTTCGTGGTTATCTAATAGTTTGGACTATCTAAAAGCTAATTTTAGCAATACTGGTGTCAGTGCAGTTGTGTTGATTGTAGTTATTTTAATATTTATGCTGTATATAATTGCAGAGCCAAAAGCAGCAGCTGGCAAGAAGAAAAAAGAAGAGCATTAATCTGGTAAAATATAATTAATTATTTAATAAATTATTAAGATTATGATTGAATCAGCATTATTGAGTCAACGATAAAATATTTATTGTATAGGAGGATGATATTATGGCAGCTTATGGTGCAGCACCAAGGTTTTTGATGTGGTTGGAAGGAGTAGGATTAACAGATGCAATCTTACCATTTTTGTTGATATTTACTATAGTGTTTGCAATATTCCAGAAAACTAATATTTTCGGGGATAATAAGAAAAACATGAATGTGATGGTGGCATTGTTGATGGCTTTGCTCACAGTTGTACCTCATGTTATGCATAGGTATCCTCCAAATGCAGATCCTGTAGCTATTATGAATGCTGCCCTGCCTAACATATCAGTGCTAGTGGTTGCAGTGATTATGGCTTTATTGTTGATAGGTATTTTTGGTGGTAAAGCAAGCTGGATCGGTGGCACATTTTCTGGTGTGATTGCATTGTTTGCTTTTGGTGTAATTGTATATTTCTTTGGTTCAGCAGCAGGATGGTGGAGAAATATTCATTCTGGCTGGTGGAGCAGTGATGTGACAGCAGCAATCATAGTCATACTTGTATTTGCAGTGATAATATGGTTTATTGTTAAAGAAGAATCTTCAGCTCAGTCAACAGGAGCATTGACTAATGTTGTAAGTGAAATAGGTAATTTTTTCAGAGGAGGAAAACACTAAAATGGTTAGTGTTAAAGGTTGAGGCTTAGGGAGTAAGAGAAACTTTACTTCTAACTCATAACTCTTAACCATTAATCATTAATCATTAAGTATTAAAATGGCAACACCAATAATGGATGTAAGTATGCTGGCACACTTTTCACCTATTTTTATCTTTATACTTATCTTTGCATTTCTTTATGGAGCAATGATAAAGACAAAGGTTTTAGGTGATAACAAGATTATAATAGGTATCATCTCACTTGTTGTATCTCTAATTTTCATACTCATTGCCCCTTTGACTAAGATTGTTCTTATAATTGCACCATGGTTCACTGCATTATTCATATTTTTGATATTCTCAATTGTTGTGTTCAAGTTGTTTGGCGCATCTGATGATGATATCTCAACAGTTATCAAAAATCATTCTACATTGCATTGGACTTTGATTATAATCTGCATAATCATTGCAGTAGGTGCTATTGCAGCTGTATTTGGTCAGCAGAGTCTTGAGACTGGTTATGGTTCTGGTGCTAGCAGCAGTACTGTAAGCATTGATGAAACAGGTGATGTTATTGTAGTTGGTGGTCCTGGACAACAGTATCAAGGGCAGACAACTGCTGGAACAAGTTTTAGCAACAATCTTGCAGCAACTCTTTATCATCCAAAAACATTAGGTCTTATATTCATTCTTATTATAGCGGCATTATCAGGTGCAATGCTGACAGGAAAGATGACACCTAGCTGGCCACAGTAAATTCTTTATTGAAATAAATCTTTTTGTTCTATCCTCAGTTTGACAGTTGTCAAACTTCGAAGCAATTTATTTATCAAGCCCTTTCAGGGCATGTAAATAAATTGTTAGCATCTTAAAACAAAAAACATAATGCAATGTTTCACTAAATTATGCTTAATTTTTATGTAATT
>JBDRKY010000064.1:0-5969 GCA_043813525.1 Candidatus Woesearchaeota archaeon
GATACAAAAGGAAGAACTAACCTTTTCGAGTGAGATGGAAAAGTTAAAGAAGATCATAGCAAATGATAATAAGATACTAAAGGAAAAAGAGATCAAATCCAAAGAATTCTACTCAAAATTTAAGGCATTATTTGGAAAAAGAGGAAAGATCAATGAAGAGATTACAAAAAATGATAATTCCATTAACAGTAAGATTGATGATTCAAGAAAGATAGAGATAAAAAGCAACACTTTCTCATTAAAAAACGCTGAATTAGCAGCAGAATTAGCTGGGATGAACCATGAATTCCAGCAATATGAGGGTGTTAGGCTTGATACTACTAAATCTGAAGAGCAATTGAAAAGTGAGATCAGTAAATTTGAGAAGATGAAGGAACAGATTGGATTTGTAAATATGAGGGCACTTGAGATCTACGAAGATGTTGAAAAGCAATATAATAATTTGTTAGAGAAGAAGGATAAACTTGCATCTGAAAAAGATGATGTCATGTCAATGATGCAAGAAATCGATAGTAAGAAAAAAGATCTTTTTATGAAAACATTTACAGTTGTAAACGAGAATTTTAAAAGATTTTTTTCAATCTTATCATCAAAAGGAGAAGCATATCTCGACATTGAAGATCCGGAATCGCCTTTTGAAGCTGGTTTAACGATTAAGGTTAAGATCACTGGCCAGAAATTCTTAGATATAAGGAGTTTATCTGGCGGGGAGAAGACAATGACTGCATTAGCATTTATATTTTCAATCCAGGAACATGAACCTGCATCTTTCTATGTTTTAGATGAGGTTGATGCAGCTCTTGATAAGCACAATTCTGAGAAATTTGCGAAGTTAATAAGAAAATATTCTGAAAAAGCGCAATATCTGATAATATCGCATAATGATAGTGTGATCTCTGAAGCAGATAATCTTTATGGAGTCTCTATGAATGAGCAGGGAGTTAGTCAGGTTGTGAGTTTGAAGATTTGATGATATTTATCTCTTCTCTAAAAGATAATAATCACCATTTATATTATGGTTTGTTACCATTCTTATATCATATCCCTGTTCAATTATCTCTAAATTAACAAAACCATCATTTTTATTATGCCAATTTTCTATGTAAAAATCGAGGCTTCCTACAATAAAGTTTATAGGATGTTTTCCATCTTTTGACGCGCCAATAATTATTTTAGCAACATCTCTTGGCTTCATGTCAGGAAATCTGCCTGTATCATCTAATTTTACCACCAAATAATCTTTCTCATTATATTTTGTAAATATACTTAAATCTTGCATCAAGTAATAGTAGTATTGCTTGATTAATAAAATTACCTGATTTATTATACAAAGTTTGAGTATTAATAATGTTATTAACTCTCTTATCACCGGGTATTGATTTTATTAAATCTTCAATTATTCTGAGAATATTAAGTATATTCTTTCTGATAAAAAAAATGAAGTTCAATATAAAAATCACTTTGAGTTTTTGTGGAGATTATCTAAAAATAAATAATGCTATATTTAAATTTCATAAATCTATGTTGGCTCAGGAGCAATGTTTTTCTCTTTCACAAACAGGATTAAGGATATAATACCTGTCGCGCATACGAAAATTAGAGTTTTTTCACCCTAATAATTTTTGATAGTAAAATTCTTAAACAATAATTAATGTTTAATTAGAGAAATAAAACTATTTCTTCAAATCAATTCTAGCCTTTTCCTGAAGGTTATTCCACTGCCTTAATACTTCATCTCGCGAAGCTAGAATTGTATCAGTGGGTTGTTCTCCTGCAAAATGCTTCTGGAATCTTCCCTCTTTTTTTGCAAACTCTAAAAATGTGAATAATTCGCCCTTAACAGTTGCCCAATCTTCATTCACATCAGGATTGCCATCAAGTGATATTCTTTCATAGGCTCTATTTCCTTTCCTCGGGTCATAGGTAACCAGAGGATGTGCTCTGGATTGTACAGCAGCTCTTGCCCTGTTAAATCCTTGATTATCTCCAATTCCATGCTCTGGCATGCAGGGAGTATAGGCTAGAACAAAACTTGGACCCTCAAAACTATTTGCATCCTGTATTGCCTTGATAAAATGAGTTTTATAGCCAGCAGAAACCTGTGCTGCAAATGTATCAGGATGCTCCATGACAATATTAATCAAATTCTTTCTCATTTCCTGTTTTCCATGTATTTTCTTGCCGTGTGCGCTCATCTTTGCATCCGCTCCCTTAAATGATGCAGTGGATGTCTGGCCACCGGTATTTGAATATGCTCCAGTATCTAGAACTAGAACATTCACATTTAGTCCTGATGATAATAACCTTGATAGTGCTTGGAATCCGATATCATATGCAGCACCATCACCCATTGTAACCCATATTTTTTTATCAGCATCTCCTCTGCTATCAAGCCCAGCCCTTACACCCATTGCTGTTGTTGGTGCATTTTCAAAAAGAGGGGTATGCCATGGGACTGTAAATGAGTTATAGGGATAAGCAGAACTAAATACGGAGCTGCATCCTGTTGATGCGACTATCATAAATTGGCCATATTCCTTGTATGTTGCAGTACTGAACATCCTTATTGCAGTTGCTTCGCCGCACCCCATGCAGGCACCATGTCCGCTGGTCTTCGTATAATTTACGCTATCTAACATAACATCGTTGCCAGTGAAAGCCTGATTTATTCTTGGAAGCTCTCTAAAAACCTTCATTAATAACTCAGCATATTCTTTTACGTTTGCATTCTTCTCAGTCATAGAGATAGCTTTCGGGTTACATATTTCAGCGCATTCTCCGCATCCTTTACAGGCATTATAATCAAATAAATAGGTAACAAAATATTGCTCGGGATCAAGATTTGCTTTTTCAGCAGCAGCCACATATTTCTTGGCTCCTTTGCTCTCAGTAATTTTGGCAAAGGCTTTTGATACTTCTGCGATCTGAGTCTCATTTAAATTTGCTGTTTTATATGCTGTTTCTAAATCCTTTTGATGTACAACAGTAGAATATACAGCAGTATCAGGACAAGAGGTATAGCAATTGCCACACCCTAAGCAATCTTCCAGATTAATAACTGGAAATTTTGAAGAAATTCCTGACATATTCTTTAATGCAGATGTTCCCGATGGCATTAATCCTCTGGCTAAATCGTCAACTGATAAGTTTCCTCCGGTATATAAACCGATAAATCCCACTGCTTGTTGTGTCGGTGTCATCATTTTGCTGGCCCCATCTGCTGTTGGATATAATGTCTTGGGATGTCAATTCCTTGGTCATAGCCAATTTTTACAAGCTGCATATTCTGATTAACAATATCTTCTCCCTTCTTTCCAAATGATGCCCTTACCATCTCTTCAACTTTAGAGAATACCTCTTTTGTTTTTTTATCATAAGTATTCTGGAAGTGGCTATACTTTAATATAACACCTAAAAGCAAAATGCCCTGCATTCTCTGCTCAAATTCTGGCTTTTTTGCAATTTCTTTTGCATAGCCTTCAGCATCAATCCCAACAATCTGTACATTTTTATCATATGCGCTTTTCTTTACCCTATCAGGAAGATTTTCCCACATTTTCTTATAATCTTTCTCTTTTGTTTGAAGGAACATCACTCCCCCCTGTGTGATTTCTTCCAATGGATTTTGCGTATCCAAAGCCTGCATATCATTTATTGCTATAAAATCATGAAGTTTCGGCTGATAATGAGTTCTCAGCCGCTCAGTAGATAATGTAGAATAATAATTAAGTGGAGCTCCTTTTTTCTCAGCTCCATATGAGCTAAATGATTGCATATAAAGTCCATATAGTCCTGCAAGAGCAGTTGCAATCACTTTATTAGTAGTATTTGCTCCCTGCCCACCTTTTGAATAGCCCTTTAATGAGAAACTTTTTTCTGGCCTTAAATCCGGCTCTGATGTAACTGGCAATGAACTTTCATGATTGATTCGAAGCGAGAAAAACCTTTTTCCATCTTCATTGTCCATATTGGCAAAAGCAGCGATTATATCTCCAGCGGTAATATCATTTCCGCCAAGTCCGCCAACACCGGAATATATTCTGGGAACATTATTTCTTCCGTATAATGCTGCCTTAACCTCTAATGTCAATGGATTATCATTAGCAAGCGGATTGTCAAGCCTTTCAATAACAGCGACTGCCTTTTTTCCCATAAGGATATCTGTAATTTCGGCTGCAGGGAAAGGCCTATAAGAAGTTATATTTAAAACTCCGACTTTTTCGCCTTTGTTCCTGAGATGATCAACAACTGCCATCGCTGTTTCTGAAACAGAGCCAAGCGAAACTAAAACTCGGTTAGCATCGTCAACTTTATATTTTTCTACAAGCCCATAAGTTCTTCCTGTAAGTTGGGTAAATTCATCCATCACTGTAAGGAGATTGCCCTTAATTTTATCAGTGAAAAATCTCTGTGCAATTTTTCCAGTCATATAATCCAGGCCATTTTGTATAGAGCCTATAGCTTGTGGATTTTCAAAATCAATCAAGTTCCTAGGAGATGCATTTAAGTATCTTACAATCATCTCATCTGTTGGCATCAATACATTTTCTATTGTATGTGTAGTTATGAATCCATCCTGGACAACCATAAACGGAGTCTCAGATAATTCTGCGGCTTTTCTGGCTATTAGGGTATAATCTGCAACTTCCTGTGCGTTTTTAGCAAAAAGTATTCCCCAGCCGGTATCGCTTACCCCCATAATATCATCATGCCCAGCTAAAATGTTTAAGGATTGGGTTGTCAAAGCTCTTGCGCCAACATGAATTACAATTGGCAATCTGCTTCCTGAAGTAGTATAAAGAACCTCTTTCATCAATATAAGGCCCTGGCTCGACGAGAAATTTGTTGCCCTTCTGCCTGTTAAATATAACCCATTTGTCATTGACATAGAACTATGCTCAGATTCAGATTCAAGAAATTTGACTTCTCTTCCCCAGACATTTAATTTCCCGTTTGCTATAAGTGCTTGTGCAATAACACTCATTGCAGTAGAAGGTGTGATTGGATATGCGAATATTGCATCGGCGACACTGGACTCAATGTAGCTTACAACTGTGTTGCCATCTAAAGTTTGAGGTTTTCCAGGAAATTCCGCAACTATTTTATCAAGATTGGTAATTTTTGATCCCCCTTAATAAATTTTAACTTTTTTTATTGAAATCATGTATCATATAAAAACTTTTCTGCTGTTTCTATTAAACAATGGTAAATTGTTGCCAAGGATAAGTGGGAAAAAACAATAGTTTTAATTTTATGCAGATTTTAATTTTGCAGATAAATAAGGTTTATATACTATGAAAATTTTCGATTAAACATTAAAAATGCTAATAAACAACAAACAATACAGGACAGTATGGTTTGACAAAAATAAAGTCAGGTTCATTAATCAATTGTTATTGCCACATAAGTTTAAAATTATTCAAGCTAAGGATTATAAATCTGTAGCACATGCTATTAAGCATATGTATATAAGGGGAGCTCCCGCTATTGGGGCTATAGCAGCTTATGGGATGGCTTTAGCTGTCCTAAAAATTAATAATTTTTCAAGTATAAAGCGTGATATTCTAAAAGCTGCACATGTATTAAAATCTTCAAGGCCAACTGCTCATGATCTATTCCATGCTGTTGACTTTATGACGAAGGAAATACTTATTTCTAATTCTGTTAAGGAGGCAAGGTCTATTGGCCTAGAAAAATCAGAAGAATATGCAATGAGTAATATTGCTGAGTGCAAGAAAATCGGCATATTTGGAGAGAAATTGATCAAAGATGGGGATAAGATACTAGTACATTGTAATGCTGGAGCATTAGCAACAGTTGATTATGGAACTGCGCTTTCTCCAATCAGGTTTGCACATTATAATAAGAAAAAAATATTTGTTTTTGTAGATGAAACAAGGCCAAGTTTTCAAGGCGCTAAGTTAACTGCGTGGGAACTATTGAATGAAGGTATTCCACATGCTGTAATC
>JBDRKY010000065.1:0-23193 GCA_043813525.1 Candidatus Woesearchaeota archaeon
TAACTACAAGCTACTAACTACTAACTACAAGCTACTAACTACTAACTACAAGCTACTAACTACTAACTACAAGCTACTAACTACTAACTACAAGCTACTAACTACTAACTACAAGCTACTAACTACAAGCTACAAGCCATATAAAGAGGTCATCATGCAAAATCTAATCAAAGTATTCAATGAAAAAAATAAAGATAAATTTCATCTGATAAACAGGACATATAGGAATTTTGAAGAGTGGCTGTTAAGAAAAGGTTTTTTGTTATCAAAACCAACAACTAAAGGATATTGGGCTGGCAGCTCCTTAAAACAGGTTAATGATGTTTTCAAGGTAATTTGGGAAGATTCTTATAATGAACTTCATAACAAACCCAAAAGCAGAAAGCACAAAGTATGCAGAAGTTTCTGTGATTTAGGTAGTGGTGATGGAAGGATTGTTTTAACTGCATCATTATTCGGCATAAAGAAAGCAGTTGGCATTGAGATGGATCCATGGCTGCATAATGTCAGTTTGCATATGAAAGATCATATAGGATTGGATGAGTTCTGGAAAGCTAAATTTATCAGGAATGATTTTGCCAAGCATAATATCAAAGGCTATGATTATGTGTTCATTGCTCCAGACAGGCCTTTTCATCGCGGTTTAGAGGATAAATTCAGAAAAGAGTTAAATGGAAAATTAATTGTCAATAGCAGAATTTTTCAGCCAAATGGATTAAGACTTATTCAGAATTTTGATTTTGACGGCAATAGGTTTTGTGTTTATGATAAATAATCTCCACTGACATCAATAGTCATGTTAAATGTTTCTACAAAATTTAAAACAACAGAAGCATATTGATTGAATTGATCAATATTTTCAGATGTGTTTAAGATTCTTTCCTTCTCTTTTTTTTTCAGAATAAGGCAGATGATCAACAACATATGTGAGTCTAATCTTTGAATGCCATTGTCTATGATATATTTATGCATATGATCCCTTATGCTTTGTTTTGTAATATCTTCGAGATGCAGATCTTCAATTTGCTGAGATTGAGAAGTTGTTTTCATTACCTGTGTTGGAATATCATCTTGAGTCATATAACAGAAAGAAATAGATTATGTTTTAAAAATATGTTTATTTTTTAATAGATTAAAAACTAAAACTTCATACTAACTCTTCCATCAATCAGACCTTTAAACACATCCATTGCTCTTTTTCCCGCGTTTACCAGTTTTCTGACGAAGTTGAATGCCACATCATGTAAACCATTATTAGCTGGTTTGAAATCTATATTGATATTTTCAGCAAGATTTGCTATATTATTTTCTTTGATTGCTTTCATCCAAGCTAATTCAAATGCAAATGCTTTTGCTTCTTCGTCATGTGCATTGTTCAATGGTCTTGACAATACATGACCTAATTCATGGCCTAATACAAGCATCACTACATCAAGTTTATTTTGTTTTACAACAATCTGGTTAGTCATGTGTACAGTAAAACCTTGGATACCAGGAGACCATCTCCCGCCGTTTGATTCATGTATGAGCTTAAACTTATCTTTTTCACATATAGTGATTGAGATATGTTCTGGTAATTCTTCACCTGTTGTCTGTCTGAATGCTCTTTTTACGTTTTCTTCAACTTCTTTTGCATTATCAATAAATTGTGTATCTGGCCTGTATAGGTTCAAAAAATTATTAGGCATAAAATATTCTCCAGCTGGCTGTGTTCTTGTCAGATAGCTTAATGGATTATAGTTAAAAGATGTATAGGGTTGGTTAGAAGTAGATTGGGCTGCCCTATACTCTAATAACTTTTGTTCTATAGGTCTTGATTCAATAACTGAAAGAGGTGCATCCATATTATAGACTACACCTCTTCTGGAGGTATGTGATTGTGATTCAGCATAATTTGAGATAAGATTATCAATGCTGCCATCAGCGATCATACTTCTTGAAGCGTAAAAACTAAATGTTTGTGTTCTTTGCATTTTTACATACATACGTTCGCTTTGGTACATCATTATTATTACCTACAAATTTTAATTATTATAATCACATATACATCTTCTGCATTGAGTTATATGAATTGTTAGATGAGCTGTATGAAGGAGAACCTGAAACTGCATAACCTGATTGTGAAGATGAGTAACCAGCTCCACCACTATCACAGCTATACATGACATTAGCCATTGAGCTTGCACCATTTGAATATCCGCAACCGCCACATCCTGAACACATATTTGTCACCTTAAATTCTTGTTTTTTATTGAATATTAAATTTTTATATATTATCCTTGAAACAATAAGCTTGTATAATCTGTTCTTCGTAAAGGAAATCTTAATGCTTCTGAAGATATTGGATCAGACATTAAATTGTATTTAGCATTAGATGAATATCTCATTACATCTGCAGCATTAGTTCTATACATCTCGCTTGTTCTTGAAAAATGATCTTGCCCATGTATTATAGGAGAATGCATCCTTATTGCACCACCATTTTCATAAGTAATTCTTGGGATTCCATAATTTGGAGACAAGCCAAAACCATGATTGGTATAAGCTCTAAGCGGGCTTGGGTTTGTACTTCCTATTGGGCTTACATATCTTCCTGTCATTTTATCAATTACCATTAAATACCATAAATATCATATTATGACATCTAAATCATATAAGTATATAATAGTGAAAGAGCTTTAAAAATAAGCTTAAAAAATATAACAATAAATAGGGACAAAAAGGTCATAAATTTGGCGTGATTACCTAAAAATAAAACAAATATAGAAAACTATAAATATAAGTGTACACATACAAGTACTTGTATGGCAACAAAAACAATCACGATAAAAAAAGAAGCATATGAATTGCTTGCTAAAGATAAAAGGGAAGATGAAAGTTTTTCTGATGAAATTATTAGGTGGTCAAATAAAAAAAAACATAATTTAAGAAGATTTGCTGGTATGTGGAGTGATTGGAGTGATAAAGATATAAATGATCTAAAAGATTCTATCAGAGATATGAGAAAAACAGGATTTAAAAGTAGATTTAAGGAGTTAGGAATTTAGAAGATGAAATTATTAGACACAACTTATTTAATTGACTTGTTAAATAATAAAGAAGATGCATATAAAAAATTAGATGATCTTGATCATGAACCTGCTTTATTCATAACAGCCATAAATATATTTGAATTAGTTGCTGGAGTTTATAAGAGATATAATGAAAATAGAGAACAAAAAATAGAAGAACTTCTTAAATTTTTATCAGATTTTGAAATTTTGGATTTGGATCTAGTAGCTGCATTAAAAGCAGGAAAAATAAAAGGCAGTTTGATTAAAACTGGAAGCGAAATCGATATTGGAGATTGCTTAATTGGAGGAATAGCTTTAGCAAATAAGGTAAACACAATAATCACTAAAAATAAAAAACATTTTGAGAGAATTGAAGGATTAAATGTTGAAACTTATTGAAATTCTATCAGAAAAAATCATCCAATCTTCCTAACAACACCATTATCAGCATCTACTTCTACCATCTGTCCATCTTTCAGGGCTTTTGTTGCTATCTTTGTGCCTATTATGCATGGTATCTTCAGCTCTCTGCTGACAATTGCTGCGTGACAAGTAACACCACCTTCTTCAGTCACAATTGCTGCTGCTTTTTTCATCGCTGAAACATAATCTGGTCTTGTCATGACAGCTACAAGTACATCTCCTCTTTCAACTTTGCCTGCTTCTGTCGCACTTTTTATGATCTTAACCCTGCCTTTTGCATAACCAGTGCTTGCACTTAATCCTTTGAATTCTTTTATTTTTGAGTAGTCTTCAGTTTCAAGCACAGCTTTTTTTAATGTTTCTAATTCCTCACTTATAACGCAGAGGCATTCTTCATTAATATCAATAAATGCGCTTTCTTTTGCTCTTTGCTGAATCTCTTTTTTGTATTCGTCAGATACTTTTCCATCAGCAGATATTTGAGATTCTTCAAGCAACTTAATTTCAGCAGGTGTTAAATATTTCATTTCATTTAAACTAAGGCTGCATCTTCTTCCAATCTCTTCAATCAATAAGCTGCCATAATGGATATACCAATAAGTTGCTTTTTTCCTGTCATCTTGCCATTTTGTAAAATCTTCTAAGATTTTCAGCAGATTTCTCAGATGCTGTGGAATATCCAGCTCATCCATTAGTTTTTCTTTTATTTTCTTATTCAACACAGGCGTATCAACTATCTTCTTGATCTCTGCACTTATGTTAAAGCCAGTCTCAAAGATATCCTTGATTTCTTTCATAAAATGTTTTTTATCGAGTATGTTTGCATGCACATAATTATTTTTAGACCAAAAATATGATTTTTCATGTTCCTCTAATTTTTCTTTAATCTCTAAAAATTCTTTTTTATCTAACTCTTTTAAAGATTCTTCCACAGAATGACTCAAAATAAACTTTTTCATGCCATTATTTGTATCTTCAATCATCAGAGCTATCCTTAACAGGTTGACTTCAGCTTCATTAATAAAAGACTGGTCAACAGGCGCAGTAAGCTTTGAGAATACATCTGAATAATTGCTTAATAAATTCTTCTCTTTCAAAAAATTAATGATCATATCTGCAACAATCTCATCACTACCTAAAGCAAACCCATCGATGATTGAACTGGATGTACATCTAAGTATTGTTTTTTCTGAAAATTCTTTGTATAAGTTGAAAAGTTTTTTATCATTTAACTTAGACTCATCATACAACTCACCTGAAACTTGCATTTTCTGAATTCTATTGCATATCTCATAAAAATTCTTTTCATCCTCATCCCACAATTTCATTAAATTTCTACTGATATTATTGTATGTTTTAGCTTTTTCAATTATTTCTCTTGTAATCCTATTGATATCTTCCATTGGAATAAACCAATCAGCCCTGTCATTGTTAAAAAAACAAGCATGATTATAATTATGCCATCCTTGTTTTCTTTGTTCAGGTCTGCTTTCACCTTCTACAATATAGAAAAGAAAATGAACACAACCATCAAATCTTTGGTGATACCATTTTTTATTTTGAAATCTAGCTAAATTTTGTTTAAGTAGGTTTTTGTTGTATTTCATTTTTATTTTATTTGTGATAATTACACCTCTATCATTCAATAGCTCTTCCTTTAAATTGTAATACTCTTTCATAATGTTTTATATTTCTATAAACATTAATGTTTTTTTCAACTAATTCTTTTGCTGCTTCTTCAGCTCTAACTGATTTTGTTGGTTGATCCTCAAATATTGCAGCAAGTCTTGTATTTTTTTCACCTAATCCTGCAACTCTCAATACTAATTCCCATGCTTCTTTATCACTTTTACTATATGCTTTTCCTTCTTTTCCACCATATTTAATAAAAGGTCTAAAATCAATATCCCATGGACAATTAATGGCAGAATCAGGATAAACAAAATTGATTATAGCTAAGTCTTCATCCTCTATTGCTTTTTCATATCTGCTATCACCCAAAAGATATCTAGCAATTTCTCTTGATTGATAAGTATTTGAAGATGAAACAATAACTGCTTTTCTTCTAACATAAATACCATCTTGATTTTCATAATATGTCATAGCTAAGTTCAGTGCATGCTCAATTCCTGCAATTGGAATTGGATATACTGCTCTATCTATTATAGGAACATGAGTTCCTCTACCAACTCCACTGCAAAATTTTATACTTGCTAATTGTTCTAATCCTGCTGTAACTAATTTTTGTTCTACTGCTAATTCTTCATCTGCTGTTAATTCTGAAACTGATTTAGATAATTCATCAGCCTTTGCTTGATAAATTCTATTAACAACTCTTGATGATTCATCCAAATGATCATGGAAACCAGGTATCCATGGATTTACTTTCCAACCTCTTGAAATAATTTTTCTTCCTGATTTTACATCTACATACACAACAGCAATGTTATGTAAATCAAACAAGGTTAATTCAGTTATTATTTCTTTTCCTGACATATTTATCAACTCGCATAATGTTGTTTATTTATTTTTATTAGTCTTTTATGTCATTATTATTGGGCATCGACTCTTCTTTTACAAAATACATCTGCATTTGGAAACATATTTTCAGCTCAATGCAATCAATAATATCAATCCAATCACTATTATCACTAAAGACCAGCTGTCTAACAAAGATTCTAATCACAGCTATATAAATAATTGTAGTCATACTTATTACTACAAATAAGAAAATATATAAAGAATGAATGTTTTAAGATGATAAGATAGAAGGTCAAACAGAACTTAAACTTCTGTCCTTCTAACCCTCAAACCTTATTACTTTACAACATGAAATCCGACGCATTGATGGCTGCTGGCCTCACATTCAATGAAGCTAAAGTTTACTTAGCATTGCTTAAATTAGGTTCATCTAGTGTAAATGAGATTACTAAAAAAGCAGGTGTCCATAGGGTAAATGTTTATGATATTCTTAACAGACTGAAAGAAAAAGGATTAGCTAGTTCAATTATGGTAAAAGGTAAAAGATACTTTGATCCTGTTGATCCAAACCAATTGCTTAAGATTCTGGAAAGAAGAGAAGCAGAGGTCAAAGATGCTTTACCTGAGCTTATGCTTGATTTCACTTTAAAAAAAGTTAAGCAGGATGTATACTACTTCAAAGGACCAGACAGTGTAATGAATGCATATAGAATGATGCTTGAGCAGAATGATAAGGTATTATATGCGATGGGTGGCTCTGGTCTTAACAGAACTTTTCTCAAACACAGGCATAAGATATGGGATATTGAGAGGAAAAAGCTTGGCATCAAGATTAAAGGCTTGTATTATGAAAATTTTAGAGGACAAAAATTAGGTGATGAAGATTGGGAGATCAAATTTCTTCCAAATGAGTTCCAGAACCCAGCTATGATTGACATAATTGGAAACTTAGTCATCATACTGCTGGCAACAGACGAAGTAATAGGAATAGTAATTGAAAACCAACAGCTAGCAGAATCATATAAAAAGCATTTCATGATGTTGTGGGATTATGTTGCTAAAAAATAATATATACAATTTCTAAAATAATATTATATTGGTCTAACAAACCAATATATTGTACAAAATATTGGTCTGGCAAACCAAATATATATAAATATAATACTTATTTCTTTTAGATAGATGAATAACACAAATAAGGGGTACAGCAAAATGAAGAAGATTAAATATGTATATTTCTTTGATGAAGGAGATAAGAGCATGAAGGCTCTTTTAGGCGGAAAAGGCGCTAATCTTGCTGAGATGACTAAGATTGGTCTTCCTATACCACATGGTTTTACAATCACAACTGAAGTATGCGCCGAATATTCTGAGAAAAAAGATTTGCCAGTTGGATTGCTTGAAGAGATAGATAAGAACATTAAGAAGTTAGAGAAAAATAGTGGAGCTAAATTTGGAGATAACAATGATCCATTGCTTGTTTCTGTCAGAAGTGGTGCAGCTGTCTCAATGCCAGGTATGATGGATACAATCCTTAATTTAGGATTGAATGATGAAGCTGTTGAAGCTTTAGCTAATAAAATAGGTAAAGCAGGAAATTCAAGATTTGCTTATGACAGCTACAGGAGATTCATCCAGATGTTTAGCGATGTTGTTCTTGGCGTTGATATGAGTTATTTTGAAGATGCACTTGAAAATATGAAACATACAAAAGGTGTTGAGGCAGATACAGATCTTGATGCTGATGATATGAAACAGCTTGTCAGCAGATATAAACAGATTGTAATGGAAAAATTAGGCAAAGATTTCCCACAGAACCCAAAGGAACAGTTAAAACTGGCAATCATTGCTGTGTTTGGCTCATGGGATAATGATAGGGCAATTTCATACAGAAGATTACATCATATATCTGGGTTAAAAGGAACAGCAGTTAATGTACAGGCAATGGTTTTTGGAAATATGGGTGAAACTTCTGGAACAGGAGTTTGTTTCACAAGAGATCCTTCAACTGGAGAAAACAGGTTTTATGGTGAATATCTGATGAATGCACAGGGTGAAGATGTTGTTGCTGGCATCAGAACTCCTCTATCAATTGAAAAATTAGCTTGTGAAGTTGCAGGAGCATACAAAAAGCTTTTAGAGATCAGAGAAAAGTTAGAAAAGCATTTCAAAGATATGCAGGACATTGAATTTACAATACAAGAAGGTAAATTGTTCATATTGCAGACAAGAAATGGCAAGAGAACAGCAAAAGCTGCTGTTAAGATTGCTGTTGATATGGTAAAAGAGGGGATTCTTTCAGAGGAAGAAGCAATAATGAAAGTTGATCCTAATCTGTTTGATCAGTTATTGCATAGACAGATTGATCCGATTGCAAAAGAAAATGCAAAAAGCAAAGGACATATTCTGGCAAAAGGCCTGCCTGCATCACCTGGCGCAGCTGTCGGCAGGATTGTATTTACAGCAGAAGATGCTAAATTGCAGGAGGAGAAAGGGGAAAAAGTCATTCTTTGCAGAGTTGAGACAAGTCCTGAGGATATAGAAGGAATGAGTGCTGCTGTTGGCATATTGACATCAAGAGGGGGAATAACATCACATGCAGCTGTTGTTGCAAGAGGTATGGGCAAATGCTGTATTGCAGGTTGTGAAGATGCAAAGATTGATTATAAAGAAAAGACATTGACTGTTTTAACAAAAGTTGAAGATGGATTAAGTGATAATGCAGGAACAAATAATTTGATATCAAAAACTTTTAAGGAGATGGATTGGCTGACATTGGATGGGAACACAGGAGATGTTATTGAAGGCAAGATTTCAACAATAGACCCTGAAATTAGCAGTGATCTTTCTGAATTTATGTTATGGGTTGACAAATATAAAAAATTAAGTGTCAGAACAAATGCAGAAACACCAAGAGATTCTGCAAAAGCAATTGAATTTGGCGCTGAAGGGATAGGCTTATGCAGGACAGAGCATATGTTCTTTGAAGGCGAAAGAATTATTGCTGTCAGAGAGATGATACTTGCAGATAATAAAGAAGACAGAGAAAAAGCTTTGGCAAAGCTATTACCGATGCAAAAGCATGATTTTTATGAGATATTCAGAATAATGGATGGAAAACCTGTAACTATCCGTCTTTTAGATCCACCTTTGCATGAATTTCTGCCCCATGAAGATAAAGAGATCAAAGGGGTTGCAGAAAGCATGGGTGTTGCTACTGCTGTTATCAAACAGAAGGTAAAAGATCTTAGTGAGCAGAATCCAATGTTGGGCCATAGGGGTTGCAGGTTATCTATAACTTATCCAGAGATTGCAGTGATGCAGACAAGGGCAATCATTGAGGCTGCGTTAGATGCTGTTAAAGAAGGTAAGAAAGTGATTCCAGAGATCATGGTTCCTTTGGTTGGAGATGTAAAAGAGTTAGAGATACTTAAAAAGATAATTAAAGAGACAGCAGATAAATTAATTGCTGATTCAAATAATGCAGGTACAGATGATGTAATTGCAGATTCAGATGATGCAAGTGCAAATAAAAATAGTGTCATTAGTTATACCATAGGAACAATGATTGAAACACCAAGAGCTTGTCTGGTTGCAGATAAGATTGCAGAGAAAGCAGATTTTTTCAGTTTTGGAACAAATGATCTTACACAGATGACTTATGGTTTTAGCAGAGATGATATAGGCAGCTTTTTACCAGAATATCTTTCAAGAAAAGTTTTTGCCAGAGATCCTTTTCAGGCAATTGATCAGGAAGGAATTGGTCAGCTGATAAAGATAGCTGTTGAAAAAGGCAGAAAAACAAAGCCTAACTTAAAGATAGGAATATGTGGTGAACATGGTGGAGAACCAAGTAGTGTAGAGTTTTGCCATAGAATGGGATTAAATTATGTAAGCTGTTCTCCTTTTAGGGTTCCAATTGCAAGACTTGCTGCTGCGCAGGCAGCTATTAGTGGTAGTAAATAACCAAATTTGATAGTTGTCAAACTGAAGTTTTATTATTTTTATTTATATTATAATATTGGTATGGCTGTTTATTTTTTAAGATGTTTGTCAATATGATATTTAGTAATTATATAATACATTTCAAAAAAAACTATTAAAAACAGCAGAAAAAACAATACATTATCTAAATCAAAAAAATATTTCTTAATATTATCCATTATTAATTTAATATTAATATCTTTAAAGTTATAAGAAAAAAAATCTGGTTTTTCTAATTGCGACATTTTCTCAGATTTTTTAAATTCATCACTGCTAATCGTTTTATTATCCATTGATAACTCACTACTTTCATTTTTATCTGACTCATTCTCATTAATATATCTAAAACTGCATTCATTATTATTGTTACATACAAATTGACGTTGGCGTATGGCAATTATATTATTTTCACTGTCACTGATATTAGTCTTTATCACTTCAGTTGTTTTTTCATCTTTATTGAATATCTCATCTTCAATTCCAGTAACATCTATCAAAGAATTGTTTTTTATAAGATATGTTTTTTCAAATGTGTCATAATTTGTTTTACCATTTTCAGAATATTTGATAATATTTTTAAGCTCAATTTTATTTGAGCCGATTATGTTAGCAATAACTGTTTTCTGGAAACCATTACTTAAAAGTGTTTGATATTCTTCACCTTTAATATTTTCAGTTGAATCAATATTATATGCAAGAGTTGTTAATGTAATCTCATTAGGAAATGGTTCATTAATAGCATTTATATTGATTGTTATAGGGTTGCCTTTTCCAGAAAATTCACCTGTCTTATATGTTATATTAAATCTATTCATCAGATCATTGTTTAGAATAGTAATTTTTTCAGTTGTTGAAAATTTATGTTCTGTTCCGTCTTCTGATAAATATGTTCCTTTGAATGTTACATCAAAAATTTTATCTTCAAATACTTGTGGTGCTTCAAAAATAAATGTTTTTACAGTTCTGTTTTGATTTGCTTTGATTGCAGGCATAAATTCTTGTTCATCAAATAAATTAGATTTAAGATAAGCAAGAGCATAAATAGCTGTATTTTCTTTATTTTTGAGGTATAATGTTACTGTAAATTTATTTCCAGATGAAACATTAATTTTGTTAAATTCAATTTTTGGGATAATTCCTTCAAATTTAGAATTTAATCTAAATCCTTTTTTTAATTCTCCAGTATATTTTGCATTGCCATAGTTCCAATCACTAGTAATATTTATTGTTTGATTGCCTAATTTAACAAGTTCAGCATCAAATTCAAATGATTTAGATGTGCTTGCCGGGAGTGTTCCTTTCCATGAATATTTATTATAATTGTAATATTCACTTTCAACAGAAATATAATTTAATTTATCTGATATTGATTTAATTTTGATTGTATCTGGAAAAAATACATTAAAATTATTTATTTTTATGAATTCATCTGCAAAATTGCTGTTTATTGTGATTGTTCCTTTAATATTATCGTTAATTTTATAATTTTCTTTATCAAGATTAATAGTTGTGGTTAGCAGTGGTTTTAATGTTAAGTTCATAGCATCAATAGTTTTAGTAAATATTTCATAATTACCATATGTATAATATGCAGTATTTGTAGATATTATTTTATTTTCCATATATTCTGTCGGTACAAGTGTAAAAAATATGTTAATTTCATCATTATTATTAATCATACCTGACCATTGAATCTTTTTCAGATCATTTTGTTTGAATGTTCTTATTATCTTCTCTGAATCATCTGCTTCACTATATGTTTCATATGTTAAATCACCTTTAATCTTGTAATAATAAGGCAGCTCTTCTTCATATTTAACATATCCAAATTTTTCTCCTTTATTATTGAAATTTATTTTAAATTTTATATCACCACCTAATATCAAGTTTGATTCTTCATTTATTAAGGTTTTTGATGCAGAAATATCAGGTTTAATTGTGTCAATTGTTATGTTATATTTATATGGTAAGTTTGATTTAATCCATTTTGGATCTGTATCATTTCCTTCAATAAATGTTTTATTTAAATATGTAATTTTGTAGTCAAAGAAATAGAGTGTATTATTAATTTTTATAGTTTCAAAACCATATCTCCTTGATTTAATTAGTAATTCATCATGTTCAGTATTATCTTTTGTGGTATGCGGCAAAAAAGTTAATGTATCTTCGTTTATATTGATTTCATCTTTTGCGGCAGCCCATCCTGAGAAATTGCCTGCACTAGCACAGGCTGAAAAAATTAAGAAAGCTAATACTATACAAAACATGTTAACAATGAGCTTTTTGGCTACATACCTATTTTGCTTATTATAAAACATATATATTCACTTAACATTTTAATACATTATCTTTCTGTCTTTTTTTATCATTGCTCTTAATATGATTGGGAACAGCATTGTTGTGAATATTGCCATGATAACTATTGCACTATATAATTCTGGTGATATAAGATTGTTTATTCTTGCAATCTCTGCTATGACCAGTTCAACAGCTCCTCTAGAATTCATACCCCATCCAATTAAATAAGTTTGTTTCCAGCTAAGGTCTGTTAGTGGTTTTGCCATAACTGCTCCAAGTATCTTGCCTGATGTTGCTACGACAAGAACAAGTATTACAATCCCTATATTATTGATGAGGCTGGCAACATCAAAATGAAGACCTATGTTGATAAAGAAAAAGGGGATTATCAAGCCAAAAGTCATTGTTTTGAATTCATCTACCTCTTCATAATGCTGTTTATGTCTCTTTCTTTTATGATGAAGAATATTGATTATGATGCCTGCTGCAAATGCACCGATTATTGGTCCTAAACTAAGTGTAGTTGAGATTATGGCAATAGCCAGAACAATTATTAATAAGACAGTAAAATCAGCAACTCTTGTCTTCTCAATCTGTATAAGCTTTATAAGCTTTGGTATGAATTTGTATGCCAAGTAAGTGACTGCGACAAATGCAAAGATCTCAACAGGAAAAAATGCAAGCTTCTCAAATGATTTCTGTGCCAAGACAAGAACAACAGAAAGAAATATTATCTCAAATATGTCATCAATGATGCCTGCGCCCAACAAGATTGTGCCAACTTTTGTGTTTAAAGCTTTCATATCAAGCAGAATCTTTACAGTTGTACCTTCGGCTGTAAGAGACAGGCATGCACCTAAAACAATGGCAGGCAAATTAGAATATCCCATAAGCCTCATCATACAAAAACCAAGAACAAATGGAATAACTGCGCCAAAAATAGATATAGCAATAGAATCTTTTTCTGTCTTTATCAGTTTTTTAATGTTGACCTCAAGACCAGCTAAGAACAAAAGAAATATTATACCAAGACCTGACAAAAATTCAATGTTTGTCATGATAGTGCCTTGAAAAGCTGGCCTAAATACAGGCAGACCTAATATCAGTCCGGCAAATATCGGACCTAATACCTGCGGATAATTAAACCTGTAGAATAACTCTGACAATAGGAATGATAATGCCAAGCATATCAAAATAACTAACATGAAATCCATTGTTTACCTCTTTTTTTATTATTTATTTTTAAGTATATATATATATTTCTATGTCTATATATAGTAAATAACAAATAAAAATTATTTCCTGCCTTTCTTTGCTATGTTAATCAGTGCTTTTTCTCCTATTTTTCTTATTTCTCTGATTACTTTTATGGGAATGTTTACATTCATGTCTTCTTTTAATTCTTGGAGAAAATCATACAAGAAAATAACAAACATATCTTGTCCTATTTTTGTTTGGTGAGATGCCTCACTTATAATTGTATACCAGTTTATATTGTAGTTTTCTATAAGTGATTTTGCATCTATTCTATCTCCCTCTCTTTCAGTAGCGCATTTTAGTATGATTATATCCTCTGGTGATATTATTTTTATAATTAAACTATCATATTCATGGGACTGGGTTGCTCTTTTTATCATATATTCACTTAATTGATAACATACAATATTTGTTAGGAATAAATCAATTCTTTTATCATTTAGAATGAAGAATACTGGCTTATTGATTTTTTTTTCAACTTCTAATTCATCATATTTTTTATGGATAAAAGGTGTTTTTTCATAAAAACCAATGCTTGTAATTGCTTTTCTTAAATCTTCAAAGCTACTTTTTGTTGTTGTAACTATGTCGATATCTTTTGTTGCTGTTTTTGCTTCATAATACAACATAGCAGATCCACCAATTAAATATACTTCTGTTTTTCTTTTTAGAATTTTACCAATTGCTTTTAGCAAGTTTTCTTGTTCATTAAAATCAATCATTTAGCACCTTTTCTTTACAACACTCTCTTTTATAGTTGCTATTCTTTTAGTCTTAAGAGATCACCTTTTCTTAGACCAATAATAACATTCCATTTTTTGCTTATTTCTTTGAAATCTTTTTCTTTTTTTAGTTCTGGTATTAGATAAACTTTACCTTTATATCTCTTAATGCTGTTTTTCATACTATTATTTTTCATAAGGCTATTCTCTGTTCTTTTATCAATTTTTTTTATTCTAACTATTTTTTTGGTTAAATCATACAATGCTCCAACTTTGTTTGTAACATCATTTTCTTTTGCATATTTTGCCAACAGGCTCCAACTTTTAATATGATTAAATAATGGCATTGCTGCAATTATAATCCTATAATCTTTTGTTTTTATAGCTTCAATTATTGCTTCCTCAACTGAAAATTTTCTACCATGAATTCTGGAGTGAAAAGGTATATTTAGTTTAATATTTGAATATTTATTAATTGTTTCAAATAAGCCTATGTTCCCATCTAATTTCATTTTCAATGGTGAAATTCTGTATAATCTTAGTTTTTTATGTCCTCTAGTTGTTGTTAAATAACCTTGTTTTCTTAGGGATGAGACATAATTGATAGCAGTTCTTCTGGATATGTTTAGTTTTTCAGCTATCATTTCTATCGTGTATAATCCTTCTAATGTTTTTGCTAGTTTTCTAATATCCATCTTAAATTATACCTATTTTACTCATTTTTATCTATTTTATATCACATATTATTATATATTAATGTGATATAAAGCTAATAATATATATATTTTACTATTTTTTACAGCAAAATATGAAAAATAGCCTATATTTGACATTAGGGATGCAAATGCTCAAATTTGTATGTGCTTCCAAGTTTGACAACTCTCAAACTTAGGGAATAGAATCAATTAATTTTTTATATCTATTTTATTTAACAAATCTCCAGCTTCTTCATCTTCCTGTGTAATGTTTCAAATCTGATTCCGATTGATTTTGCTGTCTTAGAGATATTATGTCCGTTCTTTTCTAAGTGATATTTGAAATAATCTTTCTCAAACAGCTCTTCAGCCTCTTTCATACTTATTTTTGGCTCTGGAAGGTCTTTTAATATATCCTCACTAAGATTGTGAACATTTTTGTACATCTCTTCTAATTTTTTCGGATGAAGAACTGTTTTATATGTATCAAGGACATCTTCAATCGCTTCTGTCAGTGCATTCACTTTTATAAGATATGGTTTTAACAGTTCTGATTTTATTTTTTTTATGTCAATACCCATCTCGATGATCATCCGGTGCAATGTTCTTCTGTCTAAACCAAGCAGTTTAGCAGTCTCACTGATATTCCCAAGATTAAGAACAAGCAATCTTTTTAAAAAATCTTTTTTGTATTGTTTTTTTGCTTTTTTATAATTTAATGTGTAATTAGTCTTAATATCACCAAAAGAAGATTTGCTTAGAGTAGAGGTTATATCTTTGTTCAGTTCATCAATACTGACACCTAAGAATTTAGTTGTTGCATATTTTATCAGTGGTTTTACTTTCTTATCAAGAACAATCTCCAGATTTCTTTTATCATTATTATCAGCATCAGCCATTATAGGTTTTATTTGCGTATGAGTATTTAAAGATTATGATTATTATGTCGCATTAATCCAATAATCTTATACAGAAATCTTGCAATATTGAAATCATAAGCATGGAATCCTTTGACAGGTGAATGTTCAACAATATCTATTCCTACAACATTCTTGTTTTTTATAGTTTCAAAAATAATTGCTTTTAATTCCCACCAATCTAAACCAAAAGGCTCTGGTGTTCCTGTTGCAGGATGCAGGCAAGAATCAATAACATCAATATCAATTGTAATGTAAACATTTTCATTTAGTTTTTCATGGATTGCTTTGATAATTTTATTGTTTATTTCATTATCAGCATCTATTTTTTCTGTAATCTTGTCTACATTGATCTTGCCTTTTATTTTATAAGCATAGAATATATTTTTTTCTAAATCTTTGTTTCTTATCCATTCTATCTCTTCTTCTGAGACAGATCTTATACCACATTGTATAAAAGGAACTCCTAAATCATAAACACGTTTCATGATAGCTGCGTGGCTTAATTTAGTTCCTAAATATTCTTCTCTTAGATCAGTATGTGCGTCTAATTGAAGAACTGAAAAAGAATTTGATTCCCTTCCAAATTTTTCATTGCACGCTTTGATTGCGCCAAATGAGATTGAATGTTCACCGCCAATGATTATTGGGAATTTATTGTCTGATAATATCTTTTTTATTTCTGCATATACTTTTTGATTGTTATCCTCTGCATCTTTTCCTTTGATTGGCCTGTATGTATGAATTTTCAGTTCAAATGGCTCGCAATTTGTCTCTTCCTCATGATATTCAAATTGGTTTGAGGAATTGATGATTGCTTCTGGTGCCAAATCTACGCCTTTTCCATAGCTAATATTGCCCTCAAAAGGAACTGGAACTATCACTATCTTAGAATCTTCATAATTAGAGTATTCTTCAGGCAATTCTCCAAAATTGATTTTTATGGCCATCAAGTATGATATTACTGAAAGATTTATAAATTTTGAGGTTTTTCTTTATTTTTATGAAGAAAAACAACAAGAATGAATTCGAAACAGCTGTGAAGAACATACTCAGGCAATCTGATGATCTTGAAGGATGGCCTGAAGTTAAAGGGTTTGATTTTTCAGAAGCTCAGAAAAAAGGTATGGATAATTTTAATCTCACTAAATTTTTAGATAGTTATAGCAGCACTGGTTTTCAGGCTACTAATCTGAAAAAAGCTGTTGATATCATAAGAAAGATGAATGATATTAAGAAAAGTAATAAAGCAAAACCAGGAAACAAAAATCTAAAAGATGATGGCATAACTGTATTTTTAGGTTATACATCAAATATGATCAGTTCTGGTTTAAGAGAAATAATTGCTTTTCTTGTGAAAAATAAGATGGTTGATGTTATTGTAACAACTGCTGGCGGCATTGAAGAAGATATCATCAAATGCCTGAAACCTTTTGTGATAGGAGATTTCAATGCTGATGGTTCTGATTTAAGACAAAAAGGAATAAACAGGATTGGAAACATATTTGTTCCAAACAATAGGTATATTGAATTTGAAAAGTTGATGCATCCATTTTTTGAAAAAGTTCATTGTGAACTTAAAGCAGAAGGTAAAAATTCAATTTCACCACAAGAAATAATCTATAAATTAGGAAAAGAAGTTGAAATAAATAAAGCAATTTCAGATTCAGCTAAAAATAATTCAATCCTTTATTGGGCAGCTAAAAATAATATACCTATCTTCTGCCCTGCTCTTACTGATGGAAGTTTTGGTGACATGCTTTATTTCTACAAAAAGAAAATCCAAAAGAATAAGGAAAATAAAGAAAATCATGAAAACCAGGCAAATTCAGAGTTCAAAATTGACATCACAGATGACATTGTAAAGATAAATGATATTGCAATCAATGCTGAAAAGACAGGAGCAATTATTTTAGGTGGCAGCCTTCCAAAGCACCATATAATGAACGCAAATATGTTTAGAGATGGTACAGATTATACTATTTACATTTGCACTGGTTCAGAAGGAGATGGCAGCATGGCTGGAGCAAGACCAGAAGAAGCTGTCTCATGGGGAAAGCAAGGTATGGAAGCAACATCTGTCATGGTAGAAGGTGATGCTGCTATCATATTTCCGTTGGTTGTTGCTGGCGGATTTTTAGAGTGATGTTTTGATTATAACAATTCCTTTTACTTTTTTTTAAGTTCATTTCTTTTTACAAGATTTGTTTTAGCAATGCTTTCAATATCATCTTCATCTCTTGCATTATATCTTGCAGCTTTTGTGATAATAATATCAATTAATGATAAAGTACACAGGTCAAGATTAGAAAATTTTGTTTTGATCCTATTTGAATTTTCAATATAATCATCAGGTAACTGTTCTGAGAATATATAACCATCTTGAAATAAGTCAAATTTAAACTTATCATTTTTAGTTAACTCTTTAAACATCTTAAAATCTTCACTTTTAACACAAAAGTCAACATCTCTTGTTGATGCTTTCAGACCTAATAAAGTCATTGCAGTTCCTCCAACAGCAACAATAACTATTTTATGATTTAGTTTTTTATCTACTTCTTTTAAACAGTTTAATAAATCATTTTTTGTTATCATGAATATCACTCATTATGTATACTATTAAATTAATACAAACACAATTATTTAAAATCTCACCAGAGATTTTAGGTTGGTTTAATACACCACCTATCAAAGTGAGATTTTATTTATTATAAATACATTTTTGCACTTTTTATGAAATCTTCATCAAAAAATCTCCCTAACAAGTTCCATTTCTTAATTCTTTTCGGGCTTGATTTCATAAGAAACTCTTGATAATCTTTATCCTTTTCTTCACACAATGATTTAATTTTTTTAATTTTGAAATAACTCCATAAATCATTATAATCAGTTTTGAGATTTAATTTTTTAGCTATCAACATAGTTATCTCTATCAAATATCCAAGCTGATTATTTATATCATATTTACAGCTCATCTCAACAATCTTGAACTTATCAATCTTATTCTTTAGAAGTAAGACAGGAATTGCTTCTATAAATCTAGGTACTGGTATCTTGGCAAGTATCAATGCAATCAGCTCTTCAATTGATATTTTCTTTTGCTGCATTATTTCTTTAGGTGAGATTAATTCATATCCATATTTTGACAAATTAAATATTATTTTTTTATCTAATGATCTATCTAAGGTTTGAATCTGCTCTAATATCTTTGCTTCACTCAACATTCTGGCAACAATTAATTTTGGCCTGATTGATCTAGATAAATAGTTTTTTTCAGTCTGCTTAAGCTTTTTTCCACCAAGAACATATAAAGTGATTAACGCACCTGTTTGACATAATTAATTATTTACTTTTTAGATTAAAAAATATAAATCAATCAGAAGAATCAAACTCTTTCAATCTTAGGGTAAGTTCCAGGTTCCATGAATACTCTTTCTATCTTTACTGCGATGCCTCTTTCTTTATTGAGCATCTCTTTAGAGTTCATCTTTGCGATACCAAATGCGACTAGTTCATCTTTTAAAGTCATGATTGCTACAATATCTTCAGGATTTATTTTTGTCTCGATTTTACTGATGCCAGGAACTTTCAGCTGAGCTCCATGGCATAATGTGTTTACAGTTGTATCCATCACCCATATTTTTGGAAGGTGACGAACTGCATTTTCAACTGGCTGGATCAGTTTTCTTAAGAATTTATCATTACCTTCTGTTTTGTAATAATGAAATGCGTCTGCTAAATCCTGCAAAGTACATAATTCAGTTGATTCATCACTGTGTGGCAGATTGATTTCATTGAATGGGCCTGCTTTTGTCCTTCTTAATTCAGCCATATGCGCACCTATTGGTTTTCCATCTTTATCTTTTATTTCTTGGCCAAAATCATGGCAATTAGAAGATACAAAACCAGATTCAATCAAAAAATTATGTGTTTCAGGGACAGTCATATCATAAACATAATCATTACCATTTACAATTTCAACTGAACTTATCTTTTCAATAATAAAGTCATCCAAATCAGGTAATTTAACAATTTTAGATGCTTTTTCATAAAAACCTTTTGTTATAGGAATTTTAGTTGTAAGAACTCTGTTAAGGTTTCCACCCATTTTATGTAATTTTGATTTATGTTTTCTTATTTGATCCTTAAAATGAAAAGCGATATAATAATTGTTATCTATTGTATCTTCATATTTTAAATTAAATATTTTTTTGAATTTTTCTGCTTTTCTATTATGATTGGTTCCTACTTCTTTAATGAATTTTTTTTCTGCTATAATATTTCCAATTGCAACTTCATAAAAATTATGTTTTCTCTTTAAAAAATTAGATGTTAAACGTTTTCTTGTGAATATTTTATTAGGTATTCCAATCTTAAGAAGCATTTTATGTAATCTTGTTGCACAAATATAACTAATTGTGTGTAAACAAATTTTAGTTTTATGATTTGTTGGAGTTTTCTTATAATATGCTGAACCATCTCCATCAAAATATCCTTTTAAAAATGCTTTTATTAATTTAGGATTTGCATTTAAGATAGGTAATAAGTCTGAATTTTTTTGTGGACTTCTAATTCCAAGTGATGCAGCAACTGTTGCAAAAAAACTATTTGTAGTATCTAATTGCCAAAATTTAGTTTTAATTTCTTTTTTAGATATTGGTACATTAGGGAAAATATTTTTATAAATCTTAAGAAATTGATTAATTAATCCCTCATTTTGATTATGAAATTTAACTTTAGTATAACGAGCCGTCTTTTTTTCTTTAGTATTATTACCATCAGAAGCAATTAATCCAAGCAAATAAAAGAAATCTTGATTAAATTTTTTCATTTTAATAACATTGCCTTTTTGAGTTTTAAATGTATGAATATTCTTTTTTACATTATTATAAATTCCTGCTTTTTTAAGATGATTAATAGTAATTGCATGATTTGATCCAAATAAAAAAGATTTTCGATCTAATTTTAAATGACGATACATAGCCCTAATACTACCATATTTAGAAATTAAAGCTTGTTTACATTTCTCCTTTATTTCCTTTTGTTGAATATAATAATCATCATCCAATAAATCAGAAATAATAAATTCTGGACTTACTTGTGGAAATTTAAGGCTTTTAACCAAAAAATCTCCCTTTTTAAGATCTTTTGCTTCTATCATTTTATACCCTAAGTCTTTAGAAGATAAAAGTTCATGATCAGATGTAACTATAACATTTACACCTGATGACATGTTAATCTTAAGTAATTTTGAAGGAGATTTGATTTTTTGAGTCGCTGTTGAATTTTTTTCAATCATCTTACCTTCTTTAAATGAATAGATGTTTGGATGATTTAAATAAAAATCAGAAGCACTCATAAAACCTTCTGTTGTCATAATATCTGTTTTAGGATGTAAACAAAGCTTTCTCACATAAGTTCCTGCTTCACAGCCTAATCTGAATAAAATATCTTTATTATCATCACTAATTTCAATAACATCAAAATAATAAACATTCCTGAAACGCCATTGTCTCTTTACAGAAGATTTAATTGGAGGCAATTGTTTTATCTTACCTTTGAACTTCTCCAAAGTTTTATTGATAGTTTCCAAATCAACAGAAGCATGTAAATGCATAATCCCTATATACTCTTTTCCTGCATGCAATAAAGCCTGTACAACTTTTGTAGCTCTGCCTATTGCAGTTGGAAGAACACCAGTAACTTTAGGGTCCAATGTACCACTATGTCCTGATTTCTTAATCTTTAAAGCCTGTTGTACATAAGCAGATACTTGATGGCTTGTAGGGCCAGGTGGCTTATCAACATTAATCACACCATAATTTAAAAGTTCTTCAGTTGTTCTTTTTTCTGGAGATATACCATATTTTGGATCTGTTTTTACCAGATTCCTGACTAATATATCCCGTTTTATTTCCTCAAAAGGTAAATTTGACATAATTTAGAAAGATTATATTAATCTTTATATAGTTTGTTTATTTTTAGTGTATTAATTAAAACATACCTAAAATTAAATAAAAAATTAAACAAATAAATCAAAAATCTTAATTATACCTCATCACTCTCATACATCTGTCTAAATACTTTTCATCTGTTATGTTGAAGCCGCATTCATTGCAATTATAGCTTCTTATTATTATGTATCTGCCTATATTGAAATAGACTTTATCCATATCATTTGAGCATTGCGGACAACTTAGCTTGTTTAAGCTGGACATTTTTATTCACCCCATGTACATATATATTATTTTCATATATGATCACATTCACTTCCAATGTATATTCTGGAAAGTTTTTAAAATAAGATATTCTTGCATAAGAATCTTTTTTGCAGCTGACCAGTGTTTTTGTAGTTGTTAATACAGCACTTACAATCTCACTCCAACTGTAATCCATATCTATCATATTTCTTGATCTTATCAGTCTCATTACCATCTTTACACCCTATTATTTGACTATTTAGTAAATATTTACATCAAAGCTTGACCCTTGATCTCAGGTGCAATCATCTCTATAGTCTCTTTGCTTGTCAGAAAAGATTCTTTCTTGATCTCATCAATGATGTAATAGACTATATATTGCTTGATTGTGAATTTTGTGTTTAAATTCCATAAGAAAGTCTCTAAACCTTGCATGTCTCTGAACACTAATTCAACTTGATAGTCAAATCCATTGTTGATCTTATAGAGCGTATTGACATTCGGATGTTTTGCCAGATAATCTCTGACATTATCAAGATGTTTTTTTCCAATCTTAAGGATTACATTAGCTCTTGCATAGAAACCGAATTTAGTGAAATCTATCAGTGATGTATATTTAGTAACAAAATCATTTTCAAAACTTCTAATCTTGTCAAATACAGTAGAAATAGGTATCCTTGTGTTTTTGCTTAGCTTAGTCAGTGTTGTTCTTGCGTCATTTCTTAATTTTGACAGCAAGATAATGTCTGATCTTTTATATGTCCTGTTATGCATTTTTTTCACCTCTTATTTTATCTTATCTACAGAATGTTTCAATCTTCCTGATATATTTCTGATAAGTTATTGACACACTCTTTCTATGAGGTTTTTCCGAAAATAATGCCGTAAAGGTTCCGAATAAAGACATATAGACAGAAATCTTATATTAAACTGATTCTTAAGAATCTTAAGGTACCTTAAGAAAAAAGGGATTATGACTTAGTTTTTTGGGTTAGGACTTAAGGTTTTTGAGTTAGGGCTGTAAAGGGCTTTGCGTATAAATTAATGAGAATTATATATCATTAAGTTTTCTTTTTATTTAATACATCTTTTGCAATCTTAAGCTTTTTTAGCATATTCTCAATAGTTCCTATATACATTATAACTTTTTGTTTTATTTTTCC
>JBDRKY010000066.1:0-37245 GCA_043813525.1 Candidatus Woesearchaeota archaeon
GATGGAAAAATAAAACAAAAAGTTATAATGTATATAGGAACTATTGAGAATATGCTAAAAAAGCTTAAGATTGCAAAAGATGTATTAAATAAAAAGAAAACTTAATGATATATAATTCTCATTAATTTATACGCAAAGCCTCTTTTGTATGGCAATTTTTATATAATAGTAAACTTCACCTTATGTTATGAAAAGAAGTGTCAAAGATAAAAACATTTTAGATGATTTTTGTATTAGATTTTGTGAGATCATAAAAAAACATACTAATTATATAGTTGTATCTGGTTTTGTTGCGATTTCATCAGGAAGGATAAGAGGTACTGAAGATATTGATATGATTATTCCGAGGATTAACAAAGAATTGTTCTTTAAGATTCATAATGATTTGATAACAAATAACTTTGTTTGTACTCAAACAGATAATCCAGAGCTGATTTATGATGATTATCTTGATGAGAATATTCCTATTAGATATGTTTTGAATGATCAGCCTTTGCCAGAGATGGAGTTTAAATTATCCAAAGATGAATTAGATGAATACCAATTAAAAACAAGAACAAAACTGCCTTTAACTGGCTTAGATGTTTGGTTTAGTTCTGTTGAAGTTAATATAGCATTCAAGGAAGAGTTGTTAAGATCAGATAAGGATATTGAAGACGCTAAATTTTTAAGGGTTGTTTATGAAGATATTATAGATGAAGATGAAATTAATAAAGTTAAGAATATGATTAAAAATTACAGATTAAGTAGATAGTATTGGTAATGGATAATAAGTTATTATATTTGGTGATTAATGATATGAGAGACTTACATCTACAAAGTTTAGAAAAATGGGCGCATTTTGTCAGAAATAATCCTGATAAATGGAAGTCTATTCATACTAAATTTATTAATGCACAGTTTGAAAAGCACAGAGAATTTCTGAAGAGATTGCTTAAGCTTCCAGATGGTGAAGATAAGATCATAAAGTTGTATAATATTAAAAATATTTCAGGGTATCCAAATTTGTTAAAAAAGAAAAACCAAAAACTTAATAAATGACTATCCTTATAAAACAATCAATATGAAAACAGTATTTTACTTTATGTTTGTTTTTGTTGCTATGCTTTTCTTATTTGGTGGAGTCTTGAAGACTAATGATATCAACCTTAATCAGGAACTTCATGGTATGGCTGTTCAACATGGTGATAATTCTCAGGTTCAGTATGATGGATTAAATGATATTAAAGAAAAATCAGATATTGTTAAAGAGGAATTATCTGCAGAAGAACATCCTGATCTTATTCTTGTCTATCCATATGAAAAGAAATAATAATCTATCTTTTAATATCAAATTATTTTTATAACATCATTTACTTCTATACTGCCATCTTTAACAGCACCATGATTTAACTCAAGCACATATTTGGCTTTTTCTTTAGAATTAAATAATCTGAATGGCTTGAAATTCTCTTTGATCTCAACGACTTTCTTATTGCTGTCTAAAAGAATAACATCAATAGAAAACCATACAAACCACATATGCAGCCCTATTCTCTGTTCTTTGTTGAATACAAATACCAGATTTTTATGATTATTTTTTGCATCTCTGCTGGAAAACATCAGTCCTTTAAGTTTTGAGAAGAAAGTTTCACATATCTCATGATTAGTCACAATGGTTTTATTCTTGGTGATATTTTTTATCATTCGTATTATTTCTTCATGATCAGTTTTTCATAGTCCCATTCATCCTGAGATTCAACTTTTTGTGAGCATTCTTTCTTTCCATGCCAATGTGCCCAGCATTCATGCCCGAATTGTTCCCACTTAAGGCAATTAGCACAACATTCATTGACCATTTCAGGATTATTTGTTTTAATTTCTTCTTTTTCAGCCATTTTATATCTGCTAATCAATACTTAGATTTAAATATTTCTATTTTTAGAAAAAAATAAAAGAAAGATTTATTCAATCTTAACAATTTTCACATTAAAATTCAGATTTTTTCCAGCTAATGGATGGTTTAAATCTATTTTGACTATAGCATCTCCTACTTCAATAATTCTTGCTCCAAATTGTTTACCATCTGGTGACTTTAACCCTAAAACCATACCTACTTTTGGTTCTAAATCCTTTGGTAGTTTGTCTTTTGGAACATCTTGTAATAGCTGAGGATTAACATCTCCATAAGCATCTTTTGGTTCAAGCTTAAATTCCTTTTCTTCGCCTTCTTTCATGCCTTTTACAGCATCGTTGAAGCCTTTTACAACTTGTTTTGCATCTATTGTGAATACTAATGGTTCTCTGCCTTCAGATGTGTCAAATACTTCGCCACTATCAAGCTTGCCTGTGTATTCTAATGAGACTTTACTGCCTTCTTTTGCTTCATTTGTCATATTATATCAACTCCATTGTTTAATTCCCCTAAAATATATGAAAAATTTAAGGTTTTCACAGCAAAAAAACACCCAATCATATATAAAGTTTTATATATAACACTAAATTATTTAAATTTTGAATCTGATAAATATTTTTTGAAGGGATTCAAAATTTAAATAATTTAGTAAAATGAAAAAAATCAAAATAAACATTCATATCATCACTTTTGGATGTTCATTGAATTATTCTGATAGTGAGGTTATGTCAGGAATTTTAAAAAAACATGGATTTGAATTAGTTCATGGTATAGAAAAAGCAGATGTTATTATTGTTAATTCATGTACTGTAAAGGATACAACAGAAAAGAATTTCTGGAACCTTCTGAAAAAACTGAAACAATCAGATAAAAAAGTTATTATAGCTGGCTGCATAGCACAGACAGAACCTTCAAATTCTAATAAATTAGATAAATATAGTCTTATAGGAACAACACAAATAAACAATATTGCAGAAGTTGTTGAAGAAACATTAATTGGTAATATAATTAAATGTTTAGAGCGAAGCAAGACTAATCCACGTCTAAACCTCCCAAAAATCAGAAAAAATCCAGTTGTTGAGATTATTCCAATATCTCAAGGTTGTTTAGGCACTTGCTCATATTGTAAGACAAAGGCAGCAAGATTTGATCTGGTCAGCTATGATAAAGATGCAATTGTTTGCCAAGCTAAAGAAGCAATCAAAGATGGTGTTAAAGAGATTTGGTTGACATCTCAGGATACAGCAGTATATGGGTTTGATATTAAAGACAGCTTAACACTTATTGGCTTATTGAATGATCTGATTCAATTAAAAGGAGAATTCAAGATAAGGATAGGTATGGGTAATCCAAACCATCTTGCAAAAATCATTGATGAACTTATCCCTATCATGAAATCAGACAAGGTCTTTAAGTTTCTGCATATTCCTGTTCAGAGTGGCAATGATGATGTATTAAAAAATATGAACAGAAAATATAATGTATCAGATTTCAAAAATTTAATTCAAAAGATTAGAAAAGAAATTCCAGAATTTACAATTTCAACTGATATAATTGTTGGTTTTCCAGGTGAAACTGAATCACAATTTTTAGATTCTGTAAATATAATCAAAGAAATCAAGCCTGCTGTCCTGAATATTTCACGTTATTCACCACGGCCAAATACTATTGCTGCATCTTTGTCTCAGCTCCACAGCAGAGACATCAAAGAAAGATCCAGATTAATGACTCATGTTTTCTATGACATAGCTATCAACCAGCATAAGCAATGGTTAGGTTGGGAAGGAGAGATTATTATCGATGAGTTTGGTAAAGAAGGCACATATACAATGATCGGCAGGAATTATGCATATAAGCCTGTGATTGTAAAAATATCTGAATTAAGGAAAGCAAGATTAAAGCATAGCTTAGGGATAGCTGTTAAAGTAAAGATTACAAAGACAACAAGGTATGATTTAAGAGGAGAAATCATATATTAGTTTAAATATCTCACTCCAGCCCATTATTTATTCTCAGGCTGGCATCAGTCATTCTCATGCTTTCTTCTGCATCTTCAAATCCCATCGATGCTCTTATCGCATCTATGTTCTCTGGAATAACATCACTCTCCTGGTGGATAGCCTGCATGAAAAATATCTCATTTCCATGTACACCAACACCTTTCTCCCATATACATATATCAGTCATATCTCCTCTGAGATGCCCTAGATCCTTTGCATATTCCATTATCTCTGCTGTTGAGTTCACACCTGATGCTTTGTTTACAATTCTTATCCTTCTTGTGTTTCTTAGCACTTCCATAACTTCTTCTCTTGATGGTTTATGTTCTCTTAGATTAACACTTAGGTTATGCATATGCATCAATGTAGTAGGTACAACAACAGCAGTTGTAAATACCTCTACTTCAGGCAGTACTGTCCTTACATCAGGTCCATGATGTGATGGCAATTCTAAGCATGGAACTATCGCATTAACAGGTCCTCTATTGATTTCACCAGGGTCAGTTGCTCTTCTGATCAGTGTTGCCCTTACTCGTTTTATCGGCCATTTTTGATTGATTGCATGGATTGTTCTTGCTAATCCTGTGGTGTTGCAGCTGACAACCCTGATATTCTTTTTGCCTATTGCATGCCTATAATTGCATTGTGCAACAAAGCTCTGTCCAATATCTGCTTTTTCTCCGCCTTGATATATTGCTTTAAGGATAGGATATTTATCATACATTTCTTCTTTGTTTCTCATAGCGACTTTTTTTGGTGTGCAGTCAACAACAACATCAATCTGCTCAAGAAGATTCTTTATGCTGCCTTTGACCTTTATACCATTCTCACAAAGCTCAGTGATATCACCAACTGCATAGATGTCAATGCCTTTTTGCTGTGCAATCTCAATCTTATAATTATGATGATGTGCAGTTACCCCTATCAGTTTCATATCCTTTTGTTTTATGACAGCATCAGCAACTCTTTTTCCGATTGTTCCATACCCTACTATTCCTACTTTATACATTGCTATTACCCTCTTTAATATAATCTCTAACAATCTGTGCGCTTCCTTTTGACTTAAATGCATCAAAAAATCTCAGTGCTTCTTCATATGTCTTATCCTCTATCTTTTTTACTATATTTGGTTCTAATGAATATATCCTTTCAAAGAATTGTTTTGTTGCGAACTTTCCATACTTGCCCCATATCTCCTCTTCTGATTTTATGTCTTTCTTCTTGATTTCTTCTTTATATGTTTCCATAACCCATCTCTTTGCATCCTCAAGAAGTTTTGGTTTCATCTCTTTGATGACATCCCAAAAAAGATTCTGCCAGAATGTTCCTACATTTCCTTTTATTATGTCTCCATGAGGAAAATTTTCTTTTATTATTGGTAATGGTGTTCCTGTTATCCCATGCTGTGCAATCCTTACTTCTGTCTTCATTTCTCTTAATGCTTGTGCAACCTTTTTTGTCTGTGAGATGTCAATGCTGACTTGTTCAATCAATTTTCCATTCTTATCATAAATATTTCCATGTGTTGATCCGTTTGCGATTGCCAATACTTGCGGATGCACATCTGCTTTGTTCAATGCTTTGATGTATGCGGCTGCTTCTTCAGGCTTTGTCAGGATCATTCCTTCAGTATCTTTTCTTCCTATCTCTCCTACTTCAACCTCAAGACCGAATTTAGCATTGTCATGTTTTTCCTTATATTTTGCTTTGATATGTTTGGCACATGCTATTGTTGATCTTATATTGTCAGCTAATTCTTCCTCTACATTTTTTCCTTCGAAATTAAATAAGTGTGATGCATCAATCGCAAAGCATGAATAATCAGCATCAATGCAAGCTGTCAGTAGCTCTTTTACTTCAGACAATTCTTCTTCAGTTCCTTTTTTCACTGCAGTATGGTCTGCATGCAGTGCCCATATGTCATGTCCAATTTCTTTTGCTGTCTTGCATGCAAATTCAGAAAGTTTTGCTGGTGTCAGGCCAGTATATCCACGCTTAAGATCACATTCTGACTTAGCTAATTCAATTATTAATGCACTATCTGTATCTTTTGCAGCTCTGAACAATCCTTTCATTATTCCATTGCATATCCTTGTGTTGCATGCCATCACAATACATTTCCTGTCTTTTAATGCCTTGAATATATATGCACCATGTACTGGTCTGAATGTTTTTGTTGTATTCATTTTAACACCTCAATTGTATGTATAAAATATTGTTTAGCCAATTCAATTTCATATTTGCTTCCAAAATAGACTGGACTTCTTTGATGTATCTCTTTTTGTTCAATGTTTAATATGTCTTCTTTTCCATCTATCGCATATCCACCTGCTTGTTCTATGATAAATGCCAACGGCTGAAGTTCAAATAATAATCTTAACTTTCCTTTTTCTGCACCATATGATGCAGGATAAGTAAATAGGCCGCCATTTTTTAACAGAACATGGTTGAAATCAGGCACTAGTCCTCCTGAATATCTTAATTTATAATTTTCTTTTTCAAGTGCCTCAATATATTTTGCATGTTTAGGCAGCCATTTTTCTTTAAGTGCTCCAGGTGAATAGATTTTTCCTTTATCTTTCATCATGATATCTTCTCTGGATAAGATAAATTCACCTTCTGGGTTAAGAACAAATTCATGGCATCCTTCTCCTGCTGTAAATACTAATGTGGTCAATGGCCCATATAACATATACATTGCTGCAACTATACTTTTTCTTCCTTTAAAATCTTCTTTATGAATTCCAACAATGGTTCCAACAGCAAGATTAACATCAACTAATGAACTGCCGTCTAATGGATCAACAGTAACAGAATATACTGCTTCTTCTTGTCCATCTAATTTCACATTAATCATATTATCTTGCTCTTCACTTGCTAATTCTTTAACATATGGGCAGTGTTTCATTCGTTCAATAAATATCTTATCTGCTTCTTTGTCAAGTTCAAGCTGTATATCTCCTGATATATTTGTTGTGCTGGCAAATTTTCTATTTGCCTCATGAATTTTTGATGAGATATATTTGCATGTGACAGCTGTGTAAAATATTAATCTTCTGAGTGTATGTTCTATTTTTTTATTTGCTAAGAAAGTTCTTAGGTCTGTCTTAATTATTTTATGTATTCTGATCACCTATAAGCTCTTTTTTATATCATTTCATCCTTTCAGTATCCACCATAATATTGCTAATATTATTACTGCCCAAATTATCTGGTTCAATACTTTGTATACTGGTTTTGATTTTATTTCTCTGGGCAGGCCAGTTCTGTTATACTGTATCATCTTTGATATTTGCAGCCTATATTGATTATATAAATTTTGTGTATCATCATACTTTATCATACACTCCATAAAATTTATATATCACTTTGATTTTAGCCTAACTTAAAATGAAAGAACGTGTAACATTAACATTAGATACTAATTTATTGATAAAGATAGATAAAAAAGTTGATGGATTCAAAATAAAGAACAGAAGCCATGCTGTAGAATTATTATGTCTTAAAGCTATGGGAGAGTCTGCTCCTAAGCTTGGTTTGATACTTGCAGGTGGAAAGGGAACAAGATTAAAACCAATCACAGATGAGATTCCAAAACCTCTCCTTCCAATACAGGGTAAGCCTGTTATTGAATATACTTTAGATTTATTTAAGAAGTTTGGAATTACTAAAGTTCTTTTATCAATAGGTTATATGGGTAATATGATTAAAGAGCATTTTGGTGATGGCAGGAAGTATGGTATTGAGATCATTTATATTGAAGAAGACAAGCCAATGGGCACTGGCGGTCCATTGAGATTAGCTAAAAAATATTTGACAGAGACATTTGTTATGTGCAATGCTGATGAATTGAAAGATATAGATCTTGATGAGATGTATATGTTTCATAAAGAGAATGGTGCAATTGGCACAATAGCTTTGACAACAGTAAAAGATCCAAGTGTTTATGGTGTTGCAAAATTACAAGGAAACAAGATTTTAGAATTCATAGAAAAGCCAAAAAAAGAAGAAGCACCATCTAATCTTATCAATTCTGGCCTATATATTTTAGAGCCAGATATACTTAAATATATTCCAGATAATATTGGAGATGATAAAGCAGTTTCAATTGAGCGTGATATTTTTCCGAAACTTGCAGCAGATAATAGTTTGTATGGTTATCATTTTGCCGGGCAATGGTTTGATACTGGTTCATTGGAACGGTTTGATAAAGCTAGAACTGAATGGAAAGGTTTTAGCTGGGAAAGAAAAAAATAGGTGATTACATTGTCTATCTTCAAAGCATATGATATACGCGGGGTTTATCCAGAAAACTTGGATGAAGAGCTTGCTTACAAAATAGGCAGAGCTTTTGTTACATTTATTGGCTGTAAAGAAGTTTGCATTGGCAAGGATGCAAGAACAACTTCTCCTCAATTATTTAAATCTCTTGTCAAAGGGATTACAGATCAGGGAGCTGATGTTATTGATATAGGTCTGTGTTCTACTCCTTTGTTTTATTTTGCAACAAGAAATTATGAATCTGGCATTATGGTGACTGCTTCTCACAATCCTGCAAAATATAATGGTTTCAAGCTTTGTAGGGATGGTACTGTTCCAATCAGTGGTGATACAGGCATAAAAGAGATAGAGGCTCTTGCATTGAAAAATAAATTCAGAGATGTTTCAGATGTTTCAAAGAAAGGAAAATTAATTGTTCATGATTATTTTGATGAGTTTGTTGATTTTTGCCTGAAACATAAAGGTAAAATAAAACCTATGAAAATAATCATTGATACAGCAAATGGCATGGGTGGTTATGTTTTTCCAAAGGTTTTAGAGCAATTACCACAGTTAAAGATTATTTATTTATTTAAGGATATTGATATGAGTTTTCCTAACCATGAAGCTAATCCATTGAAACCAGAGAATATGGTTGATTTGCAAAAAGCTGTCAAGAAAAATAAGGCAAATTTAGGCATTGCGATTGATGGTGATGCTGACAGGGTAATGTTTATTGATGAGAACACTGATTTAATCAGTTCAGATTTTATCACTGCTTTGGTCGGTCTTGAATTGATTGACAGAAAAAACAACCAGAACAACAACCAGAACAAGAATGCAGATAATATAATCAAAGCAGATAAAATAAGTAATCTTGATATGGCAATGGGTTATGATGTCAGAAGCTCAAAGATTGTCAAAGAAGTTTGGGAACAGAATGGTGCTAAGGCTTTTGAGACAAGAGTTGGTCATGCTTTGATAAAAGAATCAATGAGGAAAAACAATATGTTTTTCGCTGGTGAATTATCCGGCCATTATTATTATGAAGAAACAGGTTATGTAGAGAATACTATTCTTACAACTTTAATTATATTAAATATTATTTCAGAACAAAATAAGCCTTTTTCTGAGATTATAAAGCCTCTGAAAAAATATTTCCAGTCAGGCGAGATTAATTTTGAAGTAGATGATAAGATGGCTAAGATGAAAGAGCTGGAGATAATCTATAAACAGAAAAAAGCAAAAGACATACATTGGTTAGATGGAGTCACAGTAAGATTTAATAAATGGTGGTTTAATGTGAGGTCTTCTAACACAGAACCTTTATTAAGACTAAATCTTGAGGCAGACACAAAAGAATTATTAGGTGAAAAATTTGAAGAAGTTAAGTCAATAATCTTAAATTAAGGCTGATTTATAATCTCAGTTTGATAGTTGTCAAACTTGCTAAATTCATAATAACTTTACTTCAACATCCCTGCCAGCAATTTTCTGTTCTTTTCCATGTCGTCCTTAAATATGGAATAGCCCAGCCATTCTTTATGTTGGTCTGAAAAAAGAAATTGGTCTTCATCTGTTACGATCAAATTGATGTAGGAATAAGTTGTGTCATAGTTTTCTTTTGTTAGGATGTATGTTTTTGATGATTCTTCGTTTATCAGTCCAAGATACAAACCATTTTGCGGTTCTATCATAGGTGCATTATTTAATTCATCAATATCTTTGATGCTTTTTATCCTGTTTTTTGTGAATGCTATTACACAATGCCCTCCAGCATCTTTTTTGCTGAAATCATAAAGATTTCCGCATACTATATTTGGATGAATAAATCCAGCTGGTATTATCTTGTCTGTTGCGCCTGTAAGGAACCAATTATTACTAAACTCCACAAAATATCTATCTTCTTCATATTTGCTTGGCATCCATCCTTCAATGATGATATTGTCTGCACCAGTTTCAAGGCATTGGTTAAGTACATAATTAAATTCAGCTTTGTAGAATAAAGAATAATCTTCACAGTCACCTCCTTTGTTCTTCATAAAATCTTGGATGGACTGCATCTTATCATTTGCATTGCTTGTCATTGTATCATATTTATATTCATACCCTAATCTTTCTGAATTTACAAAATAGAAACAGCCAGTCTTTATCCTGCATGTTTTTGTACCCATCCTGAAACAGCTGTTTGGGCTTAGATAATACTTGATATTCTTGTCTGTGATTTCAGCATTGTCATTGAACCATTTCATTGATGTTTCAATGTCTTGTTTATAGACTTTTATCTTATCTAATGTTTTTCTGACCTCAGTCTTAAGGTTTTCATGTTTCTTGCTCAGTTCTTCCTGTTGTGTCTTTGTTTCACTCAGCGCAGATTCAACAGCACCTTTTTCTTCTTTCTCTTCACTAAGCTTTTTGTTAAGCTCTGCAACTGATGCTTCACTGTCCTGTCTGAATTTTAAAAATTCATCATTTAATGCAGAATAATCATCATTAAGGCTTTTGTATTGTTTTGCAAGATCAGAATAACTGAAACTGAGAAATGCAACAGTTCCAATTAATAAGATTATTATGATTGCGATTAATGTATATATTATTTTATTATTCTTCATGATATCACATTTATAATATTTATTCTTATGTTATGATGATTAATAAATTTTGTTATATCCTGCACAAAATATTTAAACATTAAAAAAAAAACAAATTTATGGGTTTAAGAAAAACTTTTTTAGCAATTGGTATTGCGATTATATTCGCATTGTTCATAGGCTATGGCATTTATACAGTCTATGAGCCGCCTAATGATTATGGTGTAGGAGAAGATTGTTATTATAAATTTAGTTGTGATGAAATATTTAATTGTTCAAAAGCTATATCTTTAGAACTTTCTGAACCATCTGGTGGAGATTCAGAAACAAAACCTGTTGTTAAACCAATATCTGAAGAAAGGGATAATGAATGTTATCAGAAGCAATATCTAAGCAAAGAATATCATCAGTGCCAAGAGCAGGTAGACAAATGCAGGGAAGAAGCTCAGTTAGGTTCTCCACTCTATTTCCATGCAAGAAACAGTTTTTTTGCATTGATTATCATTGCAATGACATCAATTTTTGTTGGAATCAATCTTAAACATCTTGAAGGTATTGGTTCTGGTTTTTTAGGTGGTGGGATTCTGATTATCTTATGGTCTTTGCCATACACAGCAACATATTGGTGGAATTGGAACAAATATGTAAAGTTAGCAGCTCTTGGTTTAATTCTTGTATTATTAGTATATTTGGGTTACAAAAAACTAGAAACAAAACAATAACTTTTATAAATTACCTATCTATCTCTAAATATGAAGAGAGATAAAGGAGAAAGATAAATATGTTTTTCTCCACTAATGATAGTGGATTTAGGTGATTATGATTAAATTGAAGCCGGTTTTACCAACCCAAAGAGAAAATAAGCGTTATATATCTTTTAATGTTGTATCTAAGGAAAAAATAGCTTATAACTCACTGAAAGAAGGCATAAAATTGTCTCTTAAATCATATATAGGTGATTTAGGTGTTTCAAGAGCTGGATTGATATTTATGGATAAGCTATATGATCCAAAAACACAGACAGGTGTTATCAGGGTCAATAATAAATATGATAATCATCTAAGGGCATCTTTTGCTTTAATCAAAAAAATTAATAAAGAACAAGTAATAATCAGGAGTATTAAGAGCTCAGGTATGATAAATAAAATAAAAGGTGATAAGAAATGCAACCAATGACACATCAGATGATGGGGTATGACCGTGCAATTACGATGTTTAGTCCAGATGGAAGACTTTTGCAGGTGGAGTACGCTAAAAAAACAGTTAAACAAGGTTCAACAGCGATTGGTATGATCTGTAAAGATGGGATAGTGCTTATTACAGATAAAAGAATTGTCGACCCATTCATTGTTCCAGAATCAGTTGAGAAAATTTTTGCGATAGATGATCATATTGCTGCAACAGCTTCAGGAATAATCAGTGATGCCCGTGTTTTGATAGAGCGTTCACAGGTAAAAGCTCAGCAGCATCGTGTCACATTTGATAGTCCAATAGATACAATCTCTGTTGTCAAGGATATATGCAATCTGAAACAGATTTGTACACAAAGCGGCGGATTGAGGCCTTTTGGTGTTTCAATATTGGTTGCTGGCATTGACAATGATGAACCTAAACTTTTTGAGACTGATCCTACAGGTATATTTTTTCAGTATACTGCGACAGTCATTGGTGAAGGTGAGATAGAGATTGAAGAGATGCTGACTAAAGAGTACAAGCCAGATATCACTATTGAAGATGCATTGAAGTTAGGGATCAAGGCCTTGAACAAGGTTGTTGATAATAATTTCAATGTTAACAGGCTTGATTGTGTTTTCATCAAGACTTCAGACAAGATATTTGAGCATGTACCTAAAGATAAGCTTTCGCAATTGTTAGATGCGATTCAAAAAAAGAAAAAGTAAATAAAAGTAAGTATAATGAGTGATAAAAATGGTGAATGTCGATAAAGCTGTTATTGCAAAACTGAAAAAAGAAGGAAGAACCTTTGAAGTGCTGGTTGATTGTGATGGTGCAATGGCTTTGAAAAATGGAAAAAATGTCAGCATGAAAGATGTATTGGCAGCTGATAAGATATTTTCAGACTCTAAAAAAGGCTTGGTTGTATCAGAATCAACATTAAGCTCACTTTTTGGTACATCAGACCATGATGAGATCGCAAAGATAATAATCAATGATGGAGAAGTTCAGCTGACTGCAGATTACAGGACAAAGCTGAAAGAGCAGAAAAAAAAGCGTATAATCGCTCAGATACATAGGAACGGCATTGATCCTAAATCAGGTCTTCCTCATCCAATGCAAAGATTGGAATTAGCATTTGAAGAAGCAAGGATAAAGATTGATGAGTTCAAGCCAGAAGAGAAACAGATTCAGGAGATATTGGACAAGCTGAAATTAATAATTCCGATATCTTTTGCAAAGAAAGAGATATCAATTAGGGTTCCTGCAACTACAGCAGCGAAGGCATATGGTCATCTGTATGGTTCACTTGAAAGTTTTGGAAAAGTGATCAAGAATGAATGGCTAAATGACGGCTCTTGGTTTGCTGTTGTTGAAATCCCCGCAGGTATGCAGAATGATCTCTTTGATAAGGTGAATAGCCTGACTCAAGGAAATGCAGAAATAAATATACTTAAAACAAAATGATAAAAAAGGGTTTAGGGTTTAGGGCTTAGGGCTTAGGGTAGCAGATTTCATCTGTTCCTAACCTGACCTCTGACTCCTAACCTCTAACAGAAAGGTGTAAAAATGGGTAAATTAATGGTAGAAGATAAGACAATTGTTGTACCTGGAGAAGTATTAGCTGATGGAATGGATTACTTGCCAGGTCAGGGAACTTATAGGTTAGGCGATAAGATACTTGCTGACAAGGTTGGTTTAGTTACAATTACTGGAAGAGCATTGAAACTTATCTCTATGTCAGGAAGATATTCTCCAAAGAGAAATGATGTGATTATAGCTAAGGTTATTGATGTTGCTATGAGCGGTTGGAGGGTTGAAATAAATTCAGCATACACAGCTATGCTTCCTGTCAAGGATGCAAGTTCAGAATATATTGCAAGAGGAGCAGATCTTACGCAATATTTTAACATTGGTGATTACCTTGTCACAAAGATAACAAATGTGACAAGCCAGAAACTTGTAGATATCAGCACTAAAGGTCCTGGTCTGCATAAGCTTAATGGCGGTAAGATCATTCATGTAAATCCTCATAAGGTTCCAAGAATCATAGGTAAGCAGGGGAGTATGGTCAGCATGATAAAGAATGCAACAAAATGCAGGATTATTGTTGGCCAAAATGGTTTGATATGGATTGATGGTGAACCAAAAGAGATGGTCAAGGCAATCAAAGCAATAAATACTATTGAAGAGAATTCACATACCAGCGGACTTACAGATAAGATGAAAGAATTTTTGGAGTGTAAATAAAATGGGTTATACAAAGAGAGAAAATAACAGGGGTTTTAATGAATTAAGAAATGTTGAGGCAAAAGCAGGAGTGATCAAGAATGCAGACGGCTCAGCTTATTTCAAGATTGGGAATACAACAGCATATGCTGCTGTTTATGGTCCAAGGGAATTATATCCTAAATTTCTCCAAGATCCTACCAAAGGTATATTAAGATGTAATTATAATATGATGCCGTTTTCTGGTATGGGTGACAGAGTAAGACCTGGTCCAAGCAGAAGATCCAGAGAAATATCAATGGTGACTCAGAATGCATTAAGTCCTGTGCTTGATCTTAAGGATTTTCCAAATTCAGTAGTTGATGTTTTTATTGAACTTACAGAGACAGATGCTGGTTCAAGATGCGCAGGTATATGTGCTGCTTCAATGGCATTAGCAGATGCTGGTATTAACATGAAAGATCTTGTTGTTGCTGTTTCAGTCGGAAAGGTTGATGACAAGATTGTTGTTGATCTTGATTATGGTGAAGAAGCATATGATAAAGGCCATGTTGCTGATATTCCTTTGGCAGTGATTCCTTCAACTGGTGAGATATCACTTCTTCAGATGGATGGAATAATCTCAAAAGATAGTTTGATAAAAGCACTGCAGATGGTTCATGATGTTGTTCCACAGCTTTATGAAGTGCAGAAAAATGCTTTGAAAGATAAGTATAAGGTTTTTGAAGTTGAAGAATAAAATAAGTAATAAAATTAATATTTGTATAGGAGGATGGTTAATATGGTTGATGTTCAAAGAAATCACCTGCTCAAGTCATTTGAGCAGGGTGTAAGGTTTGATGACAGAGGTCTTGATGGTTATAGGGATATTTCTGTTAAGTATGATGTTTCAAAGAATGCAGAGGGCTCAGCAGTTGTAAGGATTGGTGATACAGAGGTTATTGCTGGTGTTAAATTGACATTAGGTACTCCTTTCCCAGACAGGCCTGAAGATGGTGTGATCATGGTCAATGCAGAGTTCTTGCCAATGGCAAGTCCTGACTTTGAGTCTGGTCCTCCAAGCATAGATGCTATTGAATTAGCAAGAGTTGTTGACAGAGGGATAAGGGAGAGCCATGCGATGGATCTGAAGAAGCTTTGTATTAAGAAAGGTGAAAAGGTTTGGATAGTTTCTATCGATATCTGCACTTTGAATGATGATGGCAATCTTTTGGATGCTTCAGCATTAGCTGCATTAGCAGCTCTTAAGGCAACAAGATTTCCTGAATATGATGGTGAAGAAGTCAATTATAAGAAACATACAGATGAGAAATTGCCTTTAAATGAGGATCCTATCCCAGTTACAGTATGCAAGATTGGTGATTATTTGTTTGTTGATCCATGTAAGGATGAATTAGATAATATTGACGCTCGCCTTACAATAACAGTGCTTGCAGATGGGAATTTATGTGCATTGCAAAAAGGTGGTGAAACTCAGCTGACAATTGATGAGATTTCAACCATGGTTGATTTAGCAATCAAGAAATCAAAAGAGCTGAGAAAGAAGATATAATCATATATCAATATCATATAATAATTAAAGGTGAGTATTATGCCAGCAAAAAATGAAGAAGATAAACAAAAAAAATTTACAAAATATGAGAAAGCAAGGATTATCGGCGCAAGAGCTTTGCAGTTATCAATGGGTGCTCCATTCTTGATAAAGCTTAATGATGACGATCTAAAGAAGATAAAATATAATCCGCTTGAGATTGCAAAGAGAGAATTTGAAGAGGGAATATTTCCAATTGAAATTGCCAGACCACTTCCTATTCGTAAACAAGTGAAAGAATAAATATTATTCTTATATTTTTTCTAAAATTGATTAAGGCCATATACAAATCCTAAAACACCTATTATCATTATAATCCCTGAATACAAAGGGCCTGTTGTTGGAATACTGATAGGCAATACATTTGTAAGGAATGGTATGATTCCACCAAGCATAGTCAATAAGCCTAAACATACCATCACAAATTTTGTTCCGCCAATCAATGACATGCTCATAAATCCATATAATAATCCTAATGCTCCTATCAGAATTATCATTATGCTATAACCTATACCGCTTATTGCTTGTGTTGGCAGTCCAATAAAACTTCCTACAAATGGCAATATACCTGCCAGAACAGTGATTAAACCTATGAGTGTAATAACAATTTGCACCACTTTATCAACCTCTTTTTAATATTTTAATTGATTCACTCTTATTTAAATTTAATGTTTTGTAATATTCTAAACATTATATATGATTTTTTGGGAGTCTTCAATGCTTTTCTTTGAATCTCTTCTGATTGCATTTCTAATCTTGTCTGTCTCTTCGAGAAGTTTCTTAAGCTTTGCAATCTCTTGGTTATGCGCCTGTGCTCTTGCATTATGGTGTTTTTTTAGATATTCTACATGCTTTTTGTCTTCATCTGATTTTACTGACGACAGATGTCTTTTGTGCTCTTTTACTAATGAATTTATATTGCTTTTTAACTGCTTTATCCTGTTCTTTATCCTTTCTGCTTGTGATTTATTTATCTCTCCTATCCTTAATGCTTTTACTTTTGTTATATAATCTATTGATCCCATTATCTGGATCTGTTTATGGAGTTCTGATATGATCTTGTGCGGGTTGTTGTCTCTCAATCCTTTTCTCGCCTCAATTTCACTATTATTTAAGTCCTTTAATTTATGATAAATCTGATTGATAAGTTCATAATCTGTGAACACACTCCTTAGATGTGTCAGGCCTTTAGATTTAAAGAAATTAAACATGCTGTTTCTTCTGGAAATAATGATTAATAAATTTTGTGTTTCAGATTATTTAAATCCAAAACTTTATAAACTACCAGCCTATACACACATAAATATTTATTTTTTATGGAGGAATGAAAATGGAACAGCAATCAAGACCTTTGGATGCATTAAACAAGTCTAGAAATAAGCGTGTTATTGTCGAACTTAAGAATAATAAGCAGCTGATTGGAAATCTTACTGCATTTGATATACATATAAATGTGGTGCTTACAGATGCAGAAGAGAGACAAGACGGCGAAGTCAAAAGAAAATTAGGTTTAGTGTTTATCAGGGGAGACACAATAATATTGATATCACCTGCAGAATAATCTGTAAGGTGTCATCAACTATCTCGGTGATTTTAAATGAGTACAGCTTCTCAAGGTAAGAAAGGAAAGGGAAAGACCCATATCAAATGCAGGCGTTGTGGCAGTATGAGTTATCATAAATCCAGCAAGATCTGCAGCTCATGTGGTTTTGGTTCCTCTGCAAAGAAGAAAAAATATAGCTGGCAGAAGAAATAGTTTTTTTGTTTGATAATCTTTAAATATGCTTTCTTTTTTCGTAATAGTATATGTTAGCTAATACAAGAAAAACACTTTCCCTATGCATGATTGTTAAAGATGAAGAAAGATTTATTGAGCAGTGTATCAACAGCGTCAAGGATTTTGTAGATGAGATTATTTTAGTTGATACTGGCTCTAAGGATAAGACAGTTGAAATTGCTTCTTCTCTAAGCTCAAAAGTAAAGATATTTCATTTTGGATGGGTTGATGATTTTTCTGCTGCAAGGAACTTTTCACTGACAAAAGCAGCTTGCGACTGGATTCTTGTTCTTGATCCAGATGAGCTATTGTTAAAAGAAGATTTGCAGAGGATAAAAACTATGATCCAATCAACTGTGTTGTCTGGTTTTCATCTGATCCAGAGAACATATACTAATAAATCAGACCAAGCTTCTTGGAGATTGGCAAAGCCAGATGACCAAAATACAAAAGGTTTCTTAGGTTTTTTTGACACTCCAATTTTAAGGCTGTTTAAAAAAGATTATAAGTTTAAGTTTATTGGCAGGGTTCATGAGGACATAACACCTTCGATAAAGGAGCAGAAACAGCCTTTGCTGAAATCAGATATAATCATCCATCATTATGAGTATTCTAAAGGCAAGGATTTTGTGAAGGACAAGCAGTTGTATTATCTGGATTTGACACTGAAGAAAATCTCTGATCAGCCAAATAACCCAAAAGCTTATGCAGATGCAGGTATTATCTATTATAACTACAAAAATGACATTGATAAGGCGCTTTATTATTTCAGAAGATCTTTAGAAGTGGATCCAAGATATAAGACTTCATATAATTACATTGCAAAGATCCTTATGAAAAAAGGGAACAGGCAAGAGGCTATTGATGTTCTTAATAAGTGCATTAGTCTTGGTTTGAAAGATGAGACAGCACATATCAATTTAGGTGTTGTATATATGGATATGGGCAGGCTTGATGAGGCGATTGTTCTTTTCAATAAGGTTATTGCTATGAATCCTAATAGATTGACAGCTTATTATAATTTAGGTTTAGTTTTGGTAAAAAAAGGTGATTTTTCTAAAGCTATAGAGATGTTCAAAAAAGCTGTCGGTCTTGAGCCACGTGATTCACGCTCTTATATTCATTTGGCTCAGCTTTATGAGAATACAGGCAATCTGAAGAAAGCAGTTCGGCTTTATAAGATCCTTGTCAACAACAATCATCCTCATAAAAATGATTATTTGGAAAAGATTCATCTGTTAGAAAGCAAAATTTATAAATAGCTGGTCTTAACACAAATAATAGACTATGATCAACTCAATTTGAGGGGATGCCGGAGCGGTCAAACGGGATGGATTGTATTGTTTATCAATATAAGTCCAAGCTTAGGCCGTCTTGGCGGGTATTATGAGCAAATATTTACTATACTTGCTGTGAATGGAAGATACCCATTAGCTTAGTGCTTACTAGGGTTCAAAATTAAAACTGTGTTTTAATCCTCATAACAACGCAGTTTTTATGAATGTCCCTATCCCCTCATCCTTCTAGTATCATATTCTGTTTAATTTCTTTCAATTAATTAAAAGCAAACATTTATATAAAACATCTTACATTTATGTAATATATGTTACAAAAAAGTAGTATTAATAAAACAGTTGAAATTTTCTTTAGAAATCCTATTAAAAAACACTATCTTATGGATATTAGCAGAAACATTGGGTTAGCTCATACATCAGTTAAAAAAAATTTAGATAAATTAATTAAGCTAGGATTAATAGTCAAATCAATAGAGAATAAAGGCAACAGAAAATTTCCTCTATTCAAAGCAAATTTTAATAACAAACTTTTCAAAAAATATAAAACTATTTATAATATTTCTTCTATTTTAGAATCAAAAATAATTGGATTTATTGAAGAAAAATTAATGCCTAAATCTATTGTATTGTTTGGCAGTTACCTAAGAGGAGAAGATACAGAAAAAAGTGATATTGATTTGTTTATAGAATGTAACAGAGATGAACTAAACATAGATTCATTTGAAAAAAAACTTGGAAGAAAGATTGAATTGCATTTTAATGATAATTTCAATTCATATTCAAAAGAACTGAAAAATAATATTATTAATGGAATGGTGTTAAGTGGTTTTTTAGAAGGATATAAATGATTACAAAAACTAAACCTGATAAGCAAAAATCTGAATCATTAAAGAAAATGGCAGAAGTAACTTTAGAAAGATTAGATAATACTGATATGAACAAATACCCTAGCAATACATTGTTGGATTATTATGATGTAGTACATAAATTGATGGAATCCATTACATTAAGAGAAGGAATTAAAGTGAAAGGAGAAGGTGCTCATCAAGAACTAATTGATTATGTTGCCAAAGAAAATAAAATAAATGAACATATGCGTGTATTCTTGCAACAAATGAGGGATTACAGGAATCGTATTTCATATGAAGGCTTTATGATTAACAAAAATTATATCAATTTAAATAAGGAAATCATCCAGGGAATAATTAAACACTTGTTTGAGATGTTGGAATCAAATGATTTCAAGAACAGGAGTTTTATATAAAAAAATATTCTAATCTTGGGTAGTCCAAGCTTTTTAAATAAACCAACTTCAAAAACCTTTTTTTCATCATGATTTATAAATCTAGAACATAGTTCCATAAGTTTTTACTTCTTAGTGATGAGCTGTTTAAACCTTAGAATTATGCCCTTATAATGCTTTGTACATTCATCTTTGTCATTAATAATACATCGTCTTACGAAAACTTTATAAACATTTGTCAATCTATACGAACTTATCGAGACAAGATTCTAATCTGGGTTGTATGCAGGTTAGATGATTTTCAAACAAGACAAACAATTGGCATGATAGCCTAAATATATAAAAAGACATGAAACACTTAGGAGGTGTTAATAACATGAAAATAAACAAGACTGTAAAAAAAATTGCAGCATTGGGTATAGGTATTTCTATGGTTGGAGCTACCCTATTAGGTGCAATGGCAGCAGCAGATTTGAGCAATTTCCCAACAATGTTCATCAATGAAGATGGGAAGTTCGACGGCGTTTTTGTAGTTGGTAAGAGTGCATCAGCTAATGATATCATTGGCCAGAACATGCTAGTCTCAGCAATGCAGGTAGTTGCTGTTAAAAAGACACCAATCGCAGGCGCAGCAGTAACAGCATCAGTATCAGATGGTTATGAGATTGGGAATAAAGACCTTTATATTAACAAATCCCTTGCAGAAGTGGATGATAAGTTTACAAATTCTGAACTTCCAACATTATTAGCAACAGGCACATATACAGATAATGAAGGTAATAATAAAGGAACATCTGATTACACCCAAAAGATATATCTTCCAGCTGCTGGTGATGCAACAGGTCAAAAGCAGACATTAAGAATTGTTCATGAGCAGGATAATGATGCTGCACCAAATTCTGGTATGTATTTATATATTAAAGATAGTACAACATACTATACTTACAACTACACATTAAAATTTGACACAGCTATGGATGTGGATAATTCATCATCTGCAAGTATGGGTGCAGATTTAGAAGGCACTTCACTAACTATTATGGGAACAGATTATAATATAGTAGATATTAAGTATAGTTCCAATGATCTTACAGAAGTTAAATTTTTAGGTGGAGAAAAGGTTATGTGGATGTCACAAGGTGAGAAAGTCACAACAGCTATAGATGGAACAGATCATATTGTTGAGATGGTTGATGTAACTGAAGCTGCTTCAACAGGTGAGATTACAGCATGTGGTTTCTTGGTAGATGGTCAGACAGCATGGATTGACAAAGGAACAACTGAAACAATTAATGGTGTTGTTATTGGTGTGACAGATGGTAAGGCAATCCATTCAGAAGCACAAGATACAGATGTATGTAAGGTAGCTATTGGAGCAAATACAGTAAACATAAGGAACAGTGCAGAAATAAAACTAGGTGAGGATAAGATTTCTGATGTGACTGATTCATATGCAGTTGGTTATGTTGATTATCCAACATCCGGTGCAAATGCAGGAAAACTTGTTCAACTTGCTTATGCAGTAAATCCAGATGAAGATAAGCTTTATTTAGCAGAAGGAGATGAATATGTTGACCCAGTATTTGGTGGCTTTAAGATTGTATTTGCAGATTTAGTTGAAGATGATAAAGAAACAATTGAAGTTAAGACATCTGGAAAGAATTTGGATTTAACTTTTTTAAATAAGGATAATAAAGAGGTTAATATAGATGCCAAGACAACAACAACTGTTGATCAGATATATCTTGGTTCAACAACTACATCAACTGAAGTTGATGACATGATTTACGTTGAGAACACATCATGTAAAGCTAGCAGTTCAGTATCAGAGTGTAAAGGAGCAACTTTCTTAGTATCAGCAGGTACAAATTTTGAAGCACATCTGATAAAAGTTTCATCCATAGATACTGTTGATACCAAAATTAGCTTTGAGGATTTGACTTATGGCTCTGAAACAAATGACTATGACTATACAGCAGATACAGCATTTGATCCTGGATTGAGCGGTGTTTCAGACACAGGAGGAATTCTTCTAAGAGTAGGTACTGATTACATCAACTTCACAAAACTTGGTTTAGGTTATTTGCCAAATGATAATGCAACCTATGTCAAAATGAAAACAAAGAATGAAGGATTTGTTTATTTTAACTTTACAGATCCTGGTAATAGGGGTGTACAAGTTGCTGGTGGACAAGGTACAGCTCAAACTCAGCCTGAAATCAACAACATCTCATTTGCAGAGTATTATGACACAGGCAATGCAATTGTAGATACAGTATTTTTGAGCGAGAGTAATAGTCAGTTGTTAGAAATAACTCCATGGTATGATAGCACAGATGCTGTACTTGAGCTTAAATACGATGAAGCAGGTACTGTTTTGAGTACATCTGACACTAAATATGCATTCGCAAAGAATGATCTGAGTGATGAAGATGATGACAATAAGCAAACTATGACTTATAAGGGAAGTGTTATAACTCTTGATGACGACAGTTCAAAGCAGAGTATTGTGATTGAGCATCCTAAAGCTGGTGCATATGGAAGAGTTTTCATTGCTCCAACAACTGCTTCAACATCAACATCAACAGCAGGAACATTTACAACTGAGATTCAACAGATTGGTGTAAATCAGTTTAAGTTGGATACAGAAGTTGCTGATCCTACTGCAGTTAATGTAGTTGCTGTAGGTGGTCCATGTGCTAATAGTGTTGTAAGTGCTTTGATGGGAGATCCAGCTGAGTGTTACACAGCAATGGGTATTGAAGTTGGTCAAGGTCTAATTAAGTTGTTTGAGGATGAAACAACAGGTAAGATGGCTTTGGTTGTAGCTGGTCAGACTGCTGAAGATACAAGATTGGCATCACAGATGGTTTCTGAATATGTAAACTATGCTTTGAGTGGTGATGAAGTAGTTGCTATCACAGTTAATGAAGCTGGTTTGTCATGGAAAACAAAAGCAGATTTAGCAGCAATGGCTCCAGTTGAAGAAGCTCCAGTTGAAGAAGCTCCAGTTGAAGAAGCACCATTAGTTGAATAAGCAAATAAAAAGGTTTAACTAACCTTTTTTCTTTTTTTCTTATTTTAATTTTATATCCTATATTCTTTTCTACATATATCTTTTTAATCCTTGAGAATTTTCTGTTTTGTTATGGCTGATAATGTTAATCAAAATAATAAGGATGTGAATCTGACTTATGAGACCTTGTTTGAATTACTGAGGAGAGAAAAGAATAGGGTTGAACTACAAACATTAGAGCCGTCTTTTTATAAGGATTTTATTGAGTATCTCAAGACAAAGAAGCAGATTCTGCAGGACAAGCAGAGCAAGCTCAGTTTAGATCAGACAGATGGTATAACGCAGTTCATGATTCAGATTGATAATATAAATAAGATTATGAAAGAATTATATGAACGCAGGGAGAAGAAGATAGTCAGCTCTGCTTTGTTAAATGTTAGGTCTGGAAAAGGCTTATCAAATGAGGTTATGCTTGAGCTTGAGAGCAGGTTTTATACTGAACTTATGGCTTTATTCTCTAAGTATCGAAAAGGTATTTTGATTAATATTCTTAATCAGAAAATGCCTTTGATAGAGGATAATAATTCTAACACTAATACAAGTTCAACTATAAACAATTTAGCCACTGACAACATTAAAGATAATCTAAAATCATCTAAAGAACATATCTTAGTCAGATTTCTTGCATATGTTCCTAAATTTGTTGGTGAAGAGTTAGAAACATATGGACCTTTTGAGATGGAAAGCATTACCACTATACCATCCAAGATAGCAAAGATATTGATTGACAATAACAAAGCAGAGGAGATAAAAGAAGAGTAAATTATCATTAATTGCCTAAACACAATATTTATAAATGGGTTAGGATAACTTCAATGTAATATTAATATTTTCAGGAGTGATAATCATGAAAAAACCTAAGTCAGTAAAAAGGTTATGTCCTTATTGTAAAAAGCATACAGATCATAAGATTACACAGACTAAGAGAAAGCAGGCAAGCTCTTTGAGTCATGGTTCAAAGATAAGAGCAAGAAGGAGAGGAAAAGCTCGTGGTCATGGTAATTTAGGCAGGTATTCTAAGCCAGCTGTTACTAAATTTAAAAGAACAGGTGCAAAAGTTTCTAAAAAGACTGATCTTAGGTATGAATGCAGTGTATGCAAGAAAAAGCATATGCAGAAAAAAGGCATTAGAGCTAAAAGAGTAGAATTTGTTTAATAATCAGTAGCTTTTAGCTATATACACTATATGTTCTGCTGGTCTTCCGCAGATGATGCATTTTTGTCCTTTCTTTGGCTTTTCAGGATTTTCAAACTTAGTTCCTGACACATATCCACCTATTGTCTCTGCTTTAAGTGTCTCTGCGCATTTCTCTCCGTCACTTTCAGTTGAACACCATGGTACTCTGATAAAACCTCTGTGCTCTTCAATGATCTTTTTAACATCTTTCAGATTATCTGCATCTTTTGTGTTTCCTTTGAAATATTCATCTGCTCTTTTTTTCAGCAGATTCTCATAATTATCAATAAGTTTAGCTAATTCCTTTTCGATATTTTTTAGGTTCAGCTTGCTTTTTTCCTTTGTTATTCTGTTGACTATTGTGACATCATCAGCGTCAGCTTCTCTTGGTCCAATCTCTATCCTGAAAGGTACTCCAAGTAATTCCCATTTGTTGTATTTATAGCCTGGTGATTCTTCTGCGTCGTCAAAAGCAACATTGTATGCAGTGCATACTTTCTTTATCGTTTCTTCAACTTCTTTGCATTTACTGATCACTTTATTGTTTAATTCTGGCTTTTTGCTAAATGTGATTGGAATTATTACAAAATGTACAGGAGAAACAGCTGTTGGAAGTATCAGGCCGTTGTCATCTCCATGTATGCCTATCAATGCTGCCATCATCCTGTATATTCCAGGCCCAAAACATGTTTGATATCCATATTTTTCCTCTCCATCCTTGTCGATGAATGTGACATCATATACTTTTGCGAAATTATGGCCAAGATCATGTGTGCTTGAGCACTGGTTTCTTTTTCCGTCTGGCATTATTGTATCTGATGCGTATGTATCTACAGCACCTAAAAATTTATCCCATTTAGGGCGTTTGAAAAATATGAACGGTAATTTTAGCCTGTCATATGCGACCTTTTTCATGATTTCCATATCTTTATTTATCTGGTCCATGGCTTCTTTATGTGATGCAAAAACATCATGCGCTTCATAGAACATAAATTCTCTTCCTCGCAGGAAAGGTCTTGTTGTCTTCTCATTTCTGAACACAGTTATCCTGCTCTGATATCTTTTGAATGGCAGGTCTTTGTAGCTTCTTATCCATAATGCATACATTGGATAGAGAGCAGTTTCACCTGTTGGCCTTAATGCAACTTTTCTTTCTAATTTCTGGTCTCCGCCATGCGTGACCCAAAATACATCAGGAGCAAAACCAGCGTGCTCTTTCTCTTTCAGAAGATTCTCTTCAGGAATCACTGTAGGGAACAGGAAAGGTTCATGCCCATCATCTTCAATCTCTTTGTCCAAGAGGTCATATATCTTTCTCAGTATTTTGAATGCCCAGTGTTTGTGCACGACAAATCCAGCAACACCATACCTTACATCTACAAGGTCAGCTCCTTGCTCACTGCATATTTGTGTGTACCATTCGCTAAAGTTCTCTGATTTCTTGACAGTGATACCTATCTTATTATCATCTTTTTTAGCTGATATTTTATTTTTTTCCATTATAACTTAAGATTCAGTATAAATATATAAATTTAATGATTACAATCTAAGATTGTAAACAATCTTAGATTGTAAATCCCAAAAAACAAATTCCAAATAACAAAAAAAAACAAGCACCAAATCCCCAAATAACAATCTTCGATTGTAAATCCCCTATTCCCAAAACCAGCTGTATTTGGGATTTGTTTTTTGTGATTTGGAATTTACAATCGTAGATTGTAGTTATTTATGGTATTTTATCCCTTTCAGTATAGTAAATGCTCTGTAGATCTGCTCTACTAAGAATAATCTTGCCATCTCATGTGTGAATGTCATCTGTGATAATGCCAGCCTTAGATCAGCTTTTTCCTTGACCTTATCGCTCAATCCTTCTGCAGAGCCTATGATAAAGGCAATCTGTCTGGTGTCTTCAAAGCATTTTTTTGTGATAAACTCAGCAAATATCTTTGAATTACATCCATTTCCTTTCTCATCCATGACGACAACAAATTCATCTTTTATTTTATTTAATATGTTTTTTCCTTCTTCTTCTATGTTTTTCTTATCCTTTATTTCAATATATTGTATCTTATGAAAATGTTTTATTCTGTCTAAGAAATCATCTATTCCATGTTTCAGATATTTTTCTTTTGTTTTTCCCACATTTATTATTTTTATCATCACTTAACCTCTCTTGATGATTATATATAAATATATTGCATATATTATAATATATACTATACCTTCCCATCTGTCTAATGTATGTTTTCTGCCTATGAACATGAATGCAAATAGCAATGCAGTTGCAATAAGCAGTATTATCAAATCAAAATTAATGAAATATGGTGCACTTATTGGAGAGATAAGAGCAGTTATTCCAAGCACAAATAATATATTGAATATGTTTGTTCCTACTATTGTTCCAACACTCATGTCAGTGTCTTTTTTCAGTGCAGCTGTTACAGCTGTAACAATCTCTGGCAGTGATGTGCCTATTGCTATTATGGTTACTGATATGAGAAATTCACTCAATCCAAACTGTTTTGCGATGAACACAGCCCCATCAACAACCAAATCACCGCCAAAATATAATCCTGCTATCCCTACAATTATGTAAATCACAGTTTTGAGGTTTCCAAATATTTTTATCTGCTCCTGATCTTTGTTTCTTTCTGCTTTTGCTGCATAATAGAGATAATATAAGAATGCAGAGAAGAACAATAACATTATGATTCCATCAGCTATGCTCAATGTATTGACTGATCCATCAGATATGTTAAATATGCTCAAGATATTATTTTTGTTTATCAAAATTAAAAGAAGTATGACAGACAATAATGCAAATGGTATCTCTCTCCATGTTATGCTGTGTTTTGCCCTTACATGATCTATTACTGCAACTATTCCTAATCCTAACAGCAGGTTCATAAGATTGCTTCCTATTATGTTTCCTAATGCAACATCACTATTTCCTTTTAGCGCAGCAAATACATTGACAAGTAATTCAGGTGCACTTGTCCCAAACGATACTATGGTAAGTCCAATCATCAGGCTGGATACACCATATCTCTTAGCAAGCGCAGAACTTCCTTCAACCAGCCAGTCAGCACCTTTGACCAAGAGCACAAAACCAAGTATAAATAATACATATTCAATTATCATATCTGCTGTTTAAAATTAATTATATATAAATGTGATTGGTGTGATTGTTTAATAATGTGGTAAAAGAATAAAGAAGATGTATTATGTGTTCTTCATTTTTACGCTTTGTGGCATATATCCTAAAAATAAATGAGCCTACGAGGATTCGAACCCCGATTAATCGGTTACTTCTTATATAAAACCGAAGCCGATTGCACTATCCATTATGCTATAGGCCCATATAATTATAAAATCTTTAGAACTATTTAAATATTCTTAATTTAAGTATGTAATAAGTCTTATTTAAATGGCAATACTGCCGCCTCTTATTGTTACCATCACATTTTAATTCGTTAGATGCGAGAAAGCGAAAACCATTGACGACAAAGTCATTTTAAGATTTCCATGATAAAAACTGGCTACAATAATATTCCTTATTAGGAGACTTTTTACATACTAATTTAAAACATAATCTAAGAAAAGATAAAAAATAAATAACTTACTTTTTAGCCAGCAAAATCTCGATTGTAGAAACTCTTACTTGTTTGCCTTCTTTGTTTTCAAATTCTTCACTGTCTATCTTTATATCTTTCATCTCTACCTGTCCGTCCAGGAATCTTTTTGCAGCCACTTCAGCGACATCTACTGCTCTAGATATAAATTTACCTCTTGCCTTTATTATGACTTCAGGTGCATTTTTTGTTGTGAACTGCATAACTACACTAGTTACATAATTCATAAATGGCTTATTGCCGATAAAGATAGAGTTGTCTCCAGTCATTTTTCTACCTCCTTTTTACTGTTCTTTATATTTTATCTAATCTTTGTGGTACTGATTAAATTGTTTCTTGCTTTTTATTCATAACAAGTCTTGTTACATATCCTGTGATTACATTTCTCATTTTTTTGGATCTTATCTCTGCAAGTTCTGATACTTTTGATTTGTTCTCTTCAAAACTCTCACTGAAATTATCTTCATGCAGGTTATGTAGCTTTCTACCCATTCTTTTGATTAGTGCTGTTTTTATTCTTCCCATGGTTATCACATATATTTGTAGATTTTAGTTATATGGATACCTTTATAAAGTTTTTGCAAATTAATTTTCACAAACTTTATATATTACCTCGTTTATCTTAACTAATTGTGGTTGATTTAAACTCAACATAACTATTGTGAAGATATTGCAGTGATAATCAATGTCTGAAACGAAATCATGCCTCCTAAGTGTGTTTCATCAGGCAAAAACTGAAAAAAGGTAATAAAATGCATAAAAAAGAAGATATCAATAAGAAATTACGTACATCAGATGATAAGCAGACTCAGCAATTAGAAGCTAAAATCAGGGAACTTACAGATTTGTTGCAGAGATTACAGGCAGAGTTTGAGAATTACAAAAAAAGAGCAGATAAGGAAAAGCATGATTTTTGCAGATTTGCTGAAGCTAAATTTATCTCAAAACTCTTGCCTATATTAGATAGTTTTGAAATTGCATTGAAAAATAAAGAAGACTTAGATCATGCAAATTTTGTGAAAGGTGTGGAATTTATCTATTCACAATTATTTGATACGCTCAGAAAAGATGGCCTTAAGAAGATAGATGCTTTAGGTAAAAAGTTTGATCCGCATTTTCATGAAGTGTTGTTCCAAGAAGAGTCTGAGAAAGACAATAATATTATCTTGGAAGAGCTTCAGAAAGGATATATGCTGGATGAGAAATTACTTAGGACAACAAAAGTTAAGGTAAGTAAGAAGAGAGAAGATACAATAATAAAAAAATATGATGATAAGCAGGGAAATCTGCAGGAAAAGAGATGATCATATGATTCGGATAACAAAAGAAACACCGCTTAAGGTTGTTATAGAGCTTGGCAAAGAATGCAGCAGATGCAATAACTGCTGCAGTTTTGATACTGGTATCGTGCTTGAAGAAGATATTCCTAAGATGGCAAAACATCTTAATATGAGTGAAGATAAATTTAGAAAAAATTATCTTGTAGAGCATGAAAAGTTTAACAAGAGATGTTTCAAATTCAAACAGGAAAAAAAAGAAGACAAAGAAAGTAAAATAGTTAAGCCTTATGGTAGATGCATCATGCTTGATGAAAAAAAAGGATGCATTATACATGACGTCAAACCATTGCATTGTCGTGTCTGCAGTGTCAAGAGCGAGCATGGGCAGGAACTTGTCCAATGGTTTGCATTGAACTATCTTGTTGATGCATCTGATCCAGAATCCATAAGGCAATGGTCAGTATTTTTGCAGTACAACAAACCAATCTCAGGTGGTGAGTTAGATAAGCTTGTTCCTGATGAGACTAAGCTTAAGAAAATACTCAATTATGATCTGTTAAAATAATAAAAGGTGAATACATTGGAAAAAAATCAAGCACAAACTCAAAAAACTTATCTTAAGGCAGAATCAATCATCAAATACCTTAAAGGAGATAATGATCTGGAGACAGCAATCATGTGTGGAACTGCAAATAATTTGGTCACAAGTGATCAAAGTTTATATGAAGCTTTAGGATCTATTGGGGATAAGTCAATAATTGACCTTAATAAGCTTGTTAAATTCTTAGAGGTTGTTGAAATCATATCATATACAAAGAATTTTAGGAGGCAAAGGATAATATTGACTCCAAAAAGAGCTGAGGAATTAAACAATATTATAGAAAAAGATGAGATGGATGATATAAATAATAATGAGAGTAAGGTGAATTAAGATGGATGAGAAACATATTAATTGGCAGTATGAAGATGGAAATGCTTTTTTTTCGCATGAAGTATCAATAAATTTCACACCATTGCAGTTTGTTCTTGATTTCAAGAACATAACACCAAGAGTAGACCCAAGGAACAGGACTGGGCCTGTGTTTAAGGTGCAGCATGATGTGATACTTTTAGATCCGTTTCATGTAAAACGGTTTCATGCTTTATTGTCTCAAGTATTGGAAAAATATGAAACTGAATTTGGCAAGATAAAAAAGCCGAAAGCAATAGAGAAGCTTGAGGAAAAGAATAAAGACAAAAAAGAAGAGAAAAAAACAGGACCAACATATTTTGGTTAGATATAAATTAGGGGGATTGATAAAATGTCAAAAATAATAGGAATTGATTTAGGAACAAGCAATTCAGCAGCAGCAGTTTTGCAGGGTGGTAAGCCAACAATAATTCCAAGTGCAGAAGGCACATCATTATATGGGAAAGCTTTTCCTAGTGTTGTTGCTATCACAGAAGATAATCAGATGTTGGTTGGTGAGCCAGCAAGAAGGCAAGCGTCTACAAATCCAACAGGAACAATAACTGCTATCAAGAGAAAGATGGGTACAAGTTATAAGGTAAATATTCATAGCAAAGAATACACCCCTCAACAATTATCTGCTTTTATTCTGCAGAAGATAAAAAAAGATGCAGAAGAGTTTTTAGGTGAAAAGGTTGAGAAGGTAGTAATCACTGTTCCTGCTTATTTTGATGACAATCAGAGGCAGGCAACAAAAGATGCAGGTGAGATAGCAGGCTTAGAAGTAGTCAGGATTGTGAATGAGCCAACTGCAGCATCACTTGCTTATGGTTTAGATAAAGGTAAAAAAGAGCATAAGATTCTTGTATTTGATCTTGGCGGCGGAACATTAGATGTCACAATCATGGAATTTGGTGATGGTGTTTTTGAAGTTAAATCAACTTCAGGTGATACACAGTTAGGTGGTACTGACATGGATGATGCATTGATCAAGCATATCATCACAGATTTTAAGAATAAAGAAGGGATTGATCTTAATGACGATGACATGGCTATGCAGCGTTTGAGAGAAGCTTCAGAAAAAGCAAAGATTGAATTAAGCACAACACTTGAGACAGACATAAATCTTCCTTTTATAACTGCGACAAATAAAGGACCAAAACATCTGCAGATGAGGATTAACAGGGCAAAGTTAGATGAATTAATAAAGCCAATAATTGAGAAATGCAGGCAACCATTAGAGCAGGCAATCAAGGATGCAAAGCTAAGCTTTAAAGATATTGACAAGATCATCATGGTTGGCGGCCCTACAAGAATGCCTGTTGTCAAGGATTTTGTAGAAAAGTTAGTTGGAAAAAAGACAGAGCGTGGTGTTGATCCTATGGAATGTGTTGCGCAGGGTGCAGCTATCCAAGCCGGTGTTCTTGCTGGAGATGTCAAAGATATCTTATTATTAGATGTAACACCTTTGACTTTAGGAATTGAAACATTAGGTGGTGTGACAACAGCTTTGATTCAAAGAAATACAACTGTCCCTACAAAGAAATCACAGACATTTTCAACTGCTGCAGACAATCAGACTGCTGTTACAATCCATGTATTGCAGGGTGAAAGGCCAATGGCAGCAGATAATAAGAGCTTGGGCAGATTTGACCTGATAGGTATTCCTCCAGCACCACGTGGTATACCACAGATTGAGGTTACTTTTGATATTGATGCAAATGGGTTAGTACATGTTGCTGCAAAAGATCTTGGTACAGGAAAAGAACAATCTATTAGAATTACTGCTACACAAAAGCTTAGTGAAGAAGAGATTGAGAAGATGAAGAAGGAAGCAGAGTCACATGCAGAAGAAGACAAGAAACGAAAAGAAGAGATTGAAATAATCAATCAGGCAGATGCTTTAGTTTACTCTACTGATAAGCTTTTCAAGGATTTTGAAGGCAAAGTAGACGCAAAGGAGCTTGAAGAAGTGAAGAAAGAGCTTAAGGAACTGAAGAAACTGCTTGAGCCAGAGAAGAAAGATGTTGATAAAGTAAAACAGAAGATGGAAGAGATCAATGAGAAAGTTCAGAAGATATCTACTGAGCTTTATCAGAAGGTTGCACAGGAGCAGGCTGCAAAACAACAAGCTGGTGGAGCTGGTGTAAATACAGGTAGTGGTTCAGCAGGTGCTGGTTCATCTGGAAAGGCTGGTGCTTCTTCAAAAGGCAAAAATGATAATGTTGTTGATGCAGAGTATACTGTAGATAAGGATGAGAAAGAAAGCAAGGACGACAAGGAAAAATCAAAAGCCAAGCATGGAAAGAAAAAATAATATCTCCTGTTTTTTTAATTTATTATTATTAAATTAATTGTTTGATTTTTAATAACTATAGGTGGATTTTAGGATGCCAGAAAAAAAGAATATCACAAAGACAAAGTTGGTTATATTTGATTATGATGGTGTTTTGGTAGATACACTTGCAATTACTATAAGGGCATATAATCATCTTCTTAGGGATCTAAATTTAAGCAAGCAATTCACAAAAGATGAGTTCAAGGATTATTGTGAATCAGATTGGATAAGTGGGTTGTCTAAGATAGGTTTACATAAGAAAGAAGAGCAGCAGAAGTGCGCAGAATTTTACTTTAGATATCTAAAAGATTATGGTCATGAGATTCAACTATGTCCTGGTATAAAAAAAATGCTTGAAAAGTTAAAGCAGAAAGGCTACTCTTTAGCAATTGCTTCTAATAATAAGTTTGATGAGATTAAGACTAGATTATTGGACAAAGAAATTGATAATTATTTTGACTATATAATAGATGATACTCATGGTCTTAAGCCTAATCCAGCAGGTATATTAGCATTACTTGCCCATCTTAATATAAAACCAGAACATGCTGTCCTTGTTGGTGACATGGATGGTGATATGTTGGCTGCAAAAAATGCAAACCTTAAAAAAGCAATTGGTGTAACTTGGGGTTATCATCATCCTGAAAAGCTAAATTGTGCTGATATTATTATTGATTCACCTGAAGAATTGATTGATGTGGTAGATTAAAATGGTAAAGAAAGATTATTATGAATTGCTTGGTGTGAGCAAGAATGCGACCAAAGAAGAGATAAAGAAGGCTTACAAAAAGCTTGCGTTAAAGTATCATCCAGATCGTGCACCTCAAGAAAATCATAATGAATATGAAGAAAAATTCAAGGAGATTAATGAGGCTGCATCTGTTTTAGGTGATGATCAAAAAAGACAGCAGTATGATCAGTTTGGAACAGCTGAACCAAATTTTAGTGGTTTTAATGCTTCAGATTTCAGTGATTTTGCAGGTTTTGGTGAAAGTTTTGATTTTGGTGACATATTTGATAGTTTTTTTGGAGGCGGTGGAAGATCTGGAAGTGGTGGAGGAAGATCAAGAAGATATCCTCAGAGAGGTGCAGACCTTCAATATGGATTAGAGATAACTCTAGAAGAGGCTGCTTTTGGTGTTGATAAGGAGATATCTATACCAAGGTATGAGTCCTGCACTAAATGTGATGGCACAGGAGCAAGATCTTTATCTGATATAAAGACATGTAATACTTGCAATGGCAGTGGCGCATATAGGAGGACACAGCGAACCCCTTTTGGTATATTTCAGACAACAACAACTTGTAATAAATGCAATGGCATTGGTAAGACAATAACTGTTTTCTGTAATCAGTGTGAAGGCAGTGGCAGAGTCAGGAAAACAAGAAAGATTGATATATCTATCCCAAAAGGTGTATCAACAGGTACAAGGCTTAGGGTTTCTGGAGAAGGTGAAGCTGGAGAAAAAGGTGCTCATACAGGTGATTTGTATGTTCTTATCAAGGTCAGAGAGCATAAGATCTTCACTAAAGATGGCAATGATATCTATCTAGAGATTCCAATAAGTTTTAGCCAAGCCTGCCTTGGTGATGAGGTTGATGTTCCTACACTGAGGGGAAAGGTGAATATGAAGATTCCTGCAGAAACACAATCAAATACTGTATTTAGGATAAAAGGAAAAGGTATCCCAAATATAAGAGGATTTAGCAGAGGAGATGAGTTTGTGAAAGTTGTTGTTGAGACTCCTAAAAAACTGACAAAGAAACAAAAGGAATTACTTAAAGAATTTGATAATCTAACTAAAGATAAACCTCTAAAAAGTTTCTTTGATAAGATTAAGGATGTGTTTGAATAATCTTTCTAACATTCTTACCAAAAATCTTCAGCATTCAATTTTTCCAACATACTCATCTACAAATTCAACATTTTATACTATCAATATACTCATCCACAAAATCCAGCACTTCTTCTTTTGCTGCTTCAATAAAACTGATGCTTCCTGCGACTCTGTGTCCGCCTCCATCTATCTGTGCATAAGGCATTTTCTTCTTGAGCAGTGCTATTATTTCGTTGACATCAAAGTTTTTAATCTCATTGCTACATCTGAAATTGATCTGGCCATTGCTGATACCCAAACTGATAACAAATTTATTTTTATATTTTTCCTTGATATAATCATGTATTATTCCTGTTGTTTTACCAGAAGGTGGAAATGATCCCATTGATCGCACTTGATCTATTGGAAGTTTACAGATAATTATGTTATCTTTCTCTTCAATTTTCATATATTTTTTGTTTGTTTCAAGCTGTTGTTTTTTTAGCTCATTTGCTTTAGGTTTTATCAGATTTATTAATTTTTTCTGTTTGTTATGGTCTCCACCCAATATATCATTTATCAGGTCTCTGCTTTCAATAAATCCCAGCACAAAAGTTTCAAAATCAAGACATTCTGCAGTATCTTTAATCAACTCTTGAGAACCTCCTTTTTTCTTGCATAATTCAACATATTGTTCAAATTCTTTGCTTTTTACTTTGTCAGCAAAACCAGCGACAGCTGCAAAAAATTCCATCTGGTCAATCTCTGGATTGATCTGTTTTGCAATCTCAGCGCATAACATTCCTGCTGACAGGTCATACACACTTTTTATCTGGTGTGGGTTGATATGTGCATCAGTAATATTGTCAATCTCATCACATAATGGATGATGGTCAATAACAATCACCTTAGCTCCATATATTCTTACTTTTTTTATGGCCATGATATCCTGTTCAGAGCTTCCATTGTCACATATTATTATCATTGGTGCTTTAGCTTCAAACTTATTCATCCTGTTCATAAAATTAGTAAGGTCTTTTGTTGCATCTGTATAATCATAGTATGGTGCTTTTGATGGCATTCTTGCATAGCTGTAGAATGTGTCTCTTTCTTTGGTATGTCTGTCATATATCAAAGGCAGTATTGCTCTTTCAATGGCAACACCTGCACAATAGCCATCAACATCGCTGTGATGTCTTATCCATATTGGTCTTTTAGCTTCAATTGCTTGTTTTATCAGGCTGATTGCTTTATTGATTCTTGGCCTTAATCTCTCAAGAACATTTGATTTAACCATAAATTCTTTATCTGACATTCTTCAGTACCTCATAATTTTATTTAAATAATTATTAATTAATCATAGTGTTTTTTAAATATTTATTCTCGTGTTAAACATTAATTCCATTCACTATGCCCCCATTGTATTAACAGGTCTATTTTTAGTTTGTCTAAGCTTTGCGGGGTATCACAAGCACCAAAACAGCTTCCTGCCCAGATAAATATATTCACTTTATTTTCTTTTATTGCAATTATTTTATCAATTGCTTCTTTTATTTCCTTAGCTTTAGGTTTTAGTCCATCTGGTAATTGTATACATACATTTTTAGCTTTAGTTTTCTTTATCTCAGCAATTGCTTTGTTTAGTTCTAAATCATAATTATTCATAATAAAGTAAAAAATAACTATACTTTTAATATTTTGTTATAGTATCAGGCTCATATATATACCATCTTCATAGATCACTTTTTTATTATTTTCACAATTATCTTCACTTTTACGATTACTTTCAATAATCATTTTCCATTCATCTTTAAGCAGAGCTTCTTTTTTGAACCCAAATCTTTCAAATAGCCTTATCACTTTTTCATTTCCAGCTAACATCTTAGTCTTGATCTTTCTGATTCCACTTTTTTTTTTACCTTTTTTCACTTCTTCAATAAAGAATTCTAATAATGCTTTACCAATTCCTTTGTTTTGATATTCAGGTATTACGTTAATATGCACTTCTACTATATGTTCTTGGTGATATCCATATTTGGTTGCAGGTGTCATTATACATAAATGTCCAATTATATTGTTTTTTTCAGAACAATCAAATGCAACAATATATCTATTTCCATGATAATATCTGAAACTGGCTAAATCTTTTTCATCTAATATGATATTTTTAGGATATGCAGAATAAGGTATTTTCTCAAGATAGTCAATAAATTCTCTTAGATTTGCATCATCAAGAAAAGCGATTTTATGTTTCATCATAAGATTGTTATTATTGTTTTGGTTCTTCTTTTTTACCAAATTCTCTAATCCACATAAGGCCAATCTTGATCATTGCTTTGTTGAATCTGTCGCTTATCTTATATGTTTTTTTGTAAAGATCATAATCAATAAGCCCCATACCTTTCATTGGTGTTAGGATTCTGTCATAAAACTGTCTTTTGTTGTAACTGAGCTTGACTTTTTTTCCTTTATATTTAGGATGATCAATCTCTGCAATAACTTTTCCTTCATGCAGGTTCATTGCAAAACTTGACATTTCAGTTTTATTAAACTCATTTTTGTTTCTCTTAAGCTCTTGTATGAGTAGTTTTCCAACAATCTTTTGCTGTTCAGTTGCAAAAATAATATCATATATATCTTCAGGAAGATTAAATCTATCAAATAGTATAACCATGCATATCGACCCCCAACTAACTTATAATAACTACAATTAGTATATAAATATTGTTATTATAGCTACAGATGATGATATTTGGTATTAATTGGGTGTAATTATTAAAATCTTTTTTTCCACCAATGTATCTCATTGGTGGTTTACAACAATAATCTTTGGTGGAAAAAAAGGGTCGTAAATTCGACCCGAGCGAAGCGAGCATGCCATCGGCGTTAAATGCGTAGCATTTATGGCTTTACATACTTT
>JBDRKY010000067.1:0-3971 GCA_043813525.1 Candidatus Woesearchaeota archaeon
AAATAAAAAATCACATCATACCAGGCATCCCACCCATACCTTGAGGCATACCACTCATGTCTGGACCTTTACCTGCTTTGCCAGATGCAATGACGTCATCAATCCTCAATATCATCTGTGCTACTTCTGCAGCTGAACTTACAGCCTGTGTCTTTATCTTTAATGGCTCAATAATATTCTGTTTCCATGCATCAATGACTTTGCCTGTGAAAACATCAATGCCAGCCCATTTCTGCCCTTTGTCATGCGCAGACTTCAATTCTGTAAGGACATCTATTGGATCTAATCCAGCATTCTCAGCAAGTGTTCTTGGAATCACTTCCATCGCATCAGCAAAACTATTCACAGCAAGCTGTTCTCTCCCAGATAATGATTCTGAATATTTTCTTAGCTCTTTTGCTAATTCCATCTCTGGTGCACCAGCTCCAGCAACAACACCGCCGTTCCTTAAAGCAGAAGCAACATCACCTATACCATCATCAACTGCACGTTTTACTTCATCGGTCACATGCTCTGTGCTTCCTCTCAGCAATAAAGTAACAGCTTTAGGATTGACACATTCTCTGACATAAGTCATATCTTCACTGCCAACTTTTTTCTCTTCAACAACACCTGCATTTCCTAAATCATTTGCATTCAAATCATCAAGATTATTTGTGATTCTTGCGCCAGTTGCTCTAGCTAAAGCTTCCATATCAGATTTCTTGACTCTTCTTACTGCAAATAATCCTTTCTTTGCTAGAAAATGCTGTGCTAAATCATCAATGCCTTTCTGGCAGAATATAACAGTTGCACCGCTTGCTACAATCTTATCGACCATTGCCTTCAGCATCCTTTCTTCCTGATCAAGAAATGCCTGCATCTGCATTGGATCATTTATCTGTATCTTTGCATCGATCTCAGTGCTCTTTATCTCAATCGCAGAATCAATCAATGCTACTTTTGCATTCTTTACAACCTTAGGCATTCCAGAATTTGCTCTTTCCTTGTCAACAACAATGCCATTAATTATCTCAGAGCCTTCAACACTGCCACCTATCTTCTTCTCTATCTTTATATTATCTATATCAATATCTATTTTCCCATCAACTTTTTCCATTATTGACCTGACACTTTTGACAATCAATTCAGATAGATGCTCTTTTGAACTTTCTGCACCTTTGCCTGTCATCGCAGTCATCGCAATATTCTTAAGAAGCTCTTCATCATTTTCGCTTACTTTTTCAGATATGCTGTTCAGTATCTGCAAAGCTTTCTCAGCTGCCATCCTGTAACCTTTCACTATGACTGTCGGATGGACTTCTTGGTCAAGCAAAAATTCAGCTCTCTTCAGCAATTCTCCTGCAAGAACAACAGCTGTTGTTGTTCCATCACCAACTTCATTTTCCTGTGTCTTTGCAACTTCAACAATCATCTTTGCTGCTGGATGCTCAATATTCATCTCTTCAAGAATTGTTACTCCATCATTTGTGACAACAACATCATTTAAGCTGTCAACAAGCATCTTATCCATGCCTTTGGGTCCTAATGTTGTCCTGATTGTCTCAGCAACTAATTTTGCTGCCATTATATTATTTCTTTGCGCTGTCTTACCAGAACTTCTCTGTGAACCTTCTGGCAAAATAAAAATTGGTTGAACTCTGTCTGTCATTTTCTGTACCTCCATATATTAAGGTTTGAAAGTTTTAAAGTAGGAAAGTTTTAAGGTAAAAAAGCAAAAATATTTTTCATTCAAACTTCAGACCTATATAATTCAAACCATTAATATCTACTATCTGTCAAACACCCCTTTATATTGAGAAATTTTTGGTAATTTATAAAGGTTATCGAAGAAAAGCTTAAGTTACCATTCTTGAAAAGTAATAAATCATTATAAACTATAAATATTATTTATTAATTTATAATAGTTAAAAGGCTAAAGTTAAGATGAAAACTCTAATCCAAAAGAAAGATCTACCATTGGCAGCAAAGTATTCAAAAGAAGATTATGATATAGGTAGAACATTCGCTTCAAAGACATACAAGGAATTCGGAGGATTCATACGTGCTATAGTCATATTTGGCGGACAAAGCCAGGAAAAAGAAAACAGTGGAAAAGGAGATGTTGATATACTTATAATAGTAGACAATGTCAGCTTTTATCTGACACCTGAAGTTATTGAGACATACAGGATTGTTGTTGAAAAGATTGCCAGAGAAACTTCTAAACGACTGCATATAACAACATTAAGATTTACAAGCTTCTGGGAATATATGAGAGCAGGCGATCCATTAGGTGTAAATATCCTGAGGACAGGAATCGCACTGATTGATACTGGATTTTTCTATCCATTGCAGATACTACTTTATGAAGGAAGGATAAGACCAAGCATTGAATCAATAAATGCATATTACGGAAGAAGCGCATCTGTGATGTATAACTCAAAGATGAAAATTCTGCAGGCAGTGATGGATCTGTATTGGGGCGTGATTGATTCAGCGCACGCAGCACTGATGAGACAGAATGAAGTGCCGCCATCACCAAAAGAGATACATGAGCATATTGAAAGAAAGCTTGCAAGCACAGGTATGGTCAATAAGAAATGCCCGTCAATAATGTATGAGTTTTATATCTTATCAAGAAAAATCCTCCATAGAGACATAAAAGAGATGTCAGGAAAACAATGGGATGCATTACTTGAAAAAGCAAACTTCTTTACTAACGAGATGAAAAAAGTAAAGTTGAGATAGTAAAATATTAATGAATTATTTTTTATGTGGTGTAGAAGGAAAAAGAGAAGTGACAGGAGCATAATCTTTTGGTTGTCTAAAAGCATATAATGGCTTTCTTTGAGATGGTTTTGCTAAAGGAATTACCTTATCCCGTGGCAATATCAAGTTTGCATAACCTTCTTGCCTGCCATCAAACAATGCTCTGAAATCAGCTGCAAATCTTCTAAAATAATAAGGCTCCCACAAACATATCAATTTTTCATCTTTTTTCCTATTATCAAGAAAATCTCTCACAAGTGGAATGTAGGTGTTGATGGCTCTTTCATAAAATATCTTATAACATTCAGTTTTTATAGCAATTAACTCCCTACGTTCATCACAACTTAATTCACCTGCTGCTTCTTTTTTTATCTCATTCACTCTGTTGATTAACTTTGATAATTTTCCTATCACAGCTGGATGTTCACAGCCATCAACAATAATCACACCAGCTGATAAACAATATGTCTTGATTGCACCAATAATATAATATTCATCTGAAAGTTTTGCCTCCCATAAGCTTCTTTCACCAATAATACTATGATGAGCAACCCTAATATTTGAATTTAATGCTCTAATATCAGCTAAATCCTTAAATAATTGCCTTAAATTCTCACCATCAAAATCAGTCTGGGAAAATCCTAAAAAATATACACAGATATCATCTAAACTTTTTGGTTTATTACAATCATGAACAACATAATCATGCTTCAATGCAATATTTATTAACTGATCTGAAGAATCAGAAGCAACATCAACAACACTAATATCTTTATCATAATCATTTACAAGAGAATCTTCTTCACCTAAATCGATCTTACCATGAAACTCAACCCAGCCTTCAGGCGGATAAAACCCAATATATGATTCCTGCCCAGGTGGCATAAAACGATCATGAAGAAACACTAAATCTGGTTTTGAGGAGTTTTGTTTCATGTTATCACAATCATACAAACTTATATCAAAAATATATAATATATCTTAACATTATATCTATCCCATATTTGTTAAAGTAAGATAATTAATGAGGGTTTATAAATGTTTCTATCCAGACACCACTAAAAAGTGATGACCTGCCCGAATAGTCAACGCGACATAATTTAGGACAAAATATATAAATAAGTTAATCTTAATCCATTTTGAGGTGATACATTTGTCTTCTGAAAAAATTGCTATCAGAAAAAAAATGATTTCTTTAATTAAAAAGAAGAAATCTGTTC
>JBDRKY010000068.1:0-48803 GCA_043813525.1 Candidatus Woesearchaeota archaeon
CCTCAGTTTGACAGTTGTCAAACTTCGAAGCAATTTATTTATCAAGCCCTTTCAGGGCATGTAAATAAATTGTTAGCATCTTAAAACAAAAAACATAATGCAATGTTTCACTAAATTATGCTTAATTTTTATGTAATTCGTACAAAACGCTAGTAATTTATTTACATGCCCTTTCAGGGCTTGATAAATAAATTACTCCAAGTTTGACAGTTGTCAAACTTGGGTAATAAGTCTCCTTTTTAGAATATTATTGCCGCCTTATGTTTGTTTTCATCATAATATAGTTCGTAAGATATTTATATTGCGAAAACTTTCTATCCAAAGTAAGCATATTTTCCAGAATCAAATGTATTCAGTTTTCGCTGATGAAAACTGGCAACAATAATATTCTTGTTTAGGAAACTTATTACATACAAAATTGAGTTAATTACTTAAACTATACACACCATTTTCCTCTTTAACTTTACCTTCTTTTATTAATGCGTCTACAAATTTTAGGATATGATCTGCAGGCACACCAGCTTCTTTAGATATATCATTGATATTCCTGCTCTTCTCCTTCAAGAGTATAATGATCAGATTCTTGACTAATGTCAGTCCATTTTTCTTAAGGACTTTATTATCAGCTTCAAAATTCTTGATAAGCATATCTAACTTATGTAATTTTGATTGTATCTCATTAAGAAAATCTGTAAAATCAGGTGCTTTATATACAAACTCATCAGGAGAGATAATCTCAACAGAGCTAGGCATAAAATCAAAGCAGAACCACATCAGCTTATCAACATCATCAAATTCAACATCTACTTCAACAAAGGTGCTGAACATGACATTATTGTTATCCTTAATGCCTTTTCCATTTATTCTGTTGTTATTATCTATATTGTTTTTACTGCCATCAGTATATTTACTGCTTTCACTATCTTTAGTGTCATCATCATCACCATCAACTACACCATCATCATTCTGTCTCTTAGCTTCAGCATAATCTTCTTTTAATACCTTCACTCCATCTTCTTTCCTAAGCTCTTCAATATAATTCCTGATAATCTGCTCTAAATGTTCCTTAGGTTTACCCACCATATTAATGATAGATCTTACAACAATCTTTTGTTTATTTTTTTCTGACATGATATAATCTAAGAAAACCGATTTATTTAAAAATGTTACTATAAAATACTTAAACTTTTATAAAGAATAATACAAGTACATTGAGAAATAATAACACACCTACAAAATATTTAATCTTACTTTTAATATTCTCTTGTTTCCCTTCAAATATGATTTTTGACGTCATTGTTTTATTTATATCATCAACTGCACATTCCTGCCTATAGATGAGTTCTTCACTTTTTAAATTCATATTTTGATATGGACTAATGGTTGTATTACTTGAGTTTAAAGTTAAGATATTGCTATCAATTTTTTCTTTGATTTCATTGGATTTTGTAGATTTAAGTGTGGATTTAGGTTCAGCAACAGCTTTTGTTTTAGTCTTTGTTTTATCTCCATTAGTTTCACAGGAAATAGAGATACTTTGTTTTGCAGAAACACCAAATCCTTCAGCAACAAGATAATATTTATTGCCATTAGATTGTTCACAATCATCTTTTAATCTGACAGAAAGCGAAAGTTCTTGTGATATATATTTACCAAATATAGAAAGTGTTGTTGTTTCACTTACTTTTTTCCCGTTTTGATCTATAATATATGCATTGAGTGTATTTTTAGTAGTATTTCCTTTGAAGAATTCAATCTTAGCTTTGACATCATTGCCAAATTTTAGTTTGTTACTATTATATATCAATTTAATATCAATATTAGATTTAATATTTTCTTCAATAATGTTTATATTACTATCACTATTATTATTCACGACAATTATCATCTCAGACACATAATTGTTGATTTCATTTGTATCATTGCATAAAGGATATATCAAACCATTTATCAAAAATACACCAATTCTATCATCAATCTTAGGAGTAAACTGTTTATTAGTATTGGTTGTGTTTATTTTTGATCTGATCATATTTCCAAACAGGTCAGATATCCAATATTCAATAATTATAGGAAAATCATTGTTGTTATTATTATTACCATTGTTGTTGACTTCAAAATTAAGTTTCAGCTGTTCAGAGAGATTATATATTGTTCTTGGTAAAATGAGATTTAAACTAACATCACATGAAACTTTTCTGACATCAATAACAGTGATATTTTGACATACTATAAAATCATCTGAAAGAGATGATAGATCATAATCAATTATATTGCCGCACAAAGTATAATTACCAGGTTCATCAATAAATAATATTCCAGTACTGCTACTTTTGTATTTATTAATCTCTTTTAATTCAAAACTATTATTATATTGAAATGTAGGATTATCATGTGAAACAAGGCTGTAATAGACATTAGCATCAATCTTTTGTTCAGGATAGAGCAAATTATCGATTCTGAACAGTTTAGTGTATTCAATATTTGTGTATATTGATTCTGGCAGGATTATTGATAGGTTTGCAGATGGCTTGATTATTTTAATTGTAAAATTAGTGTCACGAATTACACAATTATCAGTATTATTAGATACTGAATAATTTTGGCTTATGTTACAATAATTATCTAAAAGTGATTCATCCCCATATACATTATTTACAGAGGTACAAACTAATATGATTGATGGGATAATAAACAACATAATAAACAACAGCAATTTTAGTTTACACATGAATAAGCTGATAGATTTTGTTTTTAATAAGTGTTTGCTATAAAATTCCGTAAGATTTTTGGATTAAATCAGATAAAATTAGATATTATAGTAAAATTTTAGAAGATTCTTCAGAGATTATTTTTTCAGCTGCTTCAAATAATGTTATTTCTGTTCTTTCAGCTGCTTTAATTATTTGCTGAAGTCTTATAGGAATAATCTCTTTTAATTTCTCAATAACATAATTAAAATCTTTTCCTTGTATTTCACACATTGACAAAAATACTCCGCCAATATTCACAATATAATCAGGGGCATAAATTATTCCTTTATTTTTCATCTTCATTATAGATCGCAAACCATCAGCTAAAGGATTATTAGCTGCTCCAATAACCATATCACAGTTTAATTTTTCAATTTTCTCGTCTGTCAATATACCACCACAGGCATTAGGTGAGAAAATATCACATTTTACAGAGTAAATCTCTTCTGGTTTTACTATTTTAATTCCAAATTCTTCTTTAACAGACTGCAAATTTTCAGCATTAACATCTGTTGCAATAACTTCTGCCCCTTCTACCACTAATCGCCTAACTAAATCTCTTCCTACGCTTCCAACTCCTTGAACAGCAATAACTTTTCCTTTCAAACTATTGCTTCCATATTTCCATCCACATAATTCTTTCATGGCAAGCAAAATTCCAAAAGCAGTAGGGATAGCTGTGTCTCCTAAACCTGTTTCTAACCCATCAATAAATTCAGACTCTTCTGCTATATATTCAATATCTTTAAGATTGATATTCATGTCTGTTCCTGTTTGAAATCTACCATTAAGAGTTTGAACAAACTTACCAAATCTTCTAAGCATATCAGGAGTTTTTTGTGTTATAGGGTTTCCTACAATTACTCCTTTTCCTCCACTATAACCCCCATTATACTTTTTTCCGATCACAACACATTTTTTAGTCATAGCTTTAACTAATTTGGTAGCATCTTTTATTCCATCTTCTGCATTGGAATAGTTAAGCATACGCGTACCGCCATTTCCTTTGTTCCCATATAGAGTGTTTAAAGCTATGATAAAGGTACAGCCAGATTCTTTGTCAAATTGGATGTGCAGTTCATCACAATTATTTTTATCCATTAGTTCCTGTATCATCTAAATCACCCTCTCAGTTGAAATAATTCCACGATTACAGAGTTCTTTCTTGAGATAAACAAACCAATCATCGCCAATAATATGATATTTCTCGCAAAGCTGATTCATTTCTTGCTGCTTCTCTTGTGTTGGATTTTTTAGCATCTCAAGACAAAACTTTGGTTCAAGATTTAGCAATGGCAAAATGTAACCGCATACTCCTTTTGATTCAAAACAAAGATGTTCCCAACCCTGAAAAATTGGAACATTTAAATTTACATGGGCTAATTTTTGAGTAAAATCAGAAGAACCACTTGCTTCTTTAATTCCGACAATATTTCCCAATTTACAGATCATAACGATAGTTTCAAAACTGATTGAATTTCCAGATATTGCTTCTTCATTGTAAATAAATACAGGAATATCAACTTTATCTTTAACCTTCTTGAAATGACCATAGATTTCCTGCTGAGAAATATCCTTTTGAAATGGAGTTGTAATTACAATAGCATCTACACCTAGAGCTTTTGCTATCTTTGCTTTTTCAATAACTTTTTCAGTCGTTTTAAATTCAACTCCAGCAAAAACAGGCAAATTAGAATATTTAACAGCAAATTTAATCATGTCTTCAAATTGCTTGTTAGATAATGCACAGCCTTCTCCAGAGCTTAATGTTGGCATTAATGCGTTAGAGTAAGAACTAACAAATTCAATCAGTTTTCTTACACTTTGTTCGCACACATTTCCATTATTATCAACTGGCGTAACTAATGGAGGGATTAATCCTTTAATCATATTCGCACCCCCAAAGATTGCCTATACAATTGTTCTAATTCTTCAGGAAAAGTAAGTTCTTCACCATCTTTTGGACGAGAAACTAAACCACTGCTTGCTAAATTAGGATTAACTGAATATAGTGTTGCTCTTCGTGCTAATGCCATCCCTATTGTTAATCTGCCTGAAATATCTAAATCCTGTAATTCTGGATTTGTTAAAGCTTCTTGGATATCTCTTTCATGGTATGGAGTTCTTTCAATATCCATCACTGTATGCAAATTGTCCATGAATGGATAATAAATGTCTTGTGCTTCTCTGGAATATTGCCAAATTACATCATCACATTTACCAACTTGCTCTAAACTCATTCCTACTTTGTCATCTAATCTTTCAACAAAGTAATTTTTACATGCAACTCTGGTTGGTTCATCCTTACTATGCATTCCTAAGAAAACATATGCATCAATGTATTCATTCATTTTATTTACCTCTTACTTCTTGTTCCCATTCATCTTTACATCCATGATAGAGTTTTCTAAGACGAGTTACGTCCTGATGACCATTGAATGCTTGAATCTCTCTTCGCACTTCATCATCGCAAAATCCACAGTTAGAGGTCATTCTATCTGCTGAGAGGTTCTCATCACTTAATCCAACAAAGAGTTTACCTTCTGTATTTTCCATTCCCAAACGTTCAGCAGTTTTGATTAGAACTTCTGCAACACTCCAAAGTTTAGGTGGTTTGTACTCTCCATTCTTCCAAAGCTCTTCAATGATCTTTCCTTTAGTTACGAATACCGGTTCAAAAGCAATACGAGCTTTTACACCATATTGTTCTGCTTTTGTTAATATATGTACGGCTGTATCCACAGCTTCTTTAATTCCTTCTGCTTCTGTCAAAGTATGTGGCTTAATAAGAACATAAGATACAAAATCTACATCAGCTTCTTTACACATCTGTAAAGATTCATCTAAATGCGTTTCAGGAGTGCCCTTATTAAGAACATGATTTCTTAATATTGGATTAACTGTTTCATAACCTAATGCATATTCCAAAATCTGGTCATTTCTAAGATAACTTTTTGCTTCCTTAAGCTTATCTACTGAAATATACTGTCTTCGAGCTTCAGTTAATACTCTTTTTACCCCACTAATCTTTGCCACAGATTTCAACAGAGCTGTCCTTAATTCAGCTGAAATCTCTCTATCATTATAGAAATTACCCAATGTTAAGAGATCAAAATGAACAAAATCAGCATTTTTAAGAGCTTCTAAAGACTGCTTATGTTGTGTTTTAATGTGTTCTATTTTCACATCAGGATTGGCATAAAAAGCAAAGTCACACATTGTACATCCCTTTCCTTTTAGTGCATATTCACAACCAACTGTACGATACACTGTCATCAACCTTTGACCTGGTTTCCCATTTATGTTGATTAGACTTATAGCAATATAAGCTGGGGAATTTAATATGTTATCATTATTAATCATAATCTATCACCACAAAGTAGTAATAGTAAGAGAAGTATATTAATTTATGTCGCACCAATATAGTACGAAATATTTAAATAATAGTTAATACTATTAAATAATATGGATACAAACATATTAAGGAAGATTGGATTAACTGAAAATGAGATCAAAATATATCTAAATCTGCTCAAAATTGGTTCAAGTACAGCTTATGAGATAGGAAAACAAACAGGAATTTACAGAGTTCATGTTTATGATAAGCTTGAACAATTGATGGATAAGGGCTTAGTTACACATATTTATATGGGAGCAAAAAAATACTTTCAAGCTACACACCCAAGTAAAATCAAGCAATATATTGAAGATAAGAAAAAAAGATTAGAAATTCAAGAGCAAGAAATAGATTCTATTCTTCCTGAATTAGAAGCTATGACTAAGATACCTAAAGAAGATACGTTTGTTGAAGTGTTTAAGGGAAAAGAAGGATTAAAATATTTTCTTAAAGATATCATAAAAACAAAACAAGAGGTATTGATTACAGGAATTGACGATCAAAAGTATCAAGATGCCATCCCTATATTTATGAAACAATATTTTAGAGATATTAAAAAAAATAAGATTAAAGAAAGAGTTATTACAATGAAAAAGTTAGGTGTATTTTTATTTGAAGAAGAATTAGCACCAACTACAAATTATAGATTTTTAGAAGAAAAACAATTTAATCCAACAAATACTTTTGTTTATGGAAATAAAGTTGTAATCGTAACATGGGGAGCCCCAGTTACAGCAGTGATGATAAAAAACAAATCTATTGCTAAAACATACACGAATCACTTTGAGCAGTTATGGAATATTGCTTCTAAAAAACAAAAAGACAAAAAATAGAAATGACAAAAGAATAAAATTGAATTTACAATATAATAATCAAAAAGAAAAACTAATTATTCAATCTCTTTAAAATCTTCTTTTATCCTGTTGAATACAATGCCGTGCGTATCAATAAAGACTTTAAATCCTTCAGGGAAATCTTCAAACTTTTCGCATTTGATCTTTCCTGCTGTTGGGTGTTTGCCTTCCTTAATCCAGTCAAATACAGTCAGATATATAGACTTGAATTTGTTCTTATGAATGTCCAATATCCATCCATCTTTAGTCTCCTTTCGTTCATATACACCAAAATCAGTATAGATATATTCTTTATTATCTGAACCTACAAGATATATTACTTCATTATGCACATAATAATCAACATTATTGATATTGCATTTATAATCATTGAGCAATGGCTCTTTCTCATTTGTTTTTATCAGGTATAATCCACCTGCTAAGAGGATTATAAGTACTATCACTGCTAATAATTTCTTCATTTTCTGCACCTCACCAAATTGTAGTTATAAATCAGATAAATTCAACCATCACCAATAAAATAGAGACTGGTTAAAAAATGATAATAGCTGTATAACTAATATATAATAGATTTAAGAATTATTATCAATTTATAAAGATTATTAAACATCTGCACAGATATAAAGATCAATCCATAACTTTTGAAAGAACCTGCATTATTTTTGATTCAAATGCTTCCAAATTACCATCATTCTCTACAACATAATCATATTTATCAGGCATTTTCTGGTTGTTCATTATATTTATGATCTGTTTTTTTTCATAACCACTAATGATTCTGTCATATACCTTATCAATGCCTGCTTTTATGAGAATAACAATATCACACAATTCCTCTAGTTCAAATTCTGCTAAAAGTGCAACATCTACAACTGCATTTTCACCTTTATTTTTCATATCAATAATCATATCTCTAATCTGTTGTTTTAACTGTTTATGAACAATTTTGTTCAACCTCTGAAGAAGATCAGTATTGCTGAATACTATGCTAGCTAACTTTTTTCTGTCTATTTTTAGATTTCTGTCAAGAATAGATTCACCAAACTCAGCTGCGATATTCTGCGTGACATCTCCTTGTTTAAGCAATTCATGACCAAGCTTATCAGCATCAATTACCTTAAATTTATTATTAATATTATTATATCCAGTTATTTTAGCCTCAGCTATGAACTTTGCAGCTGTTGTCTTTCCTACACCTATATAACCAGTAATACCTATTATCATCTATTATAATAAGATTAGAGAATATATAAATTTATTTATAAATCTATCAAAACCTTTAAATATTAAATTAATAAGTATAAATAAAAGATAATGAGAAAAAAGAGTGTATTAGTTATAGTTTTACTGTTTTTAGTTAGCTTTGCTTCTATTTACTATTTAACATTGCCAAATACATATTTGCCAGAAACAACAGAGCCATTGCCTGATTATGATGTAGTAATTCTTAGCCCATCAGAAATTAAGGGTATCAATTCAGAAATAACAGATGAAGAACATAAAGAAAGCACAATAAAAATAAACAATGAAATAATTGAACCAAATAAAACAAAAGAAGATTTAATGATAGAATTATCAAAATCAAAACACCAATATTTTATTCTGCAATTCATTGGACCTATTAAACAGAAATGGAAACAAACATTAAAAAGATTAAACATTGAATTTTATGATTATATTCCTGATTTCTCGTACAAAATTAAGGCACATCCAAAACAGATTCCAGAGATACTTAAGTTAGATTTCGTTGCGAACATTGTAGAATATAGACCAGAACTGAAGATAATCAAAGATACAAGAGATAAGATTGATACAATGTCAAGTTTTGGTGAAATTAATTTATTTGTTGAGACTTTTGATGATATTGATAATGTTGAGATTGAAAAATATGCAAAAGAATATGTAAAAGATTCATCAAACTCGTATATAGTGAAAATTAAAAAATCAAATATAGGTAAATTATTGGAATCAGAAAATATCAATGTGATTGAAGAAATGAAACCAATTAATATTTTCAATGATTTCACAGCTGATATAATTGAGGTTGATCCAACTGCTGAGATATTAAATTTAAATGGTACTGGACAGATTGTTGGTGTGATTGATTCTGGAATTGACACAGGTGTTGACAGCTTAACAACAGAAGGTGACATTCATTTAGATTTAGATAATAGGATAGTAAATATATCAATAATAGGAAATAATGTATGTCAATTATCAAGTAGAACATGCACAGATCCTGATGACATAAATGGTCATGGTACACATGTATCTGGCTCTGTTTTAGCTAATGGTACACAATCTTCTGGCCAGTATAGAGGCATTGCATATGCAGCAGCTCTTTCTTTTTTTGCTGCAGGTGATGATGATGGAACAACGAGTGTTTATATTAGTAATCTTGCTTCATCAATGATTCAGACATTATATAATGATGGAGCAAGGATTGAGACAAACAGTTGGGGTTCTGGCACAACTGAATATAGTAGTGCACTTGCAAGAAACTTTGATAGATTTATGTGGAATAATAAAGATATATTAATATTGAATTCGGCTGGCAACAGTGGTAGTTCTTTACAGACTATTCGTGATCCAGGAACAGCAAAAAATATTCTAACAGTTGGCGCATCAAATAGTAATAGGTCTGGAAGTGGATATGGTACAGATCCTGAAGCAATACCAACCTTTTCAAGTAGAGGTCCTGCAAATGACGGCAGGATAAAGCCAGATGTTGTTGCACCAGGAACAAATATTGTATCTACAAGATCAAGTGTTGGAGTTACTAGTTGTACTTCTGCAATAAGTGGAAACAACAATTATTCAACATGTTCAGGAACTTCAATGGCAACTCCTTTGACAGCAGGATATGCTGCATTGATAAGACAAAATTTCATTGATAATTTAGGTGATGATGAAGTACAAGGATCATTAATCAAAGCAATGATAATAAATGGTGCATCATATATTGGTGCTTACCCAATACCAAGCAATCATACAGGATGGGGAAGGATTAATATGACAAACACACTTATTCCAACATATCCTATTTATTTCAAATACATTGATAATAGAACAGGATTCAGCTCATCTGGACAATATGATATTTATACATTTGATATAATCAATGATACAGCACCGATTAAGATAACATTGGTATGGACAGATTATGAATCAACTGCTTCTGCTGAGACTAATCTGGTAAATGATTTAGACCTTATTGTGACAAGTCCGAATGGAACAGTTTATTATGGAAACACTGCACCACCAAATCATAACAGTTCACAAGACAGATTAAATACAGTTGAACAGTTGATATTAAATTCATCTACTGCTGAGGTTGAGAATGGAACTTATACAATAAACATATCTGCATTTTCAATCAGCCAAACAGATCAGGATTACAGTCTTGTTATTTCAGGACCATTAAATGTTTCACCAACAACAGCAAAGTTTGATGGTGGAACAACAGATTTTGGAACAGTACAACAATTATATAATACAACTGGTCATACATTGGAAAACAGCAGTTATGGTAATATAACATGGAATGATTATGCTTATTTTGCAGATATGAATTTTGATAAGAATGTTATATTTTCAAGCAATAGTTTATATGTTAATAGTTCTGGTTTGCATACAACCCTCAATTCAAATGTTACAATTTATTTAATTAACTTAAGTTATGCAGCACCTATGCCTATTAAAGATGACTCATCTTGTGTATATCCTGATTGTCAGTTAGTAAGCAGTTCTGAAGGAAAAATAGAATTTTATGCAGTTGGTTTTTCTGGCGCAGATACTTATAGTCTAAGTTCTGCCGAGAACACAAGTTTAGATATATGGGATATGTTAGATACAGGCAAATCAAATGTACAAAATGTAGTCTCAGAGCCAATGTATCAAGATCAGGAAATTTATTTTTATGCAAATTATACCAATTTCACATCTTCTTTACCAATCATAAATGCAAACTGCAATATCACTTTCAATCACACAGCAACCATAGCAGTAATGACATACAATTCAACATCAGCTTATTATGAATACAATAGAACTTTTGCAGATGCAGATAATTTCATTTACAATATAAGCTGCAGTGCGCCAAACTTTTATCAGAGAAACTCTTCAAACACAACATCAATTTCAGATATCAATGCAATTTACCCATGGCAGCCAACTAATCATTCAATTGTTCTTAATGACAATATAACTGTAACATTATCATGGAATTCTACAAAAGATGCAGGCAGTTATGGTATTTTTTATGACAACAATGTTACATTGTTATGGGAATTTAATGATACATCAACACCAAACATCACTGGGATTACAGATTTGAATTATACAGATAATACAATCAATGCAACAGCTCAAAGATATTATAAGATTGTTGCTGAAAATAGTTCTAGAATAAATGCATCAAATGTGACATTAGGTGTTTTCAAGAAAGAATTACCTGCCACAACAGGAAACCCAAACAGTGGTATTGAACAGATTATCATTTCTGTACCATTGAATGTGACTAATTTAACATTAGCAAATTTGATTTCAACATCATCTGAATTAGCGTCTAATAATGATATGATATATACCTACAATACAACATCAGACAAAAGCACAGCATCACAGCCAGAATCAGTACAATTCTTTTCAGGTTTAGGGTGGTATGGTGATTTTGACAAATTCAATCTAAATCAAGGTTATATATTCAAGCCAGTAGCATCAGCATATAATATTACTTTCGTAGGTTTTGTACCAACAACAAATTCAACAATAACTATTAATTCATCAACAAATATAGCTGGCAATACTTCTTCTGGAACAAAAGCAGAATTAAATGTGATTGGTTTAAACACAGCACAACAGAAGTGTGATTTAGATACAATATTCTATGGTGCAACTGATGGTGACAGCATATTCAGGTATAATACAGTAACTGCAGCTTATGAAACAGTATCTTATGATGGCACAAACTGGTCAGGAGATTTTAACTGCATCAATGCAGGAGAAGGTTATGAGATGAGAATTGTTGGAAGTTCTTATAATGTTAATTATGAGAGATAAATTATTTGATAATTCATGTTATTTCTGTTTAAGATACTTTTCCAGATCATTCAGATGGCCATAATGATGCCTCATCAGCCTTAGTCGTCTTGCTTCATCAAATGTGAATAATGCACCACCTAATGAATCTTTAAACTGTATCTTATCAAATCCAGGAAATTCAGCAACAAACAGATGTTCAACAGCTTTGATATTATCAGCTGGTTGTATATGATAACTCTTGACATGCCTATAATTTGTAACAGCATAATTTAATTCCTGAAGTATCTCTCTTTCAAGACCTTGTTCCTTGCTTTCAAGACCTTGCTCATTGCTATTTTCAGGTTCAAGCACACCGCCAAAAAAAGCCCATTCCTCACTGTATTTGCTTCTTAGTCTTTTTTCTAATAGGATTCTGTTATTTGAGTCATAAAAAGCTATAATAGATACTTCAATATGTTTCATGTAAGAGAGAAATATATATAGATTTAAAAATGTTATTTTTGAAAAAACTAATTAGATTACAGATTATTCTTTTCCTTTCCAATATTCTTTCATCATATTAAGCAATTGGTTAGGTTCAATGTGATAACCGCCTTGGAGATTATATATCCTGTCTGCTTTTGTTTCTTTTTGTTCCTTTTGTTCTTTAATACCTTTTACACATTTAGGTTTTTCATTGTATATTATTTGTATTTTCATTTCACCTTTATCATCCATTACACCATAGCTAAACCATTTGGTGCTGATATCTTTTACAGATTTCCATGGTATGACATATACAATATCAAATATTTTTTCAATCAATCCATCTTTAGTCACAATCAACTGCTGTTTTTTTGAGTGTATAATCTTTACCAGATTAACAATGATTATGCTTAAGCCACCAATTATGAAAAGAGATAATAAGATAGATATAAACAATTTGATGTTATAATTATATTTAGTAAAATCCATACCCCAGAAATTCGTGACATTAAAAAGATCAAATATAGTCATAATGAATCCAAAGCTGAGTACAAAGAATAGTACAGACAAGAATATCCTTAAGAAATAATTTTCTTTTGCTTCGAAATATAATGTTCTTTCTCCTTTTTGTTTTATTTTCAGCAGAGACAATATGTTTTCCGGCAATTTTTCATTCTTTACAGAAAGACCAATCACAATAGGCCATTCCTTTGCATTTGCTGTCTCTTCATTTTGTGCCTTATGTTTTTTTACATGATGATATATCAAGCCATAAACCTTGTTAAAATTATCTAAAAATAGTTTGGGAATTACCACTACTTTGTTAGGTGTTGCACTATCACCAATAGATTCTACAACCAATCTGATTGATGTGACAAAATTATCTGTGTCCCTTCTATCAATGTTATAATCAGTTATATTCTTCCATGGGATTAATGTTGCCAGACTTCCTTTTCTTATAATAATCATATTATCTGTTATGATAATATAATATTTATTTTTGTGCATCCTCGCAATCAGACCATCAAAGAACACTAATGTAAAAAAAACGACAAATAGAGCAAGCATGGCTTCAACAGCTAAAAATAACCATAAAGAAAACATATAATCTGGTCTTGAATTTAGCTCAAAAAAAGACAGCAATATAATCGCAGAAAATAATAATAATGCAAGGAACAAGCTTACTCCTTTCCATATTTTATTGCTAGTTGTTAGCTCTTTAAGATAGAAAACAGTCCTATTTTCAACTGTTTCAACCTCTTTTTTCTGCTCTTCAGATAATTTATCTAAATTTATGTTAAGATATAACAGCCCCATAATAAGATATTAAGGTGATGTGTATTTATAAAGTTATTGTTAGCAATTTATTTCATTAAAAATACCTATACCACTATTAGTAGATAGAAAATATTATAAAGAGATAATTAATTCTTATGCCAAGATGATTAATCTAAACAAACTAAACAATTTTAATCTTAAATTGATGTTAATATCAGTGTTAGTGTTTATCCTGATAATTGCCCCACATGTTTTTTCTGAAACAGATAAGGGTACAACAAATATGGATTATGTTGATATAACAACAGATGATACAGATAATGCTGTTACAGATGAAAATATTAAAAATTTAGATGTTGATTCTATTAATGAAGCAGAAAAAGGTACAGGAGAACATGGTTCTGAGTTTGCAGTTACATTCTTATGGATTGCAGTCATATTGATATTTGCAAAACTATCCAGTCTTGTTGAGAAATTCGGGCAGCCAGCTGTTTTAGGTGAGCTTGTCATAGGTGTAATATTAGGAAATTTAGTTCTTTTAGGCATACATATATTTGAACCTATCAAACATAATTCAATAATTACTTTTTTGGCAGAATTAGGTGTAGTTATATTATTATTTCAGATAGGTCTTGAATCTAATTTAGGTGAGATGAAAAGAGTTGGATTCAGGGCAGGTGTTGTAGCAGTTATTGGAGTTGTGCTTCCATTTTTGATAGGTACACTATTAGGGCCATTTTTTCTGCCTGGATTATCATTCAATGCATATTTATTCTTAGGTGCGACATTGACAGCAACATCAGTAGGTATAACTGCAAGGGTTTTCAAGGATCTGAATAAATTAAACACACCAGAGGCTAAGATTGTTCTTGGTGCAGCAGTTATTGATGATGTACTTGGCTTAATAATATTAGCTGTTGTATCTGCTATTGTAACACTAGGAGCTGTAAGTGTTGGGATGGTCAGTTGGATATTAGCTAAAGCAATCTTATTTTTAGTAGGATCAATAATTTTAGGGCAATTGCTTGCACCTCGTGTCAGCAGGATATTTGCTAAGATACATACAGGTGTTGGCATGAAATTTGCGATTGTCATTTCTTTTTGTCTGATATTTGCATATTTGGCTCAATTGATTGGTTTGGCAGCAATAGTTGGTGCTTTTGCAGCTGGTTTGATACTTGATCCTGTTCATTTCCGTTATTTCAAGGATCCAAAGGTAGTGAGAGATGTCAGAGAAGGCATAAAAGAATGTGAACCTAATCTGAAAGAAAGCATATCACGTGTCATAAATAAGCATGCTGATAGGCATATAGAAGATTTCATTGAACCACTTGGCTTATTTTTAGTTCCTATATTTTTTGTTGCTACAGGTATGGCAGTCAATCTTGAAACAATGTTTAATCTGTCAATACTTCTCGTTGCATTAGGAATCACAGCTGTTGCGATAATTGGTAAGATAGCAGCAGGTTTTGTTGCTGGTGACGTAAAAAAATGGATAGTTGGGTGGGGTATGGTTCCAAGAGGTGAAGTTGGCCTTATATTTGCGACAATAGGTAAAAGTTTAGGTGTTGTCAATGATACAGTATTTTCTGTTATAGTTATAATGGTCATACTGACAACATTGATACCACCAGTTATATTGACATTCCTTATAAGAAGACAAGAAGGGAAAAAGATTTGATATTTTATATGATGTTATTTTTTAGGGCATATAATTAATCAATCTTTCCAACCCTTTAATTCTCGAATGAATCATTGTATGATATTCTGATTCATGTGCAATCTCATCTGATAATAGTCTTGATGCTTCAAGCATCTGCAACATAAGTGGTCTTATATGCTGATGCATTGTTAGTCTTGATTGGCTGCTCCATGAATAACATAATGCTATACCTCTTTCATAGACTGAGTTAAGATAGCTTAATCTAAACAAATGATTAATATCTTCAGTTACAAATGCTTCTTCAAGATCATCAGTAGATATTTTTGAATCACCATTGCCTGTCATTTTGAAATAATTATATGCATCAAAATATTGATTAACTGATCTAAGTTTAGTTTTCCAACAAATATCTCCAAAAGTGTTGAGAAGATTAACTAGTTCATGTGTTTGATCAACACAGCCTTTTTCATCCCAGTCCAGAGCAACAATGATTGGTTCTCTTAAGCCTTTAGTTAGGCCAGCATCAATCACCCAATTTTCTGGATGTGCATCTTTATTGAACACATAATCCTGTTGTAATCGAAGTTCATCAATATATCCCTTATTCAGATGATGAGCAATGACATCTGGAACATAAAATCTGTCAATTAGGCCAGCCAATTTATCATGAAAATATTCTTTTCTTGGCATGATTGTTTTATGTTTAATAGTCATGGTTGAATGTATAAATGCAAGCATGACAACAATATCTGATAATGATTGTTCTGCCTTTTCAGGTGATTGAAATAATTGAACCTTAAGTGTTGCACCAATATTTTTTCTCATAACTCCCACAGCCTTATCATCCTGAGAAAAACAAGCTAAATAATCAGGAAAACCCAATTTTCTGAGAGATTCTACAATCATTACAACATCAGCAAATCTTGAAAACTTTCCACAATCAACATTCCTTACAAATCCAGCAGAAGTGTCATTTGCATAAGATAATACTTCAAGCATTGATGCATGCTTTTCTTTTATTTCAGTTAAATTATTTTGAGCTTTTTTAGTTTCATCTTCTGTATCTAATTTATAAACATAACTAAAATGTAAAAAATCATTATTTTTCTTACCTACTTGTACAACAGTTTTGGTTGTTTCACCACAATCCTCAAGAACAAATCTTTCATCTTCCTTTATTTTTAGATAAACTTGCTGGTGTATTCTTCCAGATTTTTTCATGTCATTCAATTCATTTAAATAATCCAAATCTTCAAGTTCTTTTGCATACAATACCTTAAGTTCAACAAATTCAGGAAACCGATTTACTGCTTCTTCAAACAAACTGCAGCATTTTGCATGTTTTCCAAGAACTTTAGCAAGATATGCAGTGAAACAATACATCAAAGCTTCATGAACCCTATATATATTATACCCTTCTTTAGCCATAGATACAGAAATTCGTTCTCTAACATTATGTTCATTTTCGTCTATATTTGGCTCATTTTTCTTGCCCTGCCTCCTAATTCTCTTAAGTTTAGAATATTCTCTGCGATATAATTCTCTGTAAGCTAAATTTTCAATAAAAGAGTCAAAGCTTACAAATCTAATTTCATGCTGGTATGGCAATTTTTCTTCAGCTTTTTTCAATTCGAGAAAAGCTTTGCCATATTGATTCAGTTTAGCATAGATTGATACTTTTTTAAGATTAATCCTATAATCTTCAGGAGACATCTGTTCTCTTTGATCAGATAATTCCAACGCTTCAGCATATTGTCTTTTTAATAACATATATTTCAGATGTAAAGAAGTACAGGCATATTCTCTATGTTCTTTGTGTACAAATCTACCTAAATTATCTGACAAAAATGCTGTAAAGCTAACAGATGGTATAGTCAGAAGACTTAATGCTGTCGTCATTCTTGATACACCTTCAGTTATAAAACCCAATGGTAAGTATATAGCTTCATTTTTATCAGGATTCATGATAGAACCATAAATAGGGATTAATTTTCTAAAATTACCAATTTCATAGTATTCACTAACCAACCCAATTAAATACCTAATATCTTCAATCAAAATATTATTATAGGTTAATGCACATAATGCAACCCCTGTTATTACGGGAATTTTAAGAGTATCTGCAGAAGAATTATTTTTCTTTGCTTTATGAGTTCTTAATCTTATATATACAATAACAGATTCAAGTCCACGAATAGCAATATTATTTGTGATATCTGATTCATCTGGTACAAAAAACTCTTCAATAGAATTCCAGGCAAAGAATGAAGCAGAGGCATAAGCTATTGTTAATATTTCAGGATAGTATTGATATGTAAATGATCTAACCTGATTAAATAAAGAATATACTAATTTTTCTAAATTGATGGATTTAAACATTATTATCAACACTATAAAGTGGTCTTTAATTAAGAATTATTTAACAAACATTTAAATATTTCTTTTACAAATAGCTAAGTAGCATGGTATTTAGGTCAAAAAAAGGGTTTTCCATGGTTTGGGAAGAGCTTGATATAAAAGTTATCTTTGTAGTTATACTTTTAATATTAATATTTGCAGTATCATTATATTTGAGAAACATATTGTTTGGAAGTTGATTTTAAGATGATAATAAAGAAAAATAAGAAAGCAATGGCAATGAATAAATTGCTGCAGAGTGTGTTAATAATAGGATTCTTTGTAATTGCCATATTAATACTTCCGAGTTTGTTTAATTTTTCAATGTTAGAGGCAAAAGAAAAGACTTGTATGTTCACAGTTGGTGCAAAAGATCTGACAAAGATAGGCTCTGTTAGTTTAATAAGAGAAAAATGCCCTGCATACAATATATTGATATATGATAATAAGATTACAAAAGATGGTGCTGAGCTAATATTTAAGTATAAAGATGAAAAAGATAATAAAAAAGTTGGAAAAATATTCAAAGAAGGGATTCCTGAAGATTTTATCTATAAAACTATTGCAGATGAAATGGTAGAATGCTGGCAGCGTTTTGGAGAAGGAAGAGATTTATATAAAGGAGATTTGTTTGATAAGAAAAGAAATTGTGCAAGATGCACCCATATCTCTTTTGATCAGAGCATATGGGGAAAAGGGCCATACAAAGGTTTAGTAAATTATCTTAAGAACAACAAACCAGAAGACATGGATAAGGCATATTATGATTATTTATCGATGGATGCTATTGAAGATACATATAAGACTGATTTATTGATAGGTCCATATGGCATAGATGTAGGTGCAGATGAAGCAAGGGAACTTGTTACATATTATAAACCAAGAGATTTCACCATTCATGGCAATCCATCTGATGAAAATTCACCAGATCAAATAATTCCATCCTCATCAAACAATTATGACATATTATATTTCACATATAGCAGTTCTGCAAACACACAGAATATGCAAGCGTTAGGATTAAAAGGAAAAATAGATGTGCCAGCGCATATATTTTTTGTGAAGTCAGACAGGATTACAACATATCTTTGTGAAAATTTTATTAATTAAGATTATAAAATGAGACAGTTCAATAAAAAATCAATAGTAGCAAGTTTTGTATTGATTGGTGTACTTGCAATGACATTCTTGTTATTTATGTTTATCTATAATCACCAGATCACATCTAAATATCAGGAGATAGAAAAGCTCAAGATATGCAGACAATCAACAATGCTGCATTCGTTCAGACAATCTGATTTCATAGAAGGGCTGAAAGGTGCAGAGTTCCCGCAAGAAACATCAGGCAAAGGATTAAACTGCCCGATAATATATAAAGATATTAAGACTTATGATGGCACAAAAGAAGATACATATAAGATCAATAAGATAGTTGCTGATGAATTAGCTGGCTGCTGGTATAAGTTTAATGAAGGTGATGTGAATTTGTTTGCCAGAGAAAAAGGAGAACAGATTGATTATTGTGCAGTATGCAGCATTATCAAATTCAGCGGCAGTGCAAAGAACAAGGAAATCAAAGGGCTAAGCAAATTAATGAGTGAAAAGACAACACCAAGATTGATAAGTGATAAGACCTATTTGGGATATCTAACAGGTATAGCGACTGACCATGAGATGTTAGGAGAAATAGAAAAACAGATTAGTGCGCAGGATTTAAGTGAATTGAATACTGCAAATGATTATGTTGTGATGTTTTATTACCCTAAGAAAGGTTATGGCACAAAAGAGGAATATGCAGTGATAGGGACTGCAATAGCTTATGGTGCTAAAAAAGTGTTTGATGTTGCTGTGACTCTAATACCTAAATTAAGGCCGCTTAAATTTCTGACAGGGAAAAAGTTCACAGTCCTTACCACAACATTAGGCGGGTGGATAGGTTATAAATTAGGCCATGACACACCTTATGAATATGCAGCTATACCATTGCTTATTCCTTATAATGAAGGCCTGTTAAGCAGTTTAAATTGCGAACAGATGCCAACTCCTCTTGGTTATAGACCAAGCTGATGATGTTTGTTAATTATTTAATAGTATTATATGATTTCTTAACATTAAATTTATAAATGCTCATTAGTTCTTTATTTAACACATGAGGAGGTGCCGGAGTGGCCAAAAATGGGAAGTTTTCTTTTCATTGGCTTCACGGGATAGCTCTTAGCGACAAAGGCGCTAAAAATCCAAACTCAAGTTTGTTGAGTAATAAGACTTAAAAGGTCAATGAAATACTCAGATGAGCCATCTATTGGCTTAGTGCCTTCGAGGGTTCGAAATCAAAACTCTGTTTTTATAAGAATCAACACAGAATTTTTACGAATGTCCCTTCCTCCTCATTAATTTTTTCTGGTTTATTCATATAAACAAAATTTGTTCCTTTTAGCTCGTCCTATCCCTACGCTGAAGCTTGATAAAAGTTCGTGAAAATCCATTCATCATCATTATGACCCATTCTTGGATTAATTTAATTCATCAATAAGTTTTATATAATCTTAAATAAAAATAGATAATATGATTGCATTAATAGGAATTATGTTAGCATTAACGTGTTTGGTTCTTTGGGGAGTTTCAGATTTAATCACAAAAATATCACTTGATCATGAATCAAAATGGAAAGTATTGTTTATCAGCCAATTATCTGGCGGATTATTGGTGCTGACATTAGCTTTTTTCTTTGCTGATCTAAAACAACTTTTTTCAATTGCAGTGATATATTTATTTGTGTTAGGATTTATGAACCTCTGCGGAACATATACATTTTATAAAGCTATTAAAATAAAAGGCATTGCATTAACAACACCAATTATGAACTCATGGGTTTTGGTATCAATAATATTAGGGTTGATATTTTATAATGAATCAATGTCTATTTTTCAGGGGGTAGCTGTGTTATTGATAATTGGAGGTATTTATTTGATAACCACAAACAGTGATAAATTAGTATTTGATAAGAGTTTTGTGTACCCTATTTTGTCTATATTGATATTTGGTATATTTTATTTTTCACTTAAGGTGCCAAACCTAATATTTGGTGCTGTCATTGTAACAAGTATGATAAAGATATTAACATCTTTATTCTCAATCCCAATATTGATAAAAAAAAGGATTAAAATCACATTTATTAAGCAAAAAATCTTATTTTATGTGATATTAATCGGTTTTTTAGATGCGTTAGGTTTTCTTGCATTTAATTCATCATTAAAATTAGCGCCAGTCTCACTTATTGCACCTATTGTTTCAGCAGCCCCTGCATTGAGTGTAGTTTTAGGCATATTATTTTTGAAAGAGCATATTAGCAAGAGACAGGCATCAGGCATAATAATTACAATTATTGGACTGATAATAATCGCTATTTAAACAATATTAAGAAATATATATTTGATATAATCAAAAGGTTAAGGGCAATTTATTTATTGTCCACCCAATTCTCTCAGCTTTTTCTCGATATTGCCTATGCTGCTTTCGAGTTCAGTCAGTTGTTTGCTGTAATCATAGAATGTTTTTGGCTCTTCTTTTCTTTTGACTTCTTTCTGCTCAAGCTTAATCTTCACTTTTGGCAGTAATAGTTTTAGATTGTTGTTTGTAGTGATTGCATATTTAAGGATTGTTCTTAGTTTATCAATCTCTCTCAGCTTCTCTTCTCTAACCTGCTTGAACATCTCACATCTTTTCAGGCATGTCAGCAGAGTCTTCTGTGCTGTCAATATTTCTATCCTGAACTTGTCTTTTGGTGTGACTTCAATAAAATAATCTACCATTTTTTTTACCTTTTATTTATTAATCATTTATATTAAAATATAGTTAAATAACAATATATTACCTATGCCCTGCATTAATAAGAGTATGATCAATTTTCTTCAGCTTATCTTCGACATCATGAACCATCTTTTTCCAGATCTCCATCTCCAGCTCTTCTTCCTTTTTAAGCTCATTTATCTTATTAAGGCTTTTCTTTGCATCTTCTATCTTAGATTTGATAGTATCAATTGTTGTCAGTGCTTCTTTATATGTGTCCATCTTGATGAACATTGAATTATCATTTACAATCCCCATATTATCACCATCTTAATTTTTATTAAATATTAAATCATCAATCTTGCTGAAATTACTGAACATTGTCTCAAAATCTTTTTGTATCTTATCATATCTTATCCCATCGCTCTCGTGTATATTTTCCATCCTTGTCACTGTATCAACTTGGTTTTGTAAGGCATCTTTCATAGAGCTTAATGAATGCATCACAAACTTATATTGCTCTAATGTAATAAAATGTGTTGTTTTGTGCTGTATCAACCTAGGCGGTATTTTTTCAGATAACAACCTATCAAAATTAGGTACACTTGCTTTATTAAGTTTAGGCTGTTTATATTGTGCTGACATTGATGGCACTATAGTTTCCCTTAATTCATCTTCAGATGGGAATTCACCATAATGTTCAAAGGGAAACCTCATCTCCCTTGTTGATTGTCTTGGTTGTGATGATTGTTGTTGTGATGATTGTGATAGAATTGATTTTTCTGATTCATGTCCACTTTGTGCAAAGGTTTCTCTTAACTCATCTTCAGTTGGAAATTTACCATATGAACCATAATGTTCAAAAGGCATCCTTGTTTGCTTAGGTGGCTTAGGCAGTTCTGGTTCATTTGTTTGTGCAAAAGTTTCTCTTAGCTCATCTTCATTAGGATAATCTTCATTAGGATAATCTTCATTTGAATAATCTTCAGATGGTATATCTTGTGGTAATTCAGGAAATGCCTGCAGACCAGATGCATCTGAATACTCATCAGGTACATATTCTGCATATGGTAATTCAGGGAATAAAGGTTCTGGAGCTGCTGTTTCCCTATGTTCTTTAGGAGGAATAGGTGCTGCATCCAATTGCATATTAGCTGCCATATTTTGATTATTAGGTGTAATAAAAGGAATATCAGGCTCACTTAACCCAGATATTGAAGGATTAAGGTCATCATCTGTTATATTAACAGGTGGTGGGACATCTAATCCTGGCGGTAAATCCATCACTTTCTTATTTTTTCTCTTAAACCAACCCATTTAAGTTCACCCACTCAACAAATAATTAAATTTTATGTATAAATGTTGTAATAATACATCCTTATGTGTCTTGACTTATTAAAGTTTTTGTACTCCTTTAAAATAACAACTCACTTATCACGAAAAAACAAGAAATTTAAAATACATATTTTAGACATTGATAAAAAATATAAATTCTTATTTCCCAGCAATAAAAAAAGGTAATAATTAATGAATCTAAAAAATAAAGATATAATATCAATAAATGATATGAGTAAAGAAGAGATTATTTATATAATCAATACAGCTGAAAGAATTGAAAAAATTGATTTTTCTGATCTTTGCAGAGGTAAGATTTTAGGCACATTATTCTTTGAACCAAGTACAAGAACAAGGCTAAGCTTTGAGAGTGCTATGAAAAGATTAGGAGGCAGTGTAATTGGTTTCAGCAGCGAAGATTCAACTTCCAGAAAAAAGGGAGAGACAATGTATGACACTGCAAAAATGATAGAAGGTTACACAGATATCATTGCAATTAGACATAAGGTTGAAGGAGCATCAAGGCTGACTGCAGAATCTGTCTGTATACCAGTCATCAATTGCGGTGATGGTGCAAACCAGCATCCAACACAGACATTGCTTGATCTGTTCACAATAAAAAAATCACATGGCACACTTGATGGTCTGCATATCGCAATGGTTGGTGATTTAAAATATGGACGAACAGTACACAGTTTAGCGACAGCAATGGCGCATTTCAATACAATACTTTATTTTGTGGCACCAAATGAGCTGAAGATGCCTAAATATATTCTTGAAGAATTAGATAAGAAAGGAGTAAAATACTATATTAATGATAAAATCACAGACATAATTGATAAAGTAGATATCCTGTATATGACTAGAATCCAAAAAGAAAGATTTCCTGATCTTATGGAATATGAACGAGTAAAAAGTGTATATATACTTAGAAATTCAATGTTAAAAAATGTAAAGCTTGGATTAAAGATAATGCATCCATTGCCTAGGGTTAGTGAGATACATAAAGAGATTGATAAGAGCATCCATGCCCATTATTTCCAGCAGGCAAATAATGGGGTTCCTGTAAGGATGGCAATAATTGCCTTATTGTTAGGGTGTTTAAAATGAATCAGATTGAACAAGATATATTTAACAATAAAATAGATAATGATAATAATGAATCATTAGGAACAGTATACACAGAATATAAGCAGATGAAGCTTGGCAAGATTGAGAATGGGACAGTAATAGATCATATTCCACCAGAGTTATGTTTTAAGATAATCACTATATTAAAATTAGAAGATTATGGAAAGGTTGTTTCTGCAGCTGTGAATTTGAACAGCTTAAAGAGGGGTAAGAAAGGAATAATTAAGATTAGCAGCAAATATCTGACTGAAGAGGAGATAAACAAGATATCTGTTGTCTGCCAGGATGTTACTGCATGTATAATAAAAGATTATAAAGTTGAGGAAAAAATCAGGTTGAGGCTTCCGATGGGTATCAAAAATATCGTCAGATGCAATAATCCTAATTGTATCACAAATGTTGAAGATGTAAATACACATTTTAAAGTGATCAATCAGATTCCATTAAAGATTAGATGTAATTTTTGTGAACGTATAATTAATAAAAAAGATATTGTGTTGAAATGATAGAATGTAAATTTTTGAACATAGAATTCAGAAATCCTATAATTTTAGCCTCAGGCATATTAGGAAAAAGTTCAGAATATTTTACCACTTTAGAAAAATATGGCATTGGCGGCATAACAACAAAATCAATCTCATCAAAACCAAGGAGTGGCCATAATAATCCAATTATGTTCTGCGACGAGCATGGTTTTATGAATGCAGTAGGTCTGAGCAATGCTGGTGTCGAAGAATCAATCAAGATGATCAGACAAGCCAAGAAAATGATTGACATACCAATCATAGCAAGTATATTTGGCGGAAATACTGAAGAGTTTGGCGAGATTGCAGAATTAGTCAGTGAAGCAAGGCCTGACATCATTGAAATAAATATATCATGTCCTAATGTTAAGAAAGAGTTCAGGATATTTGCAGCTGATGAGAAAAGTGCTGCTGATGTGACTTCTATTGTCAAAGATAATTTAAGCCATGTTAAAATACCAGTAACAGTCAAATTAAGCCCTAATGTAACAAATATAGTCCCTGTAGCAAAAGCTGTTCAAGAAGCAGGTGCAGATGCAATCACAGCAATCAACACAATAGGCGGGATGAGAATAAATATTGATGCACGAATGCCAATCCTGACAAACAAATTTGGAGGTGTAAGTGGTAAAGGCATATTTCCTGTCGCTGTTAAAAATGTATATGAAATTTACAAAGCTGTTGACATCCCTATTATAGGGACAGGCGGTATCACAACAGGAAAAGATGGAATTGAGATGATGATGGCTGGCGCTTCATTATTAGGTGTTGGAAGTGCTGTTTATTATCGCGGGGAAAAAGTTTTTGGAATGATTGCAGAAGAGATGGAAAAATGGCTGTCTGACAATGGTTATTCAGGCTTAAAAGAATTGATAGGTGCTGCCCATGACTGACCATAATTCAAAAACAGATAAAAATATCGATACTGATGAACATATGGACTTAAATATTTATGACAGGCATGACATACCAAAGACAACAAAAGTTGCTGGTGTTGTAATACATAATCCCTATTTGATCACAATCTGGCTTAAAGGTAAGATAAATATAAAGCCAGGACAATTCATCATGGTTTGGCTGCCTAATATTGAAGAGAAACCATTTACAGTTTCTTGTGTTGAAAAAGACAGGTTTTCTTTCACTGCTGCAAAAATAGGTAAATTTACAACTGCATTGTTTGATCTTAAAATAAATGATGTAGTAGGATATAGAGGACCTTATGGCAATGGATTTACACTTGTTGAAGGCAAGAATGTATGCATTGTCGCAGGCGGTATAGGTATAGCTGCTGTTAGCTTATTGTATCTTGCTCTTAAGGATAAGAATAATGTCAAATTAATTTATGGAGCTAAGAGCAGTTGTAATCTTGTATTAAAGGAAAAAATATGTGATAATCATCTGTGTGTGTGTACTGATGACGGCAGTGATGGCAAAAAAGCATTCACTACTAATGTTTTAGAGGAATTTATTAAAGAAAAAAATAAAGAAGAAAACTATAATGAAAAAATAGATATGATTTATACATGCGGACCTGAAATAATGATGAAAAAAGTTGCTGACATCTGTGAAATGTACAATATAAAATGCGAAGTAAGTTTAGAAAGAAAGATGGGTTGTGGTTTTGGTATATGTGGTGGGTGTACAATCAATCACAAACTTGTGTGTTTAGATGGTCCTGTGTTTAATTTAGAACAGCTAAAAGAATTGCCAGATTTTGGAAGTCATAATGCTGTTTCAGCTCATAGATGTGAATGTAAAAAAAATATGAGTATCAATAAAGATTGTAATAATAATAACACTTTGCTTCTTAAGAATTGCAGAATATTAAATGAAAATAATTTATCATCAGTTGATATATTTATAGAAGATAATATAATTAAGAGAATATGTAAAGTAAAAAGTGATATTAAAGTAGATAAGATAATAGACTGTAAAAATATGATAATCATGCCCGGACTTATTGATCCGCATGTTCATTTTCGTGATTTTATACAGTGTTATAAAGCAGATTTTTTGAGTGAAAGCAAAGCTGCTGCTGCAGGCGGTGTGACAACAATATTAGATATGCCTAATACAAAACCGCCAGTAATCAACAAAGATATGTTAGAAAAAAGAAGAAAGATTGCATCACAGGATTGTTTGGTCAATTATGGATTTTATTTTGGCGCTGCAAATGATAATATTGATGAGATCAGAGATATCTGTTCACCAGAAAACATAGATAATTCAAAAAACATAGCTAATATAGCTGCAGTAAAAGTTTTCATGAATGAATCTACAGGAAATATGAAAATAGATGACGATAAAGTACTACAACAGATATTTAACAGTTCAAAAATAATAGCTGTACATGCAGAAGATGATATGGTTGAAAAATCAATAAGATTAAGCAAAACAAACAAACTTTATTTGTGCCATATTTCGCAGCAAAAAGAATTAGATGTTATCAAGGGATATAAGCAATCACAAGAATACAACCAAAGGCTGTTTGTTGAAATTACACCTCACCATCTGTTTTTATCAAATGATGATATGATTAGTTTAGGAAATTTTGGCCTAATGAAACCAAATTTAAGGACAAAACAAGACCAAGATGCATTATGGAAAGCCATAGATGATGATATTGTTGATACAATTGGCACAGACCATGCACCGCATACAATTGCTGAGAAAAAAACAGATAAACCACAGTATGGTGTTCCTGGTGTTGAGACAAGGCTGCCTTTATTGTTGAATGAGATTAACAGAGGGATTGAAGCAAGGATAACATTGAAAAAAGTGCAGCAATTATGCTGTGAGAATCCAGCAATGATAATTGGAATAAAAAATAAGGGATTTATCAAAGAAGGTTATGATGCTGATCTTGTTGTTGTTGACATGGAAAAGGAAAAAATTATAAAAAATAAAGAATTGCTGACAAAATGCAGATGGTCGCCTTTCGAAGGCATGAAGCTGAAAGGATGGCCAGTCATGACTATTGTTGATGGCAGTATTGTTTTTGACGATATGAATAGTTGTGATGATATGAATAACAATGATGAAAAAAATAAGATATGTGAATCAGTTAAAGGTAAAGAAGTTATATTTAATAGAAAAGATTAATTGTAATAAATAAAAACAATAAATAATATATGAGGTACAGAAGATGGCATTTGATCAGGATGAATTTAATAGATTTTTAATTGACAATAATGTTGTTGGCTTTTTTGAGAAACCAATAATATTAGTTTCAGGCAGACAAAGTTATTGGTATGCAAACTGCAGAGATCTTATGAACACATTTGAGCTTATTGATAAATTAGCTAATTTTGTTATAGAGTTTATAAAAAATGAGGATTTAGAATTTGATTATGTATATGGTGTTCCAGAAGGAATAACTAAACTGGCAGATATCATTAATTATAAGTTAGGATTAAGCAATCCTAAACAAAAATTAGTTATTGGTAGGGCAAAGCCTAAAGAACATGGAAGTCCAAAAGATAAATATTTTATTGGCAATGTTAAGGAAGGTGATAAAGTAATTGTAATTGAAGATGTTACAACAACAGGTGGATCATTATTAAAAACATTGCAACGATTAAAAGAAGCAAATGTAGAAATTATAGCAGCAGTTGGTTTAGTTAACAGAATGGAAAAGAGAGATGATGGAAAGAGTGTTGAGCAGGCTGTTAATGAAAAGGGTGTTCCTTATTATGCAATTAGTAATAGCCTAATATTACTGCCAATGGCAAAAGAAAAGAATAACCCATCAGATGAAGCATTAAAACAAGTTGAGATTGGATTTGAAAAATATGGGTTAAGAGAACTTAAATTTTAATCAGGTGAAAGATATGAAAAAAACAATTGGTGTGATGGGAAGAGCTTCAGGAGATTTTTCAGATGAACTAATTGAAAAAGCAAGAGTGATTGGTGAAGAGATTGCTAAAAATAATTTTATACTTGTGACTGGTGCAACAACAGGTATGAGTTTTGAGTCTACAAAAGGTGCAAAGCATGAAAATGGGATGGTTATTGGCATTAGCCCATGGATAAATAAAGATGAACATTTAGCAAAGAATTATCCAATTGAAAACTTTGATTTTATTTTGTATACAGGTTATGGACACAAAGGAAGAAATATATTGAATATTAGAGCATGTGATGCTGTAATTATAATTAATGGAAGTATTGGAACATTAAATGAATTTACTATTGCTTATGATGATGGAAAAGTCATAGGTGTTTTAGAATCTGGTGGGATAAGTGAGAAAATTAAGGAGATTATACAAGTATGCAATAAAAAAACTAATGCAATCGTAATTTATGATTCTGATCCTAAGATGTTGATAGAAAAGATAATTAAATTGATATGATTTAATAAAAAATGGGTTTGGTGATGATATGAATTATTTAGAAAAGCTAAGACAAAGAACAAAAGAAGTAAATAATATTATATGTGTTGGTTTGGATCCAGATATTGATAAAATACCAAGCACGGGTTGTGAAGAGTTTATGAATAAACAGGCAGAGCCAGGCAAAGCAATTGCTAAGTTTTATATTGATATACTTAATGCGTTTATTTCTGCGAATACAATACCAGCAATAGTCAAGCCAAACATTGCTTTTTATGAGCAGTATGGCTTTAAAGGCCTGTTGGCATTGAAAGATATTATTGATGAATGTAAAAGATTAGAAATTCCTGTTTTATTGGATGCTAAAAGAGGTGATATTGGAAAAACAAGCAAAGCATATGCAAAGGCTTTGTTTGAATTTTGGAAAGCTGATGCAATCACAATTGCCCCTTATATGGGCAGTGATAGTGTTGGCCCTTTTTTGGATTATTGTGGTGATAAGATTGATGTAAAAACAAGTGAAGCAGATAATCCAGACAAAAAAGGCAAAGGAGTTTATGTTTTAGTAAGAACTTCAAATAAAGGTGCTGTTGATTTACAAAATTTACTTGTATGTTCAAATGATAATACAGCTTCTGATTCAACAAATAATACCAATGGAAAACCAGTTTATATGAAAACAGCAGAGAAATTATTAGAATGGCATAAACCAGGTGTTGGAGCTGTTATTGGTGCAACATATCTTACTGAATTAGAACAGATTAGTAGCTATTTTATTGAGTATGGTAAACAATCTGGTATTGGTGATAATTCAAGCAGACAAATACCGATGCTGATACCAGGTGTAGGTGCACAGGGTGGCAGTGCAAAAGAAGTTGTTGAAGCATTAAAGAAAACAAGGAATGAATTAGCGATACATAGGATCAATTCAAGCTCTGGAATAAATTATGCATATCTTAAGAAAGGAACTGATGATTATTGTGGTGCTGCTGTTGATGCATTAAAGGAATTGATTGAACAGGCAAAGATAGATTAATTTTTTATATTTTAACAATTCAATGCAATAATAGAGGCAGAAAAATCAGTTGTTTGTGTTAGTAGAACATTCAAATGATTAATGATTATTAAATTAAACTTATCATTTTTATCAATCATCGATATATTCTGTTTGATAGATTTATTCATATCAGTTATTTTATTCATAAGTTCTATATTAAAATTATAATACAGGTTATAATACTGTTCAAGATAAAGATTAATAGAATTAAAAACGTTGAGGACATCATCTGAGACATTTATATTAATAGCATTACCATAAGATTTAATCCAATTATTAATTTCATCAATAATATACTTATAATTATCACATACTTTTTCTAAGTTCCATATTATAGTATACAAGAAAGTAGTTTTATCACTAAATTTATATTTGTTCAAAAGCCGTTCACAAAAATTAGTAAGCTGATTATTAAGCAATTCTTTTTCTGTTATCATACCTAATTTAACAAAATCCTTATTATTAATACAATCTAATAATTCTTTACCCATTGATATAGTAACCCTAAATGCTCTTCTTAATGCTTGATCAAACTCATCTTTGTTATCTTTAGATATATTTTTCAGAACAACAGAATTATCAGTCTCAGATATGATATTAAATCCCGTAAACAGGTTTTTCATCAGAGAATATATTAATTTAAGTTGTTCAGGATTATGATATTTGATGCTAATCTCATCAAATCCTGATTTATGCAGAGCAGAAAGATACCACCTAATTACTCTCTCATTTAAAAAAGATATATCAATAGTTATAAGTTTAGATTGTGTAGAATCACCAGGATAAAGCAATAAGTTTTCTCCTGCTTCATCAACTTCAATCTCATCACCTTTCTTTATATCATGCTGTTTAACCCATGCTAAAGGTAAAGATATCATTAAAGTCTTATCTGCAACCTGTATCACTTTTCGTTTCATATAAAATGATAGGTTTAACTAATATTTAAAATTTAAGTTAATTATCTTCAATGATTGAATAATCCTGTGGTATGCAGCAATGCATATCTTTGTTAACTTTTTTTGTATCATGATCAATACAGCTACTCACCTTATCTTCAACATAACCATCACCACAGCTAAAATCACAGACTGCACCTTTAACTTTCTCACAATCAGACACACCAATATTGAACAATGCCAATCTTCCGGTGAATATCGCTGCAATAATGACAAGCACAAGCAAAGCTATAATAGCTATGATGATCATATTAAGTGATATATCTCCTTTTTTAGATTTAATTTTTTTAGATGTTTTGAACATTTAACCACCTCATTTTGTGTATGTTTTATGTTTATTTAATATCAATTGTCGAATCTGATATATAAATATTACGCATAGTATCAGATATTAGGACATTCCCCACCAACACATAACCAAATCTCCAATACTTCATCTGTTGGGTATATTGGAAGGGTATATGGTGTAACCTCAACACTTTTTGCTCTTGCAAATTCCTCTTCTAAATGCTTTATATCAGGTATTATTTTAAGTGTACCGGCTTTTATCTTAAGATGAAATGGTCTGCCCATCTCCTTCAAAGATTCTGAAATAAGAGATATTGCACACACAGCTGCATCATCACCCATGTTGATATCCTTACAAGCATCCATATTAGAATACCTCTGTTCAAGCATATCAAGATTACAGGTGATTGTGCTTCCGCCGCCAGCTCTGACCATATCAATCAACAGATCTTCTATAGTAGTATCTTTCGTACAACCAGAATCAGTCTTAAGCATGGCTCCTATTATGCTTGCTGACAGATCCTTTTGAATATAGCTTTCTAAAAAATCATCAGTTGGCTTAAAATACACTACTGAAACCACAAATAATACAACTAATGTGATTATAACTACAATGATCATCAGCCCCATTATTTCAGTCTGTGATTTTTTATGTTTATTTTTCATTCAGCCAACAACCTCCAATACAATAAATCCAAAGCTGTTGGAATCAGCGATAGAATCATATATGGTAATAGGTATAGATATTTTTTGAAAAGACTTTATGTCCTCATCTTTAATATATATATTATTAAATAATAGAATGCCTTCTTGATGAAGCAAATCTCCTGATGGTGCAAATACCTGTTTGATTGTTATTTTTGCGTTAGGAAACATCTGCGCATAATACCTGCCATACCAATCCTTACCATCCATTACCAGTTTATAAACCTGAAGTTTTGCAAGATCAACACAATCAAACTCTTCAGTTGCTTGAGAAGTGCATTGTAATTCAGGAAGGAATTTAATTGCTAATGCCATATCAATTGCACGTTTAGCATTAAACTCTTCACCATCTTTTTGAGTTATATGAGATTGTATCTTTGCATAAAAAACAAGACCAACAATAAGCAGTATAAAGAAGATTATAAGGACAATTATAGATTCACCTAATTTAAGCTGTGATTGTTTCCTGAATTTCCTAATTTTCCTTATCTTTTTTTTCATTTTATTTAAATTTATTAGTTCATTTGAATCAATACAGCTTAGGGCATGAGTTAAGCACTGCATTTTGGTTTGTGTTAGCAGCTATATCATTTATATTTTTTAGTGCAATTAGATTATTAGCTGTGAATTGTCCAAGATATTTGATAGGTGTTTTAGGGAGTGACGCAAATCCTTCATAAATTTGGCTGCAATGTGAATATTTGGGATTATCTAACACATGTTGAGATAGGTAACTTGCTCTTTCTCTGTAAATATCAAACAGACGATTAAGATGATTAAAGCTTTTTTCCATGCTGCATTTGTAAAAATCAGCATTCTCTGAAAAGATTGCACCCATCAATGTTTCCTTTCCATAGTAACCATATTTAAGAACTGTAGCATAATTAACTCCATTTTTAACTTCATCCTTTGTGAAAAACATAGCATTACCTTCAAATACAGGCTCTAATACAACAACATCAAAATCACCTTTTTCAAAAAGTTCTGGATCAACTTTGATGTCGTCTTTACCAAACTGATAAAAAAAGACAAACCTTATTTTTTCATGGCCTAAATCAGCCACATCAGCAAATTCATCATGTGCTTTAATCTCAACAGTGAGAAATTCATTATCAAGCATGAGATTATATACTTTGTTTGCAAAAGCTTCAGATACAGGATCATTATAAACAAGCACATATTTGATAGCAGGGCTTGTAAGATAAAGCAGATTACCTACTTTGAAAGGGACTGTCCAATCCAATGACCAAGTGATCAGATAATCGCTTTCAATATGTTCAGAGGTAAATATGACTTGGTGAGGAGTCTGTTTATTGACTCCTGTATCACCCATGGAAAAATCTGAGCTGCATCCTTCTTCACTGCAGTCTGGAAAACAAGTAAATCTCATCTCAAGTTTAGGTATCTCTAATTTCGTTGCTGATTTAGTTGAAGCAGTTGCGCCGCGCATGATTGAATCTAAATCAAACATAATCCTGCTGGCAAGCTTAATCTCAGAATTATGCAAATATGTTTTACCAGCAGATACAAAAAATAAAAGTATGATTGTACCGACTATAAAGATAAATATCCAGTTAAATTGTACTTCAATGTCTCCTCTTTTTTTTAAGGTTTTCATGTTATAATTATTATGCTTCAGAGATCATCACACCATTACCTATACCAGTCATCTTGACTGAGAGTTTCCTGTCTGAAACTGCAAAGCATTTATATCCTTGTGGAATATCTTTATCAACAATCATTTTAGTAAGATTTATTGGAGATTCCAACACAAAAGGTACAGTCATAACATTTTGTGATCCAGACTGCCAAGCATCACACATCACAGGATCAAGGTCAGGAAGGTCTATGCATCCACTTTTGTATTTGTCAGCAGTGAAAAAGCAGACTTTCTTGAGTTCCTTAGGAACAACATATGTCTTCACTTTCCAGCTGCCATATTTGGTGACCATCACATCAGTATCGTCTTGTAAACTTGTTTTGAATTCTACCAGGTCTATTGTCTCTACCTGTTTGAGAAGCTTGCCGATATACTTAACACCTAATAACAATATCATACCAATGACAAAGATAGCAAGTATGTAAAATAACATCTGTTCAACCTGTGATTTTCGTTTAAATTTTCTAATTTTAGCCATTAATTTTCACCTGTTTTTGTTTTTGAATTTTGCTAATTTTTTCAAAGCATCCCTGCTTTTTGATTTAACACCCAGTTTATCCAATGTGTTTATACTGCCTTTTTTTAGTTTGGATGATAATTTATCCAATGCAGAATCTGGTTTAAGTTTATCAGAGGATTTGTTCTTATTAAATCCAACTGATTTAACAGTTATTTTTTCTGTTTTGTCTGGTTTATTTTTAGGAATTGGCTTAACTAAAGATTTAACTGAAGATTTTGTAGTTGATTTAACTGATTGTTTAGCTGTTGGCGTAGTTGATAATATTTTGGGTGCAACCCTAAAATCTGTTTCTGTTTCTTTATCAGTTTTAGCCTTAAAAGCAGATGCAATCTCAAGCTTCTGTGCTTTAGTCTCAGCTTTTATTTCTTTAGTAAGTTCTTCTTTTCTTTTTTCATTCATTTCTTCCTTTCTTTGTTCTTTTGCTGCATTTATTCTTATCTTTCCAGCCTTAACTTCTTTTTCTGTCTCTTTAGGCTGGAGCTTAATATCATTACTTAATTTAGATCTTTCATCAAAAGCATTAAACATCTCCAATCTTTGCTTAAGTTTGCCAGATGTTTTTTTCTGTCTCACATCTCTTGATAATGGCCTGAACAACGCATTCATATTATTAATCATGCTATTTTGCATTGACCTTTGCATTGGTTTAGGTTGCTGCATACCCTTTATGACAGGCCTTTGCTGCTGGATTGATTGAATAGTTTTAGGCATTTGCTGATGCATATTTTTGTTAGGAAATAATGGTTTCTCTTTTAAAAAATAATTAATATAATAGTAATATCCACAGCCGCCAAGCCCTGCAATCAATAATATCAAGATCAACCAAACAAATAAACTTGTACCCCCTTCTTTATTATCATCTTTTTTAGGTTCTTCTGTTGTAGGTGGTTTTTCACATGAACTGCATGGTCCGCCGCAATCTATGCCTTCTTCTCCTTGATTTTTGATGCCATCATCACAGCTTGCTGTTGATTCTTCACCTGGTTTGAGCTCACATTCCTTTGGACATTGTCCGCCACAATCAGCACCAAGCTCCTGTCCGTTCTGCACACCATCATTGCATGTAGGTAAAGTACATAAACCAGCTTTGCAGTATCCACTTATGCAGTCACTATTGATATTGCAGTTCATATCATCTGCGCATGCTGCACAATAACCGCCGCAATCTATGTCTGTCTCCAATTGATTAATGATGCCATCATCACACCCTGCACTTATGCATATGCCTAATTCACACTGGCCGCTCATACAATCAGAAACAAGATTACAGTTTTTACCATTTGAACATTCTTGGCAGCTTCCACCGCAGTCTATATCAGTCTCATCGTTATCTTTTACATCATTTTTACATAGATCAATCTCTTCGTCAATCAAAATCTCCTCACCCGGATTATAATTAGGATCAACATATGTGCTATTGCTTGCGACAACACTCCATAAGCCAACAGAATTCTGCGCAATCACATTCCACCAATAAGTGGTCTCATTGTTTAGGTTTAGATTTTTTATTGTTTTCTTGTGGTCATCTGTTGAGCTCCATTCATATATATCATCCAGTCCAGCTGCAGTACCTATTGAAAAATTATATAATGAAACCATGATACCTTCATCATCTTCTGCTTCCCAGCTTGCTGTCAATGTTGTCAATGAATTAGTATAAGGCTGTGTTTTGACTTGAATATCAGGTGGTGATAGGTCTATATAAAATATGAAATGATCTTCAATCCATCCTTCTGCTGCAGTAAGGCATCTAAAATAGAAATCATGCTTGCCTTCAGAAAGCTGCAGAGGACCAGCAGTATGTATTTTATATCTATCAACACCTTCACTTACAGTGTTCATAACATATTGTTCTATCAGTTCTTTACTTGGACCAAATTCACAATTTGCTGCTTGTTTAGTTGTATGTAATTCAAAGGATACTGTGTTATAACCTAAATAAGTTTCAGGTTTGACAAGAGTAAATCCTGTGAACATGGAAGTATTGACATTAAAAGTGAAATTTGCTTTTTCAGATATATGGTTTGATGCAGGCTCTGTTGGACCATTATCACACATGACATAATAAGTATAGCTATACCCATCAAACAGATTAGTTAAAGGCTGTTCATTGACAAAACTTAAATTTTCATATCCGTCAAAAGGCGTCATTGAAAAATAAGAGTCTGTATTGACAGTTGAGTATTTACATCTTGATTTATCATCTGTCACAATTGTAAGATTTGTAATAAGAGGATGTTCAACAATATTAGGCGGGCTTTTCCTGTCACTTGGCTCAATGAATACTTTCTCAAGGCTTGGAGGGGTGACATCCCATATCAATTCAACCTCTTTGATGTCAAACAAACCACCAGGGAAATCACATTTGATAAATACTGTATAATAAGTCTCTTCTGCCATCCCAGGAAAATTAATATGCTTCTTAAACTGTCTTCCTGATAATTTTTCTAATTGTGAAGTATAACCAACAAGAGGATTTGTTGATAATTTGCAGGTATCTGCAGGAGGAAGCTCTTTTGCGGTCTCAATGATAAGATCAAACTCTTCCACATCAGAAACACCTTTGATTGGTGATATTACATTTAATAGCTCTCCTTCAAAAGTAGATATGGCAATATAATACTCATAAACTGCAGAATCTTTGCCTGACCTGTCTTTTGCTGTCAAAACAATTTTATTATAACCTGAAGAAAGTTCTAATTCTTGGAAGAAATCATTGTTTGCATCAATATTCTCAAAAGATTGTATTGGTTCAAATTCTAATTCAATAGTTCCATCACCTGAATCTGCTCCATTTGTTCCAGTTGTTTTTGTTCCTGATGTTCCTGTTGCACCTGTTGCTGCCTGTAATTTTTGCAAAGCTTCTGCTGACAGACCATATACATTTATGTCTAATTTATTATTTGCAGGTGGACTAACTTCAGAATCACTATCAATTACTGCTCCTTTTAAATTAAATAAAGTAGTATAATAGATATAAGGATTGAGTGGATCTGAATGAGGTTTAAGCAAAGGTACATCAATTACAGGACCATTATCAGAATCAATCAAAAGCTTGATGCATTTCTTTTGTTCTTGATTTCCACCATAATCTGTTCCTAAAGAATTATAAATATTTTCCTTTGATTGGTAACATAACCATTGTGATGATGCTGAAGATTCCACTTTGACAGATATATAAGGATCTATTACTGTTCCTTGTTGGCCTACACCTGACTGACCAATAACTTGTTGATTTCCAAAAGAAAGGTCGCACTTAGCAGCACCTGATTGCAGGCAATAAATAGTATTTTCACAGCCAAAACCAAATTCAGGCTCATCATTGCATTCCAAGAACACAGAATCACCAGCCTCATCTTTGTTATACCATTTTGAATAATCAAATGGCACACCACTGCCGCTTGTCAAGCTAGTTACTGGTGGAGTGATATCATAGACAAATTGTATCTCATCTTTGTGTAATTCATTGCTTAATGCAGGGAATTTGCACATTACTTTAAACTCATAAAGGCCATCTTCTGCCAAAGAGCTCTGTGTTGAATATTTCTTGAATTTACCGTTGGTATTATCATCTGTTTCAGTATCAAAAGATGTCAAGAGCTCAAATGAATCAGATGTACCATACCTGCAGTCACCTTTATGCAATGTTTTTATTTCTAATTTGATAGGAGAATAATCAATCTTACCCATAGGAAGTGATGCCTGTATCTCCTGATCAGCATCAATAGTCACAAAAGTAGTCTTATTGATTTTATTATCAAGCATATCTGTGCATACCACAGTATAATAATAAGTTCCATCTGTAAGACCATTATAGTTAGACTGAAAATATTGTCCCTGCTCATAATTAATCTTTTTTATACCATCATAACCTTCAAAGATATCATAACATTCCTTTGCAATCTCATCCAGTTCAACTGCAAAGAGTATAGAACTATCATCATATGGCTTTGATTTGTCATAGGTAATGTATGGTGTAATCTTTATTTCAGGAGGTTTTTTATCAACATTAAATATGAAGCTTTTTACTTCTTCAAGATTTTTTGCGCCATCTGTTGAATAAAAGAACATAGTTTGTTTACCATTTTCTTTTGGTATTGAGATATAATCTAAGCCATCTTCAGGCTTAAATAATATGTTAGGATAACAATATCCTTTATACCCTTCATAATTAACTGTTAATTCTGTTGTTTCAGCAGAAAAGCCATAATTCTGATTGTTTGGGTGGCTGATTATGCTCTCAGACAACAATTTGTCTTCAGGAAAACAGTAATAGGTCTTTAATTCACCTGAACTTGGTCTGCCGTAAGGTGTTGGATCAGTGACAGCAAATTTTAATCTAATCTCATCAACATTTGCAGGGACAATAACTTCTGTGACAGGAGGAATTATATCTATGGCTTTTTTACCAAGAGCAGTGCCGCCATCATGCTTGCCATCACCATCTGCATCTTTTATGCAATTATCACTTAATGGATTCCACCTGCATACACCTAATCCGAGAATGTCATTGCTCTTCCATTTGAGCTTGTTTGTACCCCATATCCTTTTTGTCCCGCCAGAAGTAAGATACCATGCATCAACTTCAACATCCCACGCATCCCCTGTTCCTTTGTAGCCATTTGCATGGCAATCTTTCTCATTATCTTTATAATTAGTGCATGTCAACTCATGCTGTTCAACACATTTTTTGTTTAGATAATTGATATAGCATTTTGTATTTTCTGTGCTGAAACTTTCATAACATATATCTTTGGTGCATGAAGCAAATACACTGTTAGCACTCATTTTGTTGCACATATCACATGTCTTATAGTTTTCAACTTCATTAATACATAAGCCAATATCTAAAGATCCTTTTTCAATTTCATCAGTTAATTTATTATCATAAGATGATTTCCACATACAGTTTTGTGCTAAGCATTTATTATTTGGCGTAAGATCATCCTCATCAAGAGCATATTGTTCACATGCTGTCTTAGATTTATAATCTGAACAGCTTCCTATATTTTTGCAATAACCATAAGCATCTTTGACAGTATTTGTAAAATCATAATTGCAGATTGCATTTTTACTGCAGTCCATCTCAGAATCAACAACATTATAATCCATAAACCCTTTAGGAACACCAAGCATGCTTCCGTCTTTTCCTAAGCTGCCATACATGTTAAAAGGCTGTCCGCAAAATATACATGGTGTATTTGAAATGCAGCCAGTAGTGACTTTCCCATTTTCCTTTTTTTCGATACATATTGTATCAGGCCATGAATCACCATAACCATCACATTCATCAGATTGTAACAGATTATTTTCATCACAATAATATTTAAGGCTTTCAGAACCCACACCCATACCTTCCCCTCTTAGACAAAAATCACCAGTATGGCTAAGACAGATATTGTGGCCTGAAGCAATATGTTCAATAGTTGAAAAACTTACTTCTTTGTCAGGATAAGTTGATTTGATGACATAGCTGTAATGTTTAAGATTATTATTAGAATTGCTTCCTTCAATCTTTGTATCATAGATACCAATAACTTCATAATTAGGGTTAAGGTTCGCACCTGGTTGGACAACACCATCTTTGCCAAAGCAAGGCATCTGTATGATAGTATCTGAATCTTTAGAATATACTATGCATTGTACTTGATCAGTTATATCTGTAAATTTAAAACTTGTCTCTAATGTAATCATGCTTTGAGAATCAGCGCCGCAGTTTCCTGGTGTGCCTTCGCATCTCATGATATTGAGTTCAATATTATTTTCCTGACAGCCAAAATAAAAACTTATGTTAATCCTTGGTTTTCCATAATCATGATTCAGTTTTAATTCCTGTGCAGGCATATGAAGACTCACACATTTACACTGTCCGCATGTATCAGGAATGCCATCATTATATTTACAATCATTCACATTGCTTTTTATTATATCACCATTAGAGTTAGTTTCAGGAAAACAGCATTTCCAAAGATCATCTACTTCATCAAGATATGACACATCATAAATGTTCAATGATGGATTTTGGCTGTAATACCCATTGAAGCCAACAGGCCTGCAGCCATCAGGAGCAGCTGCTGATGCTTTAAGATTAGAACATTTCAGAGAAAAACAATCAGGATCAACACAATTCTGCTTATTATCCTTATCCTGATCAATCTCTGCAGGATCAAGACATACTTCAATTGAACCTATTGGTTCAACACCAATCTCTACCAATTGGCTGTTTGAGCATTGATATTTATGCTTGCCATCTGCTTTAATCTCATAAGTGATTTCATTTTCAACACAGGCTGCACATGGCTCTTGGCTGCATTTACCATTGCAGCAATATTTTCCAGTGAAATAAGATGGTTTTGTTCCTGTGTAAGAAACAGTGTAATCAGGTATTGTATTTGGAAAGCCACATACATTGTTTCCGCATTTGCATAGTTCATCATTCTGTTTATCCACACTGCATTCATCAAATTCACAGCTTTCTGATACACCATAAGATTTGGTGCAGCAATCATCAGGATTTACTATTTTTTTGGTTGTATCAGCTGGGTTCAATAGATTATTATAATATTGTTTTTTTTGTTCAGCATCATCTTTGTTATAATAGTTTGGAGCATAGAACCAGTTTTCATAAAAACCAAAAAAATCAATCTTACCATCACCATCATTATCAATGCCATCCATACATTCAAGCTTTTCTAATGTTTGCATTTCAGAATCATCTTCAAGCCCGACACAATCTTTATCTTTAGGATAATCAAATAGACCATCCTGATCATCATCCACTCCGTTTGAACATGCTGGTAATTTACCGCTTTTTTTATAAACATTTGTTAGATCAACGCAATATTTTTTACATCCGTCAAAAGATTTGTCACCACCTTTAAACACAGGATTTGATAAGCTGTTACAGTATGCTTTTGTAATCACTGCATATTGTGCATAAACCTTGTCTACAGAATTAAGAGAACAGCAGCATCCAATCTGGCATAGCTCATTATCAGATGATACAATCCCACCTGTATCTTCACATTGTGCATCATCTGCTACATTTTCTCCATCACCAATCCCCTCACATGGCATATCTGGCAGATTAGGATATAAACACATATCAACAGCATTGACAGAACTAATTAAAATACTAAAAACTATTATAAATATAACCAACTCTTTTTTAACAAATTTCATGTTATAGTTAAATCTATTAATTAATACTATATATAAAGTTTATTAGTTTTATGTTATTATTGATAAATAGTTATATATTATTAATACATATTGAGAAAAAATTATTTGCATCCATCTTTTGTACATTCTTTATCTTTAGAGCATGGTTTAGATACTGTCTTAAAATTATGATTAGACACCTGCATATGAAAATAACATATATCTTCATTATGGCAATAGCCTTTATAGAATGAGCCTTCAGTGCATGGACCAGGGATATAAATAAAATATACATTTTTGTCTGGAATCAAAGATGTCATCACAGAACTTTTTTGGTTGACACTATAAATTTTCTTGTTTATGTAAAGGTTTTTGTTGCCATCAGCAGCATCATAACCAAAAGTATTGCCGCCTTTCTCTACAAAATTTCTGAACTCATCTGTTTCTGGTACAACAAAAGGGCCGGCATTGTTCACTGTATTTTTGACAATAACATATCTTCCATCTAAATAATACATCTCATAAGGAAGTTTAGTCCCTTCTAATGCTTTGGATATAAGCACATCAAACTCATCATTGTTGACAGGTGACTGCATTGTTTCAGTTGACATTTCTGTTGGTTGTTGAGATGATAATGGTTGTGTTTCCGTTGGTTGTTGAGATAGTGATTCTGTTGGTTGGATAGGCTGGATAGGAGAAGTATCATGTTCAATATCTGAATTTGGAGATTCAGAATATTCTGGAGCAATTGGTACAGTAGGAATAGAATCAGATGAACCTTCATCTCCACTTGGTGCAAAAAATATTGATTGTGCAATTACCTGTTTTTTCCCCAAAGTTACAATGCTATCTTGAAATACCCCTAAAGATTTTCCTTCGACAATATAACCTTTTGAATTATCATATGTACTGAATGCATCTTTAGGCAGTATTAATATTTTAATTTCCTGCCAATCACATTGATTCATCAAATCACATACTTTGATTTTAATTATTCTTGCACCAATATCTTTTTTTCCAAGTTTGTAGGTCACTTTTCTTAATGGAGATGCAGGCGATGAAGAAGAGAATGATGAAGGGGCAGTCGTTGATACCAGACAGCTTTTGATGCCATTCAAAAAACTATTGATATTAGAATTTTCTGAGCCTGAAAATATACAATCAAGAGCACCATCGCCATCTTTATCTTCTTTAAATTCAGTATATCCATTAACAAAATTTCCATTTAGCCAGCTTTGGAAATCATATATATAACCATAATTCATAAGATTGTCACTGCCATAATAATCTTCATCAGGATCATAGCCATAAGGATCAATGACTAAAGTCATTCCTTCAACAAGTATTGCATCATAATCAAAATTATCCATTTTCAGACCATCAATAGTGATATAATCAAGTGCAGGATATCTATTTTGGAAAACAACCTGATAATCAAATTTATGTCCATCGATCATCGATTCAGTATCACTTATTGTTATGATATAATCTTTGTTAGGCAGTAATTTTTTTTCAACAATCATACCAGGTTTAAGGCAGCTTTTATCATTATCACTTCCGCAATTTTTCAGGACTGCTGCATTTCTCACATCAAAAAATATATTTTTTGAATCCTCCTGCCTGATTCTAGCCAATAAATCAAACATCTGTTTCAGCCTTATATTTTTTTCAACAGTTATGCCGCTGATATCAATTGTTGGCGAAGTTTCATCAACTGTTATTGACAGACTTAAATTCATCCTTGAAATCACAGTAGTCTCACCAATGATTATATCAACATTCATATTTTCTTTAATGATATTATACCCTTGAAGCTCTGGTAGAGATTCTAATTTTATGCAGTCATCTGTTTTTTGTGTGATGTAGCTTTCCAGATATTCCTGTACTGAATTTATATCTTTGATGTCAGCAGAATCAAACATTTTAGGTGCATCGCCGCAGTATGGATCAATTGAATCATGAAAGCTGTTTGGCCCATTTTTATCACATAATGGAATAAAAGGGTCGTCAGATAATGCACTGATAAATGGTGTTGAGAAAGAAGTATAGCCGTATACAGCAATATCTGAGCTTAGAAAAGGCTCTGATATTGCAGTATAAATTTCATTCTTAAAAGGATATTCCGGAACTTTTCTGCCAGTTCCTGTTGCAGAAACTTCAGGAGCAAGAAGAGCATAATGTATCTTCACACCATCTTCATCTTCATAATATCTGCTGTTCTTGTCAGGTTTGCCGTTTATAGTCTGGCTGTCATAGATAGCACCGCCTTGTTTTCCAATGAGCTGCAGGCCTTGTTTTGTTGCTTGATCAAGACAGCTTTTGATATAAGTAGTATATTTTCCTTTTCCTATGAATAGCTCTTCAACCTGCTGCTGCTTTGCCTTGACAGATTTGCCTGTGCTGTTAGACACACCATAGAAAGCCAAACCTATAAGGATTACAGCAGTTATACCAAGAATCATAAAAATAGCAATTTGAGATTTCCTGTTCATGTTCAGCATCAATCATTTACCCCTCTTTTAATCTTAATATTTCAAGTTTCTGCATATCTGATCTTTGCAGTGAGATCCTGCCAATATTTCATGACATACATATCCTGTTCATCATCTGAATCATATTCTGACATTGTCGGTGCTATGACAACAGCATAATTATTATTGCCATCAGCCATGCTCTTTCCTATTTCACCTTCTTTTGTTTTACTATCATGACAGATCAGTTCAGGCGCAGCTTCTTTTATAGTATCACATGATATCACACTACCATCAAACACATTAGTATAATTGATGGCATAAAAATACTTCACCTTGCCAGCAAGATCAGACGATGATGGTTGAGAATCTGATTTCCTTTCAACAATACCAAAGATTTCTCTCATAACAGGTGTAGCAGGATTTGAATTATCAAGATGTTTCGCATAATACAGCCTGTCAAAATCACTTATAGCAGAGATGATTGACATATCTTTGGTCTGTGCAATGATGTCTTTATTTTTCTCTTGATAAGATTTTATGCTTTTTACATGTTTGTTTATTGCATTTTGTGATGACACCACAGTTGTATAGAACATACCAAGATTAACAATTGAACTATTAGAAAAAATTATTGCGTTGGTATAATTATTATAAAGCAAATGATCATTTTCACATTTCTTAAAAGAAATAAAAGGTTCTGTATCAAAATTAATGCCACCTGGATTTGTTTCACTAATAGTAGTTTTACAATCTTTTTCATTGTAAACCTTTGTTATAAGATTAAATAAATACTCACTGTTCAAAATACCTTTTGCATCTGATTCACCATAGAACAGCTTGCCAAGATCTTTCATGTTATGCATATCAACTGTTTTGGGTGCATTAGGAATACAGCTGCCAGGATCAATATCATTGCCATCATCATCTTTATCATGCGCACATTCTTCATTATCACTGCAGTCATTATTATCAATGCAGTTAGCAACACATGTCCCTTTGCTGTATGCAGGTGCTTTATAGCAGGTATATCCTTTCCAAGACATGCCATCATCAGCTGCAGGACAGTCTGCATCAACACTGCACGCTGAAAAAGGATCAATAGTTTCCTGATTATATAATATTTCAGGTATTGTATCATAATCTATCCTTGGGTTTAAAGTTGTACCGATATAAACAGCATCTGGAAATTTTAATACACAGAAATTGTTATAATCATTCTCATCAACAAAAAGCTCTTCTGGCAGTTCAATATTATATTGGTTAAGCACATATTCAGGTGTATCGCAATGCAGCACAAAATCATCTGGTGAGCCATATTCTTCATTAACTGCAAAATTCCATAATGCAAAAGCTAAATATTTAGTTCTTGATGACCATTTAGCAGTCTTTGGCTCTTTAAAATTGCTGCCTGAATAAGTAGGTTCACAGAATCTATCGCCAATAAACATAGCTGGCTCTCTTGTACACAAAGAATTTGGCTGAGTATATTTTTCACATATATCAATCTCACGCTGGTCTTCATCATTCAAAGAATATGCTTTACTTTCAGGACATGCGCATGACCAGTCATCGATGCAATACTGCAATCCAACAATTTTAGGATCAGTCTCTCCTCCAAACTTTTCACCATACCAGTTGTAAGATGCTTCTCCTAATTCCCATTTGCTGTTAGCGCATAGATAGATTTTCTTAGCATCGCCAGAACCTTTTGATTTCGTCTCACCATTAGCAACACATTTGCTTCCATCCCAACAATCCCCCTCAATACAGCATCCTTTATCAGAAATTATATTAGAACTTTTGAGGTCATCAGGCACTTCTGATTCCTTTAATTTTTCATATTCACTTGGATACCTGCCAAGCATTTGATATACAGAATCAGATTCATCTGGCTGAGCATATATATCCATACTGACCCAAGTATTGTTAGGCATACAATAAGCAAATTTAGCATCTCCATCCCACATATCATAATCATCCAAGAGGTAGAAGGAATCGCAATGATTGTGGACATTATTACTATTTTTAATAAAAAGTTGATTATTTGGAGTAGATAAGGGGTTATAATTCTTATCACTAATTTTACTAAAAGCATAAGTATAACCCATATCTTTTAATGGTGCATTTGGATAGCTACATAATTGGAGTTCACCTTTATCATTAAGTATTGAAAAACTTGGAGGATAACATTGTATATGTAATTGTATATTATTATTATCATTTGTAGTTTTTGATGATTCTTTTGGAACTACAGCTCCTTTATCACCATGAACATTAAAACAACATTGTTCTTGGTCTTTAACACTACCATCAATTATGTTAAGTTCAATTAAAGGATATTGAGGAGCAGGTATAAAATTTTGGCATGTGAATATATTATTAGAAATATATATCAAAGAGACAGATTGCATATATGATGAAGCTGGAACATTCTTCACTTCACCATGCCCAACAGCTTCACCCATATAACAGGCTTTGTTAGGCATTTTCCATACATCATCTCCGTCAACCTCAGCATTTAATGAATACAATTTTAGTTTATCTTTAGATAAAACATAATGTTCACCATCATCAGCAGTATCATGGAAATTTTCAAGAACTTTAACTTGTGGATTATAAGCAAATTTTCCACCGCAACAATGATGGCCTGTCCATGTTCCACCAAGATATAGATTGCAGATATTAAGATCATCAGAATCAACACCATCATTATCTTTATCAAACTTTTTTAGGTCTGCTGAACTGTATTTAGCCACAATATCATAGATATAATCTGGTGCCATTGGATTTAATTTGAATTTATTATCATTAACATAAGGAACATTATCTTTGGTATAAGGCTTTTTTGCATTTGCATCGACACCAAAATAGTGTATTTCACCTGCTTCATGGCCAAACAACCATTCAAAATTATCACCTGTCTGATTAAAGAAATGATGACAATATAATGGTGCCCTCTTACCCTTAACATCATTCATCTTAAGGTATCTTACACCGACATCTGTTGTTGTTGTTGCATCACCATACTTTGCTTGGAACAGATTCATAACTTGGTTCTCTGCTTCAGGATCAAAATCATTGATATAAGTGTCATAAGCACTGTGTATACCTGAGAATTGGGTTAGATAATTAGGTGTACAATACACATTTCGATAAGGATGATTTCCAACCTTAGAAGATGTCTGCCCTGATTGCGCTTCTGTAAATTTAACATCTTCATATCCATATAAGCATAATTCATCTACTGTTTTTCCATCAGTCTTTCCATCATAATCATTAACACCATTCATTATCCATAGATAATCATCCCCACAGCATTCATCTTTTTGAGAAATCGCTTCTTTACCATCTGGACCAAAATTCCAGAAATTATTAAATTTTTTACCTACATTATCAATAGAAGGATAATCAATATTCAAATGTTTACCTAAACATTTACTAACACCATCATTATAGCTTTCCCAATCAACCTCATATTCATATTTCCCATCATACACATGTGAATAATCATTTAATATCTCACCTTCTTCATATTGTGGAAGTTGTTTAATATAATAGTTCACAAACTCATCATCAGGAGTATTAACACAATCAGATGCAGATAAATCATCTATATTATCATCTTCACAATTCTTAACTTGTTTTACAGATATTGGTCCTCCATATTTTAGCTCATTAGAACCATCTTCATTTTTATGGTATTCATGGTATAAATAATGCTGACCTTTAACATAAGTTTTACAAAAACCTTCATAAATAAAATTCTTCATGTTTTTTTTGTCTGACCTTATTCCAACATTATCATTTTCATTTTTAAAATATGTTATTCCTATTTTATCATTTGAAGTAGTCCAATAATTAGTATTGTCTTTAGCGTTATAGCTTGTATCAACTGCGCATTCATCAGAACCTTCACAGAAATTCTTGAGAAAACCACCATCATAATCAGAAACAGTCATTTCCTTGAATATAGGATAACCTAAGATAGGTACCATACTTCCATCATCATTAATCTCATTTCTGACACATTCAAATCCAAGACCTAACTCAAGCAAAGAGCTGCCATAAAACTGTTCAGAATCAAAATCAGAACTTTCCTTACCACCAATAGCATCGCCAACTTTAGGGTTAATTGTTGCTGTTGAGATTATTGAAGTAAGGCTAAGAAATAATAAGAGCATTGACAATATACATAATAGCAACAAACCTCTTTTTTTCTCCATATATACACACTCCTTTTTCAAACTTCAGCAAACAACAGCAAAAGATAAGATAAAAATGCTAAATAGCTGATAAATGATATTATATCTTAGGTAATAATGCAAGTCAGTAGACTTACAATTATTATAATCTTATTTTTTATATATATAAAGTTTCTGATTTTTAATAGATTTTATATTTTTAATTTATTTATATATCAATAAAAATATAAAAGCAAAAAATATTAATACCTGCACTTTTAGAAAGATAATAATCTAATGACAAATCTAGATATGTATGTCAAAAAAGAGTTAAGCAAGGGTTTTTCAAAAAAAGAGGTAAAAGCTGTTTTGCTTAAGGCAGGCTGGCCTGAGAATGAAGTAGATAATGCTCTAGAAAATGTGAAAGAGACTGAATTTCCACAACATAAGATAAAAACAAGAAAATTCTGGATTATATTAATAGTTATACTTATTATTGTATTATTAATTGGAAGTGTGTTATATGTTTATAGTTATCACAAACCAAAAATTATAAAAGAATGCACAGATAAAAAAAGTTATATAGGCGCTTATAACTGTTTATTAGAACATGGTCTTTTAAAACCAGATAAAGCAGATGATAATTGTATTGACATATCTGATGAGATAGAAAAAGAAAGATGTTATTCTAAACAATAAAAATGAAACACATAACAAAAAAATGGTTTTTTACAATTTATATATTTATATTGATATTCTTTGTAATGCATAGCGCATATTCTGAAACATTAGAGATTAATCATGAAGTTAGTGATGTTGGAAAAATAGGTAGCAGTGATTG
>JBDRKY010000069.1:0-30943 GCA_043813525.1 Candidatus Woesearchaeota archaeon
ATCAACAAAATTATCATAATAGTTTCCATAATAATTGATGCCATCATCAACACACAGATTTGTAGTACTATCAGAATTAGATATTCCATCATTATTGTTTCCGAGGAATCTGTTGCCCCAAACTAATGTGTTTTTAGATCCGCTTGCTAGATTTATTCCTTCTTCTGTGTTATTAAAGAATGTGTTATTAGTTATGTTGTTATGGTCTCCTTGATTAATGTATATCCCTCTGACTGCACTTGATAAGAATGTTGAGTTTTCAACAGTGTTATTGTGTGAAGTAAGGTCAAAATTAATACCTGTCTGATATCCTTTGAATGTACAGTTTCTTATTGTCCAAAATGTTTCATCAACAAAACTAATGGCTGTATCACTTCCAGATCTGTCATCAAATACAATTCCATTGCAGTCAAGTGTTATTGTATCTTTTACTGTGGTTGTAGTATTTTTGAAAAATGTTCCGGAGTAAGGTGCACCCAATATTGTATCTGTAGATTCTATGTTATAAACTGCTTCTGCCAGATTGTTATAAGTAGATGTTCCAGTGCTTCCCCATGACCAATTGTATTGTTCAGATTTATCATACAACATAATTGTTGCATTAGGTGTTGGCCCACAATCAGTTAACTCAATTTTAGTTATTCCTACATTTATATCATAATAATTACCATAAATATCATTAGGACAGAAATCTGCTAACCCTCCACCAAGAGTAATACCATCAGCATTATCACTTCCAAGGAATCTGTTACCCCAAACATTATTATTAAAAACACCAGTTGTTGATACATATCCATCTGAATTATTATAGAATGTGTTGTTTGTAACATTATTGTGATTGTCATAGGTACCTACTCCAAATGAAGTGCTTGAAAGGAATGTTGAGTTTTCTATTGTATTGTTAGTTGAACCACTATCAATGTTTATTGCTCTCCAATATCTGTTGAATGTACAATTTCTTATGGTTATCCAGTCATGCGAACCAAAAGTAATAGCTGTGCTTGAGCCTGTTACTCTATCATCAAACATAGTTCCGTTGCAATCAAATATAATGTTATCTTTCTTAATAGTTGATGTATTTTCATAAAATGTTCCAGAATAATAAGCACCATACAATGTCTTACCTGGCCCAATATTATACATTGCTTCTGCCAGATTATTAAATGTTGCAGTTCCAGTGCTTCCAAATGTCCAGTTATATTGCTCAGATTTATCATAAAGCATAACTGTTGCATTAGGCGAAGGTCCGCAGTCAGTTGATTGAACTTTTGTTGAACCTACATTTATATCATAATAATTACCATATAAACCAAACGGACATGGGTCTACTATACCACCAAATAAATAAATACCATCAGTATTACTTCCCTCTCCTAAGAATCTATTACCCCAAAGATAATTGTTTTTGTTGCCTGTTTGTGTATTGAATCCATTTGAATTGTTATAAAAAGTATTATTAGTAATATTATTATGCCAGTTGAAACCTACTACACCATTTGTATTTGAAAGCAATGTGCAATTTTCAACTGTATTGTTTGTATTGTCTATGTAAATACCATTAGTATATTTCTCAAATGTACATCCTTTTATGATGTTAAAAGTATTGCCATTATCTATTCCTACTCCACCCATAGCACCAACAATTCTTGTTCCATCACAAGTGATATTTATGCTGTTAGCTGAAGTTATAATAACACCGCTGCTGCCAGAATCTGCAATATTATATGTGCCGCTGCATAATATTGTATCCATATTTATTGACATATCATTATATGGATTCAAACAAACCTGCATGAAGAATGTGCTGTTTTTAGAAGTTCCATTACTATTTCCATCATAAGGTGTAACTTCTATTGTTATGTTTGCTCTGTCTGAGTAATTGCCAGCATCAAATTGCCTTGATATATTGCTATTATTTGCAACACTAGTTACAATCTCTTCAAATACCCAGCTGTCATTTACAAACCAGTTGAAATATAATGTTCCAGAATCTCCTTCATCATCAGTATAATTAACAGATGCATTTATGTTCTGAGTTGCATTGACAGATGTCTCATTAAATATAGGTATTGTAACAGAAGGTGCAGCTCCTGCCATGCCTTTTGGAGGTGTCAATGATGAAATAGTCACATTATCTGTTGTGTTCAATTCAACAAATCCAAGCAGTGAACCATCACAGCTTACGTTGTAATCAAATATTCCAGCTGAATTGAAAGTTCTGTCATACTCATAAAGCTGATATGCCCCTACAAAATTCATTATTCCATTTTCGCCGTCACTGAAATTAATTATACATGTTACACCGCTACCGTCTGTCTCTGAACCGATTGTTGAACCATTCAGCATACTGTAATTAGAGAAGAACTCAACCTCTTCTAAAACATATTTTTCATCATCTCCATGGAACATTCCTTGATCCATATTATCCCATATTGTTAAGTTTGCAGAATCACTTTCATTTGAGCCACCACCTGCATATCCTGTGAAATGTGTGACAACAAAAGTGATTGTATCTCCATTGTCTGTGAATGGGATATCTGCATCATACCATCCGCCATTATCTAAGCATACAAAGTTTTCCTGATCAAAGTCATCACATTCTAATATGTATTCAACGTGGTGTGTTTTTGGCAGTGTTATTGTTGCATTCTCTATCTCAATTGAATCAATCGCAAGTACAGCAGATTTAATAAATCCATATTCATCATCATCTTCATCAAATGTATCGATTAAGGAATTTATCTGGACACTTTCATTATTGCTGTTATAACCTTTTATCTCAACAACAGCTTCAGGCATTTCACCTATATGGACCAATTTAGGGATACCAGGTGAGCTGCTTATTGTTATATCAAATTTGTTGTCTGGCCTTTCAGCTAATTCCTGATGCCCTGTGAAATAGCCATATCTGTCTTTTAGATCAACATCTGGTATAACTACTTCAACATCTGGGTTGTAATCATAGACAACAAAGCCAGTTATTAAATTTTTATCCATTGCCTTTTTTATATTTCCACTTAATATGTCTGCACTATTTCCAGTAAAAAATATATGAAGAGATATAACACTAATGAAAACTACTATAAACATTGCCATTGTCATTTTACTTAAGTGTTTATGTCTCATTTTTTGTTTTTTACTCTGTTGTAAATTGTCCATATTGTTCTTTGATCTCTTGAGGTAAGTTTAGCAATCTGGCTGTATCTAAGATTTTCTTTTTCTTTCAGATATAGAATAATTGATTCGAATATGGTCTGTTTAGGAGAGAAGACTGAAAAAGGGATGTAGAGCTCAAAATTAATCTTTTTTGTGGTTTCTTCAGTTTTATCAAGCTTGATTTTTGTAATATCATTAAGTTTTCCGGAAAACTTTTTCAGAGAATTTCTGTACATCACACCGACAACAGCTTCGCTTCTGTGTATTGTATTTGATATATCTTTATAATTATAATTTAATTCATCTTTAAGATATCTTACAATGGATTCTGTTGCTCCCAATTTCTTGTTTATGATTGAAGTAGGAAAGAACTTTTTCTTTAGCTCGCGTTTCTCTTTGATGGCAGATATTATTTCAGAAATATTTTTGCCTGTTGAATCTTGAAGTTCGAGAAGGAGTTCATTAATCTTATTCAGCTTTTCACTATTCTGGTTGCTGTGTAAATCACTGATTCTCTCTCCAAAATCCCCTTTTTTTGCCATCCTTTAGATATTATTTAAGTAAAAAACACTATTTATAGCTTATTTTCAATACTATTTAAGTATTTCTCGTTAGTTACATACAATAAAAAGATATTAAATAAGTATTATTTATATATTTTTCGGAAAAAAGAATATTAAATAAGTACCTTTTATTAATCCAATATAACATAACTAAGGTGTTTCCTATTTATTACATACAATCCAAGTTTGACAATTAATTATTTTTTAATAGATTGGTCTAATTTTCATGTAATATAACCTACAAATTTGAGCATTTGTATATAGCAAATGTCAAATTTGAGATATAATAAAAAGATATTAATTAAGTATTATTTATATATTTTTCGGAAAAAAGAATATTAAGTAAGTACATTTTATTGATCAGTCAAGTTAAGTATTTTCATTAGAATTGGTTTTGTTTCCATTACTATTAATTTTCTCAATTGTCTTGCAGTTAGGATATCCTGAACATCCCCAGAACTTACCATAGACTGATTCTCTTAACATCATTTCTTTACCGCATTTAGGGCAGATTTTTTCTTCTTTTTCAAGCTCTTTTATCTCTTTCTTAGTCATATCTGTCTTTGAGTTGCAGCTTGGATTGATGCATAGATCTTGTGCTTTTTTGCCTGTTCCAATCTTAATCATTGGATTTTTGCATTGTTCACACACTTTTTCAGATGTCTCTACTTTTCCTCTTGGTGGCAGTTTGAATGTATTTTTGCAGTCAGGGTAGCCATCACAGGCAATAAATCTCCCAAATTTCCCTTTTCTGATCATAAGATTGCCATTTTTGCATTTCAGGCATTTACCGACTGTGTTTGCTATGCTTTCAGCTTCCCTGAATGATTCTAACAATGATGTTCCTATCTCTTTTTCTTGTGACTTGAATTTTATAAGCAATTTCTTAAGGACATCTCTTGCTTCTTTGAGGACATCTTCGCTTTTTTTCTTGTCATCATTTATCATCTCCATCTCTTCTTCAAAATGTCTGGTAAGATTCTCATCAACAATACTTTCACAATATTTTTCTAATGTGCTTATTGTATGTATGCCTAATTCTGTTGCTTCAATTGGCGGACCAATAACATACCCTCTATGAAATAATGTATCTACTATAGCTGCCCTTGTTGATTTTGTACCTAATCCGCGTTTTTCGAGCTCTTTGATTATGGAAGCAGGAGTATATCTTTTAGGAGGTTGTGTCTCTTTTTCTATCATCTCAATCTTTTTTACATCAACAATTTCTTTCTCAGCAACAGCAGGCAGTTCTTGTTCATCTAATTTTACATAAGGCTCATAAAGCTCATGCCAGCCTTTGTAGACTGTTCTTACACCTTTAGTAATGAATATCTCTGATCTGATGTCCAGCTTAATATTTGATGATTCTCTAACTGCTGGCTCACCAAATGTTGCCATGAATCTTTTCACGATGAGATCAAAAACTTTTAATTCTCTACCATCAAGGTTTGTAAAATTGCCAGTTGGATATATAGCAGGATGCGCTGGATCTGTCTTTTTTCCGTTATTTGGCTTAAGTTCAGATTTGTTTTTCTGATTCAACAGTTTCTTGGCTTTTTCACTGAAAAGATTGTTGTTTGCTAATTTCTCAAGAATCTTAATATATCCAATGCTTGGTGGATATTGTTGTGAGCTTGTTCTTGGATAAGATATGGTTCCTGCCAGATATAAGCTTTGAGCTATCTCTAATGTCTGATTTGGCTGTATCCTGAAACATCTGTATGATTCCATCTGCAATGTTGTCAGGTCAAATGGTGTTGGTGGTTGTTGTTTGAATTCTTTTTTCTCTACACTTTCAACCTTTGCTTTTCTTTCATCTTTCACAACAGCCATGACTTTGTCTGCTTTTTCTTTTTCCCAGAACTTATCTTCTTTATGCCATGCTTCTATCTGTATCTTTACTTCTTTCTCTTTGTTCCATAATGCTCTTATCTGCCAGAATGGGTCAGGCTTGAACTTTCTGATCTCTTTTTCTCTGTCAACAATGATTTTCAAAGCAGGCCCCTGTACTCTTCCTGAGCTTAATATTTTGAAGCTGCCTGCTCTTTTGATTGATAATGACAATGCCCTGCTCAGATTAATACCATAATACCAATCTAATTCATGTCTTGTGATTCCTGCATTAACCTGTCCCCAGTTCAGTGTTTTTGCAGCATTTTCATAGCTTTCTCTAAGCTCATCTCTTGTCAATGTAGAGAATTTCATTCTTCTTGCATCTTTTTGTTTGCAGATATGCTTTATGACATTGAATCCTATCACTTCACCTTCAATATCATAATCAGTAGCGACGCAGAAAGATGATGCATCTTTGGCCAGCTTCTTCAGTGCAGTAACATATTTTGAACTATAAGCTGCACTTTTGCTTGTCTTTGATGTCTGCTCCCATTTAGTATCAAATATAGGGTAGGTCCATGCTTTCTTCTCTTTCTCTGTGACAGTATAAAGATGGCCAACAGCACATCCAACCACTAAATCCTTATTTCCATGCGTCACTTTATAGAATGGAGCTCCATTTATGTTTTCCTTGATCGGTTTTCCATCTGCCAAAGCAAGAGCTATTTTATTTGCAGCATTTGGCTTCTCTGTTATTATTAGTTCATATGGCATTTTATTTTTTTATTCTTCAGATTTTATTGGTTATGCCTCAAATTTTGTCTGATTAGCATTTTACTTCGTAAGACTTTCTGGTTCCGAAAACCTTTAACAGAAAATATTCATCCTTTTTCCAATGAAAATTTCTAGTTTTCGGCTAATCAGACTTGGCATTGCCAATAAAATCCAATAACTTCTGTTATTTATTATATAATATAAATCTATAAATCTAGTTTAAAAGAAAAAGATGTCATTTAAAAAGTTTTGGGTAATCCTATTATAATTCTGTTCTTTTCTGTTACTTGTTTAGGTAATGCTTTGAGAACAACTTTATATCCCTGTTCAGTTGCATAATTTATTCTCATAAGATCTATATATGCTCTAATATCTTCAAAATAAGCAACCTGATCTTGTAAATGTTCATTTGATTGATCAAATGGTGCAAGCATACCTTCCAGATTTGTGTTATGACAGCATGGAACAACTGCAAACGGCAGATCATATCTTACTGCAATAGATATTGTCCTGTCTGTTAATTTTCCGCATGCATGGACGGCAGTGATTATGCATCTTTTTTCATACTTATCAACAATTTCATAAACATAATCTGTAAAACTTGTTTCTTCAACATCTTTTTTGGAATAATGAAAATTATGTGGATATTTTTCATCTATCTTCCATCTAACAGCTTCAGAAAATCTTGTTTCTTTATTATCAATTGCATAAACATTATATCCATATAATAACCATAAAGCTGAGTTCAGGCTATTTCCGGCGCATAAATCAATAACTGCATCCAAGCAAACTCCATGATTTTCTAAAACTCTACTTACCTGTTGATAAAAACAACTTGCTTCTAACTCTTCTTTTTCTTCAATGCTTTTTTCTAAAAAATCAACAAGCCTTTGATCAATCCTTGGTTTTGAGGAGTATAGGTGCTTTTTTGCATTGGCACCATTAACTTTAGAGAGTATCTTCTTCAGTCTGCGCATATCTTTGGTATCAATAAAAGGATCATTGGCGATGTATGTTCCAACAATTTCATTAGCGGATTTTCTGATCTCTTCAGCATCAATGTCTACTTTTTGCGCATATCTCAAAATTTGAGACATATCACATCCTCTCTGGAACATCAATTGTAAGTAGATATAATGCATTTCTTATTGTTGTTCTAAACCCATCAATTAAGACAAGCTTGGAGTTCTTAATTGCAATATCAGTTTCTTTAAGTATAGGGTTATCTTTTGAGTCATTATAAAATCTGTTAAATTCACTTGCTAATTCATGTACATATTCAGCTATAAAATGTGGTTTTAGTTTGGATGCAGCTTCCTGAACAACAACAGGAAACTCTGCAATTTTCCTTATCAATTGCTTATCTGCTTTAGTTTTGTAGTAATCAACATCAAACTTAACATTTCCATCATAACCTGCTTTATCTAATATGCTTGTTGCTCTGGCATATGCATACTGTGCAAATGGAGCTGATTTCCCTTTCAGATTAAATGCTTCTCCTTCATCATATTTTATTTGAGAATTTGGGTCTTTAGACAAAACTAAATATTTTAAAGCACCTAAACCGATTACTTCAGCCAACTCATCTATTTTTTCATTAGATAAGCTCCTTTCACTTGCAGAGCTATATCTTTCTCTTGACTGCCGCTCCTGCATAAATTTTTTTGCAGTATCAATAGCCATATTCAAAACATCCTCTAATAAAACAACATTTCCTTCTCTAGAAGACATTTTACCATCTTCTAACACTAAATGGCCGGTAGATAGATGTTCACATCTATCTGAAAAAGTCTGTCCAAGTTTAGTCAAAGCTGTAAACATTTTTTTAAAATAATCTGCTTGTTCATATCCAACTACATAAACCATTCTATCAAAACCAAAATCTTCAAAACGAGAAACAGCAATACCCAAATCTAAAGTCCCATAAACTGCAGTATTATTATTTCCCAAGATTTTCAAAAAATTATTTCTATTAACTGCAATTGAAACTCCTGAAGCTTGCTCATTTGCTAATCCATTTCTTAGAGATTCTTGTACAAGCGCTTTACCTCTATGTGTTCCAGTACTTGCCGGTTGAATTACATCAAAACTTACAAAAAGCTGTTTATATACTTCAGAATGTACTAATTCACTTTGTTTACATACTTTTTTCCACAAACCACTGATATAAGTATCACTTCTTTCCACCATGGCATTTAGTTCCATTGCTCTATCAAGTAATTGTTTAGTTCTTTGTCTTTCTTCAAATGAATAAGCTTCTAGAATGAATTTACCTATTTGGACTACTTCCTCAGGTGGTTTTTCTGTAGTTCCATCAATTGTTCTTAACAATCTAAAACAATCTCCTGGTTCAGTATAAATATAATTTATTACTTCAGCTTTCCAATCTTTAGGAAACTTCTTTAGATCATCATTGTCACTAAACATTGTTTCATACATATCTTCGATTATTGTTCCAAAATCAATAACTTCATTACCAAATCTAACATAAGCCTCTGTCATTTCTTTCATTGCTTCAGCAGGATCATCAGAAAGCTGGCTTTGATTCCATATTTGCAAACCTAATAATACTTTGCCCATATGTCCCCCTACATCACCTGGATAATTTATCCTTATTACTTTATATCCTACTGCCTGCAATATCCTACTAACTGATTCACCAACTAATGTTGATCTAATATGGCCTATATGCAGATCCTTACCATAATTAGGTGATGAATATTCTACAACTACTGTTTCACTAATTTCATCTACAAAACCAAAGTTACTAAATTGTACTGCTTCCATTGTTTTTTGCTGTAAATAACTTTCATCAATATGAAAATTCAGAAAATGTCCTTTCTGTTCAATCTTAATATGGCTAGGTAATGAATCAGTAATTACATCTCTCATCATATCTGCAATATCTTTTGGGCTCATACCTTCATATTCATCTAATAAACTAGGGGTGGGTAAAGAAATTTCTCCAAAACCTTTTCTTTTCTGATAAACTAGATTTTTATCAACTAATTTTCTAAAAGAATCTCTAAATCCTTCTGTGGTCATTGTTTCAACAATTGTTTCCAAGACCAATTCTCTTGATTGTTTTAATATACTCATTTCATTCACCCCTTAATTCTCGATATAAAGGTAAACTGCAGCATCTGAAAGATCCTCCTGTTTTTGGCGCTTCATCAAACTGAATCTCTATGACATAAGCACCTGTTATTTCTCTGATTTTTTGATTCAGATTTTCAAATCCCCTGCCTTGTCTTGCAATAATTATATCAGGTGATACAGAAAAGACATTTGTACCTAAATTTTCTTGCTCTTCTTTTGTTACTTCGATGAATTGATATTTTTCTTTCATACTATCTGGAATTTTTTCGAATCCTTCTATGTAAATCAATGCATGACCTTTACCAATAGGATTGAATGCACAATCTAAATGCAGAACATCTTCATTTTTATCTAAACTTTTCAAATAACATGGCTGGATAGTATAATCTTTACCTAATATTTGTTTTAAGAATTCTAATCCTGGCTCGTCTGTTCTTTGGCTTATACCTACATAAACGACATTCTCATCCACTATCACATCTCCGCCTTCTAAAACAATCTCTTCAGGCACATAGATAATTTCTCCATCAATCCTGCCAAACAGATGTTCAATTCCTTTGTATTCTAGTTTTCTGCTTTTCTTCTTCATTCCTGCAACAAAAAATTTATTGCCGACAACAAAACCAATGTCTCTTGGTGTTAATTGATCTGGAACATTATCAACTGCATTTGGCAGGTGAACTTTAATCCTATGCTGTTCTAATACAGTTTTGTAAGCTTCAAACTCAGGAAGTGCTTTTTCAGCAGTAGGTCTCAATGCTGGATCAGAATAATTATATTCCATTGCCTGATTTACAATCTCCACTTCACCGCTCATATGGAAATTATCTGCAAGTCCAATTATGACTTCTCTTAATGTTCCTGTTTCAGAGCTAATTCCTATTCTTATCTTATCTTTTACTTGTTCATGTATCATTTTAATAACCTCTCAAGTTTATTTAAAAAGCTCACCCTTATGATGTTTTCATCTGGGATGATGAATACCCCACCCTTTAAGGTGAGCTTTTCAAGTTTAAAAATGCCAACATTAAATACCCGAACCTTGAGGTTGGGAATTGTCGGCATTTTTTTTATTTTTTAACAGAATTTTTTTATCACATCCTGTGAGAATAGCAACAATCCTCGCATTTTTTTCAAATTTTATAGTTTTAGCAGCTGCAAAGACTCCCCAAGAAGAGTGCTCTGCATTGATATTATGTTCATGCCTGAGCAGTTGTTTGACTTGATCTATTTCATCCTCAGCCAATGTCACGACAAAACCATCTGATTTTTTAATTGCCCATATTGCTTTTGGTGCTGAGAATGATTCTTTGCCTGTGATTGCATCTGCTTTAGAATAGATTGTATTATTATGGATATAATGATCTTGATTGTTTTCGACTGCCTTTGCAACACAGTTAGAATGTTCGACCTCAACACCTATCATCTTTGGAAGTTTTTTTGTTTTTCCAATTAGTTTTAATTCCAAAAATCCCTTAAATATGGCTGCAATATTAGAGCCATTTCCTATCGGAACAATTATATAATCCGGAACACCCAATTGTTCAGCAATTTCAAATGCAATAGTCTTGCTCCCTTCATCTTTTATTATCTCTATTATATGTTCTTGATTTGATTTTTTTTCATAGGCTAATCTGTATGTCCCTTCATAATTTGCATTGACTTCATTTATGTTTGCTCCCAAGAACCTAAGAAATTCTTTTTTTTGCTTTGATGCTTTTTTTGGGATATATGCATTGCATCTGATTCCTGCTTTTTTGCAGTATGCTGCTAAAGATATTGCTGCATTGCCGCATGACGCAATATTTAGCTCAGTGACTGATTTTTCCAATGCTAAATTAATTAAAATATAATTTTCCCTGTCTTTAAATGAGCCAGTGGGATTTATTGTTTCATTTTTGATGTAAAGTTTTGATATTCCTAATTTTTTGCCAATATTAGATGCAGTGGCTAATGGGGTAAATCCTTCGCCTAAAGTTATATATTCTTTCTGCAATGGCAGAAGATCAGAATATCTTAACAGGCCTTTTTTCCTGAATGGAAATCTTCTGATACTCTTGCAGTCATAAATTAAATTAAGGTGATTGTAATACTTTAGGTGATTTTTACATCTGCTTGATTCTCCTATTTTAATCTTGTCTCCACATGAAACACATTTAAGATATTTTGATTTCATTTGCTGCTTTAATTTCATTGGTTTTCTCCTCTTGTAATTATTCTGCTGATTATCTTATCAAGATCTGATTGCGATACCTGTGAATCAAGAATAATATCTTCATCTGTAGCAAGATCAGGTCTTCCTTGTGAAGAGATGGCTGATGCTGACAATATTTCATATTCTGCTGTATGTTCTTTTCCAAGAATTTCATGAATTTCTTTTAGATTCTTTGCACCATGGCCTGTGAATGATAATAATAACATATCATCTCCTGAAAACTTTTTTTTGTGTTTCATGACTGCAGCAAGTGATTGAATACCTGTAGGTTCAGGAATACATCCTTTTTTCATCAATATTTCATCTCTTGAAAGCAGGATATATGCTTCTCTTAATGTATCATTTTCCATTCCACCAATTGTAAATCCTTCTGAAGCTTTGATTGCAGATATTGCTAGTGGCATACTATAGCTTCCTATGGCCATTGTGCCCTCTGCAAAATTAATTTTTGATTCTTCAGCCAGGAAATCTTTGTATTCTAATATTGGTAGATTACGTTGGAGTGCTGTTTCAATTGGAAATCCACCTTCCATACCTACTGCAACACATTTAGGTGCTTCTTCTATGATGCCTAATTCTTTTAATTCAAGAAAACCTTTGCTAACTCCTGCTAAATATGTTCCGTTTCCTGCGCATGAGATGAAATGAGTTGGCATATCTTTTCCAGATAATGCCATCTCTAATGCAACTGTCTTTGCACCATCAAGCAGAAATTCATTAGATACATTTAGGTTGTATAAACCATTATTTGGATTATAGAATCTTTCATAAACTTCTTCATATAAGGAATCTCTGCCATTTGTTTTTACTCTGCAGACATATGTGTTTGGTATTCTTCTTAATGATTCTGTCTTTGTTGAACCAGAAGTAATAAACACAATTATCTGCCCATCTATTTTTTGGACATAACGTGCAGCAGACAGAGCATGATTGCCGCATGAGACAGCTGTGAAATGTTTGTAGCCTTCTTGTCTTGCTTTTGTAACGCCACAGCTCACAATATAATCTTTCATGCTTCCGCTGGGATTTCTGCCTTCATCCCTTATGTAAACTTTCCTGACGCCAAGTTCTCTGGCAAGAAAATCAGATTCAGCTATTTGAACTCCACTTTCTCCTAATGAAACTACATTTTCTGCTTTAACTGGTAGAAGCTTTTGCATAAGCAGACTATTCCACATATTATATTTTCCATTCTTATATTCTTCAGATTCTTTTTTGAATTGTTCAGGTATATCTATTGATTTTCTTATCCTGCCAATATCTGGTAAATACCACATCACCCCATAATTTTGCCTGTCAGGATGAAACTTCTGCTTGTGTTTGTATATATCACTTTCTCTAACAATTTCATTGTCTATACAGCATTGCCATGTTCTTTCTTCTGTTTTTTCTGGCATGTTATTTTACCTATTTAATATTTATAGCTCTCGCTACCTTCTTTAGATTTTATTTTATCATTTTACTATCTTCAATGGATTTTTATTAAGAGCAGTATAACAGCATTGCAGTCCTCCTCCGCCAAGTGCAATTGCTTTCATATCAACTTTCAGCAGATCAACGCCTACAATATGTTCTAAATAACAATTTGTCCACGGATTGTTTGCAGAGACAATCATCCTTCCTTCACCTGTTGATATGCTGTTCATTGATAGATTGTTCAGAGCTTCATCAAACAGCTTTTCATCTTTGTCTGTGATTGTATGGACATTTCTTTCACCAAAGAATGTCTTGAACATCTCATAAACAAAGCTTCTGTGGTCTTCATGGAGCATCATTGGGACATATACTACTCCTCTTTCTCCATCTTTGTTATTGTAATACAATACTGCAACATTGCCATGGTATGCACCTGTTTTTTCATGATCAGATAATGGTATTTCTATCACATAATTTCCAGAGAAATCTGTATATTCTGGCAGGGCTTTGGTATCTGTTCTTCTTCCGCTGCAGTTTATCACTATATGATAAAATCTATTTTTTGATTGCTTTCCCTCAACCAATATGCCTTCAGCCATAATTGGCAATGACATAGGCAGCTGGTCGCCTTTTCCCTCCATTGTATATGTTTTAGCATGTCCAATTTCAAAACCATGTTCAGTATTAGAATCTCCAATTAATTTTGCAGGATGAGTTGCCAGAAGATATTCTACAAGTCCTGGTTCAGGAACTCTTACTGTGTTCTTCATTTTCCCAAAATATAGCATTGGTCTACCTTTTGAATTAAATCCAGCTGCCATTGCATTATTAAGAAATATCCAGCTGATTAAACCAGAAACATTTGCCGGCAGAAAATAAAATTGTTCAAAACCAGAATTAGCAAACTGTTGTTGAAGTTCATTTAGTTCTCTTGATACTCCATTTCTTAATTTTTCTTTAGTGTTGAATTCAGCAACAACTTTTTCAGTATGTTCATTCCATGGATTGTCTGGCTCTTTCCTGAAATCAAAATCAAATGTGTCTGGTGCACCTGTTACAATACTGACATTATGATAATTATCACATTCTGCAAAATATGGCGGTGTTTCACTTATTGGTGCATCTCCTTCTCCTAATACTTTTTCAAGATCCTTCATATTCTTTATTATTTTATTTTTCATTTTTGACCTCCTCATTTTCAATACTTATTTTGTATGCACTTTATTGTGCAGACGCAAAAATATATATTTCTCATCCAGTACATTTGCTGTACATAGCTCACGCTATTCTGGTCCTCTTTTTTTCTGAGAATATTAATCACACATTCTTGTTATAACTTTATGTTTGTAAGATGTCCTGCATCCGCAAGAAAATCTTCTTGTTTGATGCATTCGATCAGATGGTGAACTTTTCTTTCTTTTATATTGAATTTATCATCCATTTCTTCTAAAAATAATTTCATTTGGTTGTAGTCTTTGAATATACATTCTATTATGAAATCAAAATCATGATTTACTTTATATGCTGAATTAATTATATTTGTTTTTTCAATAAATCTCCTGAATGTTTCTCTTTCTTTTTTATCAATATTTATTACAACATTTGCTTTTATTTTAAATCCAAGTTTCTCAAAATTTAATAAACTAGTGTGTTTTTTGATATATTTTTCTTCCAATCGTTTCAGTTTATCATAAATAGTTGATAATGCTGTATTGGTCTCGTTGCTTATCTTTGATATTGGCTCTCTTGAATTTCTTCTTAATGATGTCAATATCTTGATTTCTTCGTTATTCATTTTTTGCTTATCTTTCTGTTTTTTGAGTTTGATGTAATTTTTCCCTTTATCTCCATATTCTTTCCGTACACTTATGGAATATTTCTATCACGTCTTTTCTACAATATACTATATGCTCTCCAGAATATATATACTTTTGCCAATTATAATTATTATCTGTAATTATGTAATTACTTTCAGAAAAGTATTTATATCAGCATTGCTTTCTATTGTATATATTGCTGAGAAACAGGTACAATTAGTCAGGGGATATTTATGAAAAGAAAAATAAATCTAGTTGGCCAGAATACTTTAACTGTTAGTTTACCAAGCAAGTGGGCAAAAAAATACAATCTTAATAAGGGTGATGAGCTTGACGTGGTTGAGGATGGTGGGGATGTAATTATAAGAACTTCAAATGAGAAAAAAGAAAAAAAGACAAAAATAAAAGTCCATGGCTCTTTTAAATTAATCCGAAGATATATCCTTAGTACATTTAGGAGAGGTTATGATGAAGTATATATTGAGTTTGATGATTCTTCTGTAATTGAGCATATACAGGATGCTTTAGATATAATGATGGGATTTGAAATAGTTCATCAGGGAAAAAACCATTGCATAATCAAGAATCTCACTAATGTTATAGAGACAGAATACGATTCATTGATGAGGCGTTTCTTTCTGATAACTTTAGCTATTTCAGAGCATGTCCTGAAAGCATTCAAAAAGAATGATATCATGGAGTTGAATAATGTATATCAACTCGAGAATACGCAGAATAAAATTTATCTTACAATCTCAAAGATAATCATCAATAAAGGCCATATTTTGTTTAATTATCCTTTATTTGTCTTTGTCCTTATAGACTTAATAGAGGAAGTCGCTGACAATTACAGAGATCTGAGCATGTTTTATAATAACAAGAAAATTAAGCTTAGCAAGCAAACTTTAAGGTTATTAGAAATCTCAACTGAATATTTAAGAGATGTTTATGATCTATATTATAAATTCACACCTGAAAAAGCAGAAGTTATCTACAATAAGAGAGAAGAGATCAAAACAAAGGGAGAAGATTTACTGCAGAAAGCACCACGAAATGAAACTGTACTTATTTCATACTTATTGTCCAACTCTCAATTAATCTACAAATCAGCCTCATCTATATTCTCATTGAATGTGAAATGAAGAAGGTTAAATATTTGGATCTTCTAAATGTGCGTCATATCTACGAATTGCCATTAGCATAGATAAATAATTATTAGGGTCTTCAATATCTTTCACTATTTTCCTTAATTTGGCAGCTTCCTTTAATTGTATTCTATTTGATGGTTCATAAGCTAAAAATCCAAACAATACTTCATGTAACTCCACTCCGTTTTTCACAAAAATATAATGACATAATTCTACTTCATCAATATCACAAGTTATTGGATGCAGATTTAATAATGAACTAAAATACTCTTCATCAAACCTTCTTATAGCTATTTCCAATGCTTCTGTATACTCTTTCTCTGGCAATTTATTTATTCTTGCAAAGAAATCTCTGTCTTCATTTCTTGTTAAGATATAGAACAGACAGCATCCAATAGCATATATATCACTTTCAACGCTTGCAGGTTCTCCTTTGATTAGTTCAGGTGCAGCATATCTGTTTGAGCCAAAAGTAATTTCTGAATATTTTGTTTGCTTGCCTATTTCTCCCATGAATTCAAGATCATCTAATTTAGCTTTTCTGTGGTCACTACTCAATAAGATGTTATCTAATTTTATATCCCTGACAACTTTGCCTTTTGAATGAAGATAATTAACACATCCAGCTATTTCTACAAGGCGGTACAAAGCTATAGTTAGTATTAAATATGCATCACTCATATTCATCACATAGTCTTCAAATGTGCCTCCTTCCATATATTCTTCTTCAAGATAGAATGTGTCCTTATATCTTCCAAAATCAAAGATTCTAATTAGGTTAGGATGATCAAACCTCCTTATATTATTTATCTCTCTTATGAATATCTCTTCTAATTCATTCCTGCTTCTCTGGTCTGTTACTCTTTCTTTTAAGAAACCACTTCTAAAAAACTTTAATACTGTATCATTATCACAATATTCTCTTCTTGCCAGATAAGCATCTCTTGACCCGCCACTCCCTAATTTTTTGATGATTATATATTCTGGAATATTTATCGTAGCGCATTCAACCATCTCATCTAAATTTGTTGCTTGTCCTGCTTTTAAAATAGCCATCATCTTTTGATAATCAACATCAGGTGTTCTGACTAATGCTTTTAGTTCAGCTAAAACTTTCTCAGGTTGTTTTAACTCATCTCCTTCTTTTTCAACATATTTAGAATTAAGATAGGCAAATAAGAATTTATACTCTTTATCTTGTATGGGAATAAGGGTTTCATCTTGGATAGTTGAAGATAGTGCTGACAATGATTCAGCTGTCTTCCGTCTAACATCTCCATAATCATCCTTGATTCCTTTTTTATATAACTCTACAAATTTCTCAGGATTGACTTGTGCTAGTGCTGTTAAATATTTAGCTGTTCTTTCTCTAACATGCCAATCTTTATCCTTGATTCCTATTTCATATAACTCTACAAATTTCTCAGCATCAACTTGTGCTAGTGCTGTTAAAGATTCAGCTGTTCTTTCTCTAACATGCCAATCTTTATCCTTGATTCCTATTTCACATAACTCTACAAATTTCTCAGCATCAACTTGTGCTAGTGCTGTTAATGATTCAGCTGTTCTTTCTCTAACATGCCAATCTTCATCCTTGATTCCTCTTTCATATAGTTTTACAAATTTCTCAGGATTGACTTGTGCCAATGCTGTTAATGATTCAGCTATTCCTCTTCTAACATCCTCATTTTCATCCTTGATTCCTATTTCACATAACTCTACAAATTTCTCAGGATTGACTTGTGCTAGTGCTGTTAAATATTCAGCTGTTCCTCTTCTAATATCCTTATTTTCATCCTTGATTCCTATTTCATATAACTCTACAAATTTCTCAGCATCAACTTGTGCCAATGCTGTTAATGATTCAGCTGTTCCTCTTCTAACATCCTCATTTTCATCCTTGATTCCTTTTTTATATAACTCTACAAATTTCTCAGGATTGACTTGTGCTAGTGCTGTTAAATATTCAGCTGTTCTTTCTCTAACATGCCAATCTTTATCCTTGATTCCTCTTTCATATAACTCTACAAATTTCTCAGCATCAACTTGTGCCAATGCTGTTAATGATTCAACTATTCCTCTTCTAACATGCCAATCTTTATCTTTTATTCCTGTTTTATATAACTCTACAAATTTCTCAACATCAATTTCAGCAAGTGCTCCTAAACATTCAACAATCCCTTTTCTAACTGCATCATCATCACTCTTCATCCCTTCATCATACATCCTACAAACTAACACTTTCCTTCTTTCTCTTTCAACTTCGTTAAGTATCTGTTCGATGTTCATTTTTCAAATCTTATATAATTTAATAGTCTACTATTTTCATTAAATACTCTATGAAGTGCTTCAAGCACTGTTCTTTTCTTTGGTTCATAATGCAGGCATCCAGTTACAATATTTATTACTTGTGTGGGTAGTTTTTTTCTCATTAGTTCAACTCTTTTTTGATGTTTTGTCTTGTTTTTATGATCTTCTCTTGCTTCTTTAGTAGATTCATAAGGACCAAAAGGCAGTTTTCCTGTTAATGAATAATACATCATGATTCCTAAAGAATAGACATCAGAAGCAAAAGATGGGTTATCTCCAAAAAGCACTTCAGGTGCGCAATAATTATATGAGCCATGTACTCCTCTTGTCTCTTCACATAATTCATCAACATATATTACTGTCTGCACATCTGTTATCTTTACAACAGACAAATCTCTGCTAACCACAACGTTATCATTTTTCAGATCCCTATGTATGAAACCTTTTTTGTGCAGATACATCAGACCTTCTATTATCTGATGGTATATAATTGTGAAGTCAACAATGTTTGTTCTTTGTTTATTGCTAATAGCTGGTCGGAAATAGTCTTCTAGACTTTCTATTGGTGGTGCATCAAAATTTCTCCATGATATATTTAGATACCTTCTGAATCTATCTTTTTCTTGGGCAGTTTTTTCTGTTACAATTTTTCTGATTGTTGTTTTTACATCATGAATTTCATTGCCAACAAACTGTTTCAAGTCCCATCCATCAACAAATTCTTCAGCAATATAGAATCTTCCATCTTCCAAGCTTCCAAAATCTAAGACACTTGCAATATTATCATGATGAAGTCTTCTGGCTATTCTAGCTTCCCTTTTCCTTAATTCATCAATACCAATAGATTGAATAAGACTGCTGACAATAGAATGTCCTTCTCTAAACTTTTTAGGATCATATATTTTCAATGCAACCTCTTCAGGATAGAAACCTTCTTCTTTATATGTTGCTCTGTAAACTTGTTTGAAGCCGCCAGATGATATTCTTCTGTGGATTGTGAATTTAGGATTATTTATGTTTGCAATTTCTATTATTTCTGCTGTTGAGCCTAACTTGCCTTCTTCTAGACATTTAACTACTTTTCTAAATTTTTGTTCTAAATATTTATCTACTTCAAATTCATTATCCCTATTTCCATTAAAACCAATTAACAATTCATCATCATTAACACCTGTCATTAAATCAAGAACATCATTTAAATCATAATATAATTCAAAATCTTCTCCTAATGAATAAAGCCAATGGAACCTGTCAGATATATTGCCGTGGCTTTCACTATTTTGTATACTCATAGCTAATTTAAGTAATTTATAATAATCAGAATCTAATTTGTCTTCATGATGTGTAGCTAATTTATCACGCATTTCAATTAGAAAACTATTTTTGTATGATTTTTTATCGAATAATAATTTAGTTATTAGTTCTAAATTTTTATCTACATCTCCTGATGATAAATTTAATATATCTGTTATTCCAAAATATGTAGCTGAGTTTGATTCAGGTAAGCATCTTTCTAAAGAGCATCTGAAATCAACATATTTTTCAAATGTTTTAACATACTCTTGAAACCTATCAATATCTGAGCTAATTTCAATTACTGCTTCTGGAACAGGTTGTTGTAATAAATAACATTTTGCAGTTATACTTGCCTGAGATTTCATTACTGCACTTACATATTCGCTTAATTCAGATGAGATTGCATTTCCAGCTAAGAATAATAAGTAACTTATCCCTATTATGCTATTATGTACATTGATAAAAGAAGCTTCCTTCATAAGAGAAGCAGCCATGTTATATTCAGTTTCAGTAAATTCATCATATTTATTTAATACTCTTAATAAGAGCAATCCTATATCGAACAACTGCCAAAGTGATTTTCGTTTGTTATCTTCTTTATTTATACCATCTTTTTCACCTTTTATTGTAGCTTTTTCTTTCTCATAAAAATCTATTACTTCTTTCATGAATCTCATATAATATTCATTATCTTCCCAGCTAATCATAAGCTCTGCCAAGCATGTATTAATCACTCCATCTGACTTATATATCTGTTCACTTAATATTTTTATATTGTACATAAGTATATTTTTAGATGCAGAGGTTGTTCTTAATTTAATTATTGTTGTTATCCACTCATTTAATGTTGCATCTAAATATTCAGCATCAAATTCTTCAATTTCTGTATCATAAATAGTTTTAGCTACACCTGTAAATATATCAGCAACATATTCCAGAAATGGTAATTGATCTATGCTTATTTTTCTGAAATTCTCAAATAAATTTTCATATGATTCTTTGTATATTTCTGCTCCATCTAATTGCAATTGTTCACATATTTTAATAACAAGTCTACTTTTTATATCATTATAAATACTATCAGTATGATAAGCAGATTTTATGTTATCTCTAGCTTTGGTTAACTTATCAAAATTATCTGAAATCAAATTACTTATATCATTAGGATCATAAGAAAAAAAATCAAATTCATCTGGCTCTTCTTCTATCTTTCTTTCAGATAATTTTTTTAATTCCTCTAATGATACGTATGCTATATCATCTACTGTTTCATAAGAAATTTTTTCTCTTTGTAATTGACTATAAATCTGATAAAGACTGCAGTCTAGGATTAATGCTATTTCCAATAGACTTAATTTATCATCCATCTTAATCTAATGGCTATTAATCTAATATAATCAACCATGCCCTCTATAAAATATAAGGGTATGTTATAAGATATATAAATTTTACCACCTTTAACTATTTAAGAGTAACAATAATAAAAAACTTTATAAATAAATTAAGATTATTACATTAGATTTTGTAAGAATTCTAACTTGTTTCAAACTCATTCAATCACATCCATAGTAAAATCAATTGGTTTAGCGCCTAATGTTAATGCATTACCAACAGAAATAAAATCAACGCCACATTTGGCAACTTCAGAGATATTCTCTAATCTGACACTGCCTGATGCTTCAATCTTTATATCTTTTTTAGTTCCGTGTAATCTTTTAAGTCTGCAAACTTTATGTATTTTATCGACAGCAATCTCCATCTCTTCATAGCTTAGATTATCTAACATAATGATGTCTGGCATATTTTTCAACCTTAGAACTTCATCTAATTGTTTTAAAGATTCAACTTCTACTTCAATCTTGATATTTTTTATCTTATCATCTTGTTTTTTATTGGATTTATTTATTTTAGCATTCTTTATTTTTCTGAGCATATCTTCTCTGTACTTAACAGCCATCTCAACAGCTTTGCTCACGCTTCCTGCAGTATCTATGTGATTATCTTTTATCAGGAACATATCATAAAGGCCTTTTCTGTGATTACTGCCTCCTCCAACTCTTACTGCATATTTTTCCAAAGCTCTGTATGCACCTATTGTTTTTCTTGTATCAAGCAGCTGTGCTTTATGCATCATCAATCTTTCAACATATCTGTTCGTCATAGTTGAAATTCCACTTAATCGAGATAAGAAATTAAGTATTGTCCTTTCGCATGTGAGTATTGTAATTGCATTTCCTTCAATATCAGCGATTACTTCATTCTTCTGCATAAAGCTACCATCTCTTCTTAATATGTTAAATTTGATTTTATCTTTCTTATTAATTTTAGATAATTTTTCATAAACATCAAAAACTCTTTGAGCAAGATCTATTCCACATAAAACACAATGCTCTTTAACCCTTATCTGTGCTTTAATCTTTTTAGTTTTAGGGATGATTGACAATGATGTTATATCTCCATTAATAAAGTCATGACCAATATCTTCAAAAAGTGATAATTCAATCAGTTTATCAGCATTAAGGATGCTATCATCAACTTTTCCCACAAATTTAGGTTCTGTCTTTGATTTTATAGACTTCTTTGTCTTTTTTTTAGCCATTAACACAAAAATCTTGTTTTAGGTTTAAAAATGTTTTGATGATGTCGTGTCCTCTAATCAAGCGAAACCTTTTTAAAGACTTATTTGGTCCTTGGCTATGTTACGCACTTAATGATGTATTGATTAAATTCAATAAAATTAGATAATAAAATATATGAGGTTATAATCATGGCTAAAGAAACAATTGAGAGTTTAGTTGATGGTGGTAAAGCAACAGCTGGTCCGCCATTAGGTCCTGCATTAGGTCCAATGGGTATCAATATTGGGCAGGTTATTGTTGAGATTAACAAAAAAACAGCTGATTTTAAGGGAATGAAGGTTCCAATCAAGGTAATAGTTGACAAAGATACTAAAAAGTTTGAGGTTACTGTTGGTACACCTCCTGCATCTGCTCTAATCAAGAAGGAAGCAGGTGTTGCTAAAGGAGCTGCTAATCCATTGACAGATAAGGTTGCTGATCTTAAGATTGAGCAGGTCATTAAGGTATCAAATATGAAAAAGGATAGTCTTTTAGGCAAGGATAATTTTGCTAGGGTAAAAGAGATTATTGGTACATGCCAGTCCATGGGTATCATGGTTGAAGGTATGCCTGCACATGATGCGATTGACAAGGTTAATGCTGGTGAATGGAAAGCCAAGATTGAATCTGGCAAGACTGAGCTGAGTGCAGAAGAATTGAAATTGCTAGAAGCAGAAAAGAAGAAGCTTCAGGAAGAGATGGAAAAGAGAAGGTCTGAGTTTGAGTCTAAGGCTAAATCTGTGTTGAAAGAGATGGAAGGCAAGGCTAACAAAGATATCAGGAAGAGGATGACAGAGCTTCTGATACCAATCCAGATCATCAACGAAATAGCTCCTGAAGAGAAGATTGCTTCAGCAGGTTCTGCTAAAGATACTGCAAAACCAGCGCCAGCTAAGAAGTGATTATTTCTTTTTTCTTTATTTTAAAACATTATAAGCTAATATATACTTTATTAAGAAAGCTTTATATACCTTAACTACTTTCCAATAATTAATATGGATGAGATATTGATAGCTTATGGGCAGGATGGGACTGTAATTAAGTTATGTGCAAAAGAAGTTCTATTAAAAGAAATTAAGGAATATTCTCTTAAACATAGTGATGCACCTTTTGCTGTTGGTGCTGTCCATATAATGCTTTCTAATTCCAACGGTGGTCTTTATATTGTTAAGAGATCATCTACTGATGATGAAAACCCTGGTTTATACTGTAAAACAGTGGGTGGTCATTTGATTGGATATGAATCATTTGGATTAGCTGCGATAAGAGAGACTAAAGAAGAGATTGACACTTCTTTAATTGTAACAACTATTAGGGATTATCCACAGGTCTTGAACTTAGAAGATACAGCCAATAATGCTGTAGTAAGACTTATTGATTTTCAGCCTTGGATGAAATCTGTAAGAAAAGACAGAGATGGAAGTTCATGGGTAAAAAGACTAAGAGTAACTATTTATGCAGGGGTTTATAATGGTCCTGTAGAATTTAGTGATGGAGAAGCAGAAGGTATGAAATTAATTGATAAACATAAGCTTCGTGGTGAGATAAGGTCTTCTCCTGAATTATTTACTTATGATCTAGACCAGATGGTAGAAAGATATTTCTCTTACTTCTAAAAATAGATTAAAATTAATAAAATCATATATTTTGCTATTCTTCTATATAACCACGCATGAATGCTTCTTCTTCAGGAGTTAATTCATCATCATCTAATAAGGTAGCAGAACCGCTTTCAGAATATATGCATTCTTTGTCTTCTGGTTCCTGATAACTTTCAAATCTGCTTTCTTCAGTCTCAAATTCCATGCAATAGCACCTCACTGCTATCACCTCTCTTTTTTTGTACAATTATTTAGATAATACTCGTCAATACAAATGCTTCCTGATAAATCAGCATAGTTTACCCTAATAAATATATTGATAAAGTTATCAATACAAGTCTATATAATTCCTTTCATCAAATCCAATCAGTTCATTCAGTTTTTGTTCATATTCCTGTTTAGATCTGAATTTAATCCTTCTCTTTTTATTGTCTTTTAATAAGTTTACCATTTTATATATTATCTTCATTTTTCCCCATCTCTTATATAGATGTTTGTTTTATATATATATTTCGCTTAAATAACTTATATTTTATATAAAATAGTAAAATATATAAATTTAACTGAATTACTATAGGCTATTATAACTAATTATATAATTATCTAATTATTAAATAGGAGGGATTTAAATGAAGAGAAAAGTAATACAGATCGCAAATAGTACTCAATTGATTTCTTTACCTAGAAAATGGACAATACAGTTTGGCATTAAGAAAGGTGATGAGTTAGAAGTAGAAGAGAGGGGTAGTAAGATAGAGATAAGTACTGATAGGACACCTGAACTTGAAGATATAGATTTAAATGTTACTAATTTGGACAGGACATCAACAATGTTATATGTAAGAAGCGCATATAGAAGAGGATTTGATTCTGTCAATATAAGATTTGATAAGCCAACTACAGTTCATTACAGGACTAATAAACATGTTAGTTACATATCTATCATCAATACTGAAGTCAATAGGCTTGTGGGATTGGAGATTATCAAACAGACTGAAAACCACTGTGTAATCAAGGATTTTTCAGGTGATCATAGCAAAGATTTTGATTCTCTTATCAGAAAGATATTTTTGCAGATAAATGATGCGATGAATGATCTAGTCAAGGGAGCTAAAAATATGGATGTTAATCTTTTGGAGACTATTGAAGAAAAACATGATTCTATAACTAAATTTGTAAGTTATTGTCTAAGGCTTCTGAATAAAAAAAGCCATTATGATGCTTATAAGAGCCATGTTATTTATTATACTATTGCAAGCCTTGATATAATCACAGATGATATCAAATATGCAGCAAGGGAAATAATTAAGTATAATAAAAAATTCAAAAAAGAAAGTATTGTTGTATGTGAGCTGATTCAAAAAGCATTGTATACATTTTATGAATTATTCTATAAATATGACATTAAAAATATCAACAATCTAATCAGGATAAGAGATGAGATACTTGTAAGTATTGATGATAATGCCAACAAAATCCCTGTCAAAGAACTATTGATATTAAATGATATTAAACAGATTACAAATATCTTAAAAGATTTGGGAGAAGCAAGAATGGAATTAACTCATACACCAAATAGAGATTGATAAGTGGTGTAAATTTAGTTCAAAATCTAAACTCAACAGCATGGAGATAATCTAAATTAGTATCATCTGTCAGAGATGCAACTAAACTTCCATTGAGATGTGTATTAAGATATTCTGGTGTGTAGACACTAAATCTTTTTGAAAGAATATTCTTAAACATTTCTTTTAATCGTTGTCTATATTGATCATTTCCTGATAAATTATTATGACTTATTATAACTTTTCTATCATTAACAACCTTTACTTCTGTTGGTGAAAGCACTCTTAATGCATCATAAACATTTTCTCTGCCCATCCTAACAGCTTGTAATGCCCCTAATTCTACTACTTCCATCATCTCAATACCTGAATAAATAGAATCTCTTCTGTTTGCAGTGTCATACTGATTCAGATACTCATTGTATGTTGTTATCTTTTGTTCTAATTCTTGTGCTGTTTTTACTCCATATAGACTTTTAAGTAAAGATTCTACAAAAGCAGTATGAAATCGTTTTTTTCTTCTCTGGAACATATCCAAATAATCAGGAGTATTTCCAGATTCAGTTATGGTTGCATAATGAGATTGTTCATTAGTATCAAATGTTTGTTTATAACTTTGCCATTCTTCTAAATAAAATCTCAATAATGCATTTACTTTTCCAGCAGCACTTGCTATTTGGCTTGCAATTTGAGACCTACCCATTCTATTTGGATTTCCTTGGTTAGTGAATACTGATATAAACTGTTGTCGTTTATCTCTAAATTCTTTCCAATATTTCTTAATATGTTTAGAACGTTTACTTCTGGATGAATCAGTAGCTTGTTGAAGTCTTGCTTTTACATTCTTAAATGGTGCATCAATCAATATTGGCAAGAAATTAGGTATTTTGGAATATCTTACATTTAAACCAAATACAACATTTGGAGAGCCAGACTGAAGATTAAGTATTCTACTATGTGAATCATCATACATTGAATTTGCATAATATGCTAATTCACCATAAGAACAATAAGCTAGACCAATACTATTAATCCAAGATTTTAATAAATCAGTTGCTTCTTCAAGACTTGCATCTTCAGGAAGCATTGAAGGTAGTCTTTGCGACCCCTCTACTCTAGTATGAGCTGAAAATTTAGGCGGACTATATAAATCAATTGTTCTGATTTGTCCAACTTCTTTCATAATACTTGTCTTACCAACTTTGCTTGTTCCTGCAACTAGAAGAAAAGGCAAATCTTGGCTAAGTCTAGCTAGTGCCTCTTCATTAAATGCAACAATCCCATCTAGACTTGACATATTTCCCCTATTTCCATCAGCTGAACATATAATTTTCATCCCCTCAATATAAACCATTTAATAGACTCAATTCTGGTGGTATATCTATTATATTAATGCTAAGTATATATACACTATATTTAAATGTTACTATTTTGTAGTGAGATATAAGGTTTATAATGATTAATCTGTAATTTCTTTAAGAAATTTCAGTTTATTTATTAATATTATTAACTTAAACCATATTTTAGATAATATTTAAATATGAACATATATTAACCAAGTTATATGAAATGCATAATCCTATCAGCAGGATATTCAACAAGATTATATCCGTTGACATTAGATACACCTAAACAGCTTCTTAAGATTGGAAATAAATTCATGATTGAGTATATCATTGATAATATTAGCCATATTGATGAGATTGATGAGATTTTCTTGGTTTCAAATAATAAATATTATGAGAGATTTGTTGAATGGAAGGATAATTACAAAGCAAACAAAAAAATAACAGTAATAAATGATGGCACAAATAATAATGAAGAAAGATTAGGCGCTGTAGGTGATATGCATTTTGCTGTCTCTTCACAGAATATTGATGAAGATGTTTTGATAATAGGTGGTGATAATCTTTTTGAGACTGATTTAAGAAATATGATTGCATTATTCAAAAAAACAAAATCACCTGTTGTTGCTGCAAGAGATTTAGGTAATCCTGCAAAATTAGCAAATAAGTTTGGAACAATAGTTATAGATAACAATAAGAAGATAATCAATTTTGAGGAAAAACCATCTCATCCAAAATCTTCATTAGCAAGTACTTGCATATATTTATATACAAAAGAAGATATAGAAGAGTTTGAGAGATGTATAAAAGAAAATCATAAGCCAGACAACACAGGTGATTTCCTTCAATACATGTTGAAAAAAAAAGATGTTTATTGCTATGATTTCAGTGAAGCATGGTATGACATAGGCAGTCATGAAGAGCTGAAAGAAGTTAGTGAGATATATGGCAATAAGTGTTAACTGTTAGATGTCAGGTTAGCTGTTAGATGTCAGGTTAGCTGTTAGGGATGTTTTTCTTAGCACTTAGCACTAAACAGCCAACACCTAAAAAAAGAGGTTTGAATTATGGATAATCCAGTTAAAGTTGTTCACAAGATTGAAGATGATGTTGAGTTAAAAAATTGTGAGAATCCTGGTTTTTTATTATGCAATAAGATTGGCGGATTTATGAGTTTTTCTTCTGTCCAAAACATATCTAAATTTCAGGGCTGCTATTTTCTGAGACCAATCAATGAGCTTAATTGGACATTGTTCAAGATTATTGAGGATATAAGATTGATTGGAAAAACACCGACACATCTAATCAATAATTTTTATAACATTGAACGATGGTATGGCAGTACTAATGAGACTTTCTATATGTTCAAGGATGCCTTTGTCTATAATGTTGAGAATAATGATGATAAGGGGAATAATTTTTGTGAGATTGAGATAACACTTGATTGTAGGGATATCTATGATTTTGATGATAAAGGCAGGATATACAGGATATACAAAGATAAGGATTTTGTTATTGTTGAGTATAAGAAATATAAAAATAATGATTTGAAGGATGAGAATTATAAAATTTACCTTGTCATAAAAGGATGTGATACTTACAGATTGATTGACAGATGGGAGCCTAAAGAATATGTATATGATAATTATCGTGGTTCACAACCTAAAGAGATTTATGTATATAAGGCATTAAAGATCCCTGTGAATAATAAGATTACTAAATCTTTAATTTTCAGTTATGGAGATAATCTTGATAAAGCTAAGGAAACAGCATATAATCTTGATATAAATTATAAAAAATATCTTTTGAAGAGCAGGGAATATGTTAAGACCATCTGTAAGATGCCTTATGAAGATATTCTGCATGATGAGAAAATAAAAGTTGCATATAAATGCTGTATTCGGCAGATGGATCTGCTTTCAGTTAATTTTAAGAATCCTGATATTGTTAATACCAATTCAAAAACTACAGTAAACTTTAACAATTATGGTCTGTTTGCTGGTTTGCCATGGTTTTTTCATCTTTGGACAAGGGATGAGGCAATTTCCAGCATAGCTTTTATCAAAGAGGAAAGTTTTCTTGATGCTAAAAAGATACTTTTTAAGCAGCTTAGTTCTCTTACATCTAATGGAAAAATCCCTAATCGCCTGCCAGCTTCAGACTTAGAAAGTGCAGATGGTGTTGGCTGGTGTTTCAAACGTATTAATGATCTGATGAATCTTACTAAGGATAAGCTTCAGTTCAATCAATATTTTTCTCCTAATGATGTGTTATATATAAAAGATAAATTGAGATTAAGTATTGTCAGGCATCTGAAATATTCAACAGTGGATAATCTTGCTTATAATAAGAGATTGGAAACATGGATGGATACAACTGTTAAAGCATTTAAAGGAGATGAACGTGCTGGATTTAGGATAGAGATACAGGCATTAAGGTTAGCTATGTACAAGTTTATGAAAGAGCTTTGTAAGATGACTGGAGATGATATAAAATCTAAAGAATATTCTAAGCTTGAGCAGGATGTAAGGCTTATTGTCAAAAATAGATTCTGGAAATCACCTGTGTTAATTGATGGCATTGATGAATCTGGAAATAATGATGATACTATCAGACCTAACATATTCATTGCATATTATGTTTACCATGATTTGTTGAGCATTGAAGAATGGAAAACCTGTTTTGATCATGCGATAAAAAAATTATGGTTAAAATGGGGTGGGTTTTCAACAATAGATAAGAATCACAAATTGTTTTGTGATGCATATACAGGAGAGGATAATAAGAGTTATCATCGTGGAGATTCATGGTATTGGTTGAATTGTTTAGCGGCGGTATGTATGCATAGGTTAAATAATCAGATTATAATAAAGAAAAATAAAACAACAGATGAAAATAATAAGTCAAAAAGAATATATGATCCATACATCAAGAAGATAATTGATGCCTGTTCTGAAGAAATATTGTTTAAGGGTTTTATTGGTCATCATGCAGAACTGAGCAGTGCGAAAGAATTAAGAGGAGAAGGCTGTCTTAGCCAAACATGGAGTGCTGCCATGTTTATTGAGCTTGTTGATACTATTTATTTTAAAATCTAATCTTATTATTCAACCACTCCTTCTCTGTATTGTGTGATTGTCAGTTCGTATAGTGCTTCTTTAAGTGGTCCACTGCATTTATCAAGTCCGCCAAGCAATGTACTCATCCATCTATCATCAAAGTTTCCTTTTGTATATTCACACTTTAAAGATTTCTTGTTGAACATCTCTTTTATCAGTAATGGTTCAGTATCTGAGACTTTAGTTATTGTCTTTTGAAGTGTACAGTCTCTATATGATTTGAATTCATATATTGTGCTGCCATCATCAGCCTCATATAATGATTCTTTGCATTCATTTGCTTTGTTTATAAAGCATATTTCTGTATCACATTTTTCAAATCCTGCTGGTGCAGCATAGAATACAATGAACAATATAACTGCTATTATCAAGGCGATTGAGATAATTATAAAAGGAACTCCTTTTCTAAGTCTGGTAGATAATGGTTCATGGACAATCTCATTTATTATCTCATCAATCTCCTCTTTTTTATAGCCTCTGTCTAAAAGAACCTTTTCAATTGCATTTACAGTGAATCCTTTATTGAATTCTTTAGTTATGTAATCTTTGACTTTTTTTCTTAGTTCATAATCCATATTTACCTTATATTTAAAGTAGTATATAAATTTATTTAGGTTAATCTTAGGGTAGTGACTATTATTTTTTTGCCATAATCAGAGTTTGGGTATAAGTTCGGGCTTTTAGATCATAATATTATAAATCCCAAATCCCAAAAACAAAAATAATATAGGGCGTAGCTCCTTTTTGGAGTTTGAGATTTGGAGTTTGGGATTTAAATTAATATCCCTTACAGCCCGAACTTTGCCTCAGATTGCATAATCAAACTGACCTAATTTAATGATGTTAATCTAATATTAAAAAAGTCATTCCAAGTCAATTTCTTATCAATTAATCCCTCTTTCATTGCCGGTGTTTCTCCTTTTTTTGCTTCAATAAAATTATGCTGAATACTAAATATTTCAAGTCTTTGTTCAATACACAATTTCTTTTTTGCAAATCCTCTTGCTTTCCTTGTAAAACAAGATATTCTTTCTCTAAGCTTTGAACAGAATCCATCAATATTTGTT
>JBDRKY010000070.1:0-4981 GCA_043813525.1 Candidatus Woesearchaeota archaeon
TGGTGGTTTACAACAATAATCTTTGGTGGAAAAAAAGGGTCGTAAATTCGACCCGAGCGAAGCGAGCATGCCATCGGCGTTAAATGCGTAGCATTTATGGCTCTACATACTTTGACTGGTGGTGGTCGAATTTATTTGACTATTCAAATCTTACTTTTCACAGCTTTATCAGAAATAATTGAACTGTTGCCTGTGCTGTCTTCGATGATAATTTTAATTTCTCCTCTTCCCCATAATGCATCCTGCACTTTTTTCAGCATATTCTTTGCTTTTTTCCTGTCTTCTTTTTCTTCTGCATCATCTCTTGCTTTTTCCAGCATCACTTTCACTCTGTTGAGGATGCCTTCAATATTTGTAACATATCCGTTTGATGCAGGTCCAGACTCAATAGTCATTATTCTTGGAATCTTGACTGTTGCTTCAGCACTTTTAACAACCCTTATATTGAGATCATCTTCTGTCTTGACATCAATTGTGTATTTGCATCCATCATGCTGTTCAGCTGATTCGATATCTGCTTTATGATAATTGCATTCTTTATTTGTGCATGACATAGAAAACAGAAAGACCTGTCCAAAATAAGGGATATCTTTTTCGCTTTCCATCAATGTTAGTGTATTCTTCAGACACATTGGGCATTTCTGGTTCTCAAGTATATCCATCTTGTCAGTTTCACTGGCTTGAATTGTTATTTTATTGTTTTCTGATTCTTCTAATGTTTTCTTTTCATCCATGTTTTTTCACAAATCTCTTTCTGTTTAAATATTTTTTTGTTAGAATATGCTGTAAAATTGTCACTGTTTACGGAAAAATAGAAAGAAATAATGATAACATAAAGATTTATTCTTCTCTTACAGGTTCCATATCTTTTGTCCTGTGAATCTTTGCAAAGCTTGGTGTTACAACAAGATAATCATCGCCAAAACCAGCGATGTCTCCATTGATTGCATCGCATGTCTTCTTCAGCTTGTTGATTGCTCTTTTCAGCTCAACCAGATCCTTATTTTTCAATGGCTTGATATTGATCAATGCTATTGTATGTCCAATCCTTAATGTATCAAGTATGTTTTTAATGTCTGAGAAATCATTTATAACATAAGGCCTAACAATCACTTTAGATTTGCTTTCCTGTGCTTCACCAAGAACATCAAGCTCTACATATTCATCTTCTACTTCATCAATATCTGGCTCATTAGTACCAAAAGACTGCTTGAATTTTTCTATAAATCTCCTCACCATTTTTATGCCTCCAACAAAATAAATATCATTTTAACTATTATAATTGTGCATGCTCAATTAATATATAAATCTTTTGCTTTAAATTTAATCAGCTAATAATCTATCTATAAAGTTACTATATATTAATAACAAATTTAGTTTATTACCACAACTTATATAAATAAGTAAACAGCTGGATAGGATATGCCTAAAGTTAAATCTTCGGAAATTAAGCAGGATAACTCTCATGATATCTCAGATGAATTTAATTTTAAGTCTACAAAAGAAATTAACATATCTAAAAAGATAATTGGTCAAGTTGTTGGTCAGGAAGATGCTGTTGAAGTGATGAAAAAAGCAGCATCTCAAAGAAGGCATGTCCTGCTTATTGGTGAGCCTGGCACAGGAAAGTCGATGTTAGGCTTGGCATTGGCAGAGCTTCTTCCTAAAGAGAAATTAGTTGATGTTATTGCTTATCCTAACCCTAATGATGATAACAAGCCTCTTATCAGGACAGTCCATGCAGGTGTTGGAAGAGAAGAGGTTATTAAGTCAAAGATTGATGGCACGAGGATGTTTAAGAATCAGAATTTTCTGATGTTTGTAATTGCAATCATCTCAATGGTTGCTCCTTGGTGGATTCTTAAGATCTATGAGCAGAAGCTTGGTCCGACAGCAGCTGCGATAATGTTCACTGCATTTTTCATTGGTGGTATGTTTTTTTTGGTTGCATTTGTCATGTTCATCAATTTTGGAAAAAGGATGTCAATGGCAAAGAATGGTCCAGGACCAAAACTTATAGTTGATAATTTCAAGAAAGAGCAGGTGCCTTTTTATGATGCAACAGGTGCGCATGCAGGAGCTTTGTTAGGGGATGTGCTTCATGATCCTTTTCAATCACTGGAGGGTGGTAACAAAATATCTATTGTAGGCAGGAAAAATGGATTAAAAGATGTTACTATGCATAAGTTAATTGATGGTGCTTTCAAAAATAAAAATTATGAAATTTTGAAGAAAGAAGAAAAAAACTATGAAGCAATCTTTCTTCCAAAAGATGAGCTTTCTATTTTAGGTGAAATAAATGATTCTGTTTCTCCAGTTGAAGTTTTATCATCCAACAGATATGATCATAATGGTGAGATGATAAAATTAACAACTTCAGAAAACAAAGAACTTATTGTCACTCCAGAACATAAAATAGCTGTTTGGAAGCAAGGCAAAATTGCTTATGTTGAAGCACAAGATATCAAAGAATATGATGAAGTTGTTTCAAAAGCAGAAGATATAATCATAGATGAACAAGACATAATCAATACTTATGATGAAAGGCAACAAGAACAATGCAGACTTTATTATCAATATTTAAGCTTCAAAGAAAAAAATCCAACATGGGGTTATAAAAGAATTGCAAAAGCAATGAACCAAAATATTGAAAAAACAAGATGGTGGCATGCTAAAAAGCATATTCCAGTTCCAATTCAGACAGCAGATTGGTTAAAAGAAAGAGGATTATTGCCATTAAAAATAAACAATCAAAAACTGTCATTGATTGCAAAAGTTTTAGGTGCAACTTTTGGCGATGGTGGAATATTTGAAAATCTTAATGGAATCTTTTTGTCAAGCTCAGAAAAAGAAGCTGTGCAAGAATTTGGAAATGATTTAGAGCTTTTATTCAATTTAAGTAAAAATGAAAATTCAAGAATCATTGAAGGTGGAGAATATGGCCATTCTTGGTGTTATCAAAATACTAATAGGAATATTATAAGATTTTTTGTTGCTTTAGGTGCCCCTAAAGGTAATAAAACAAAGATGTTAATGAAAATCCCTAAATGGTTGTCATTAATTGAAAGATTAGAAGATGAATTTTTTGGATCTTTTTTAGGAGGAGAACTTGGTACACCAATAATACATAAAAAAGGAAATCATTTAACATGTTTAGAGATAGGTATTACAGCAAAACCAAAATTTGAAGAGAATATATATGATTTTCTTTGTAAGATTTCTTCTTATTTAATGAAAAAGAATGTTTTATGTACATCAATTTATCAAAGAAAGTTACATGATAAGTCTACTATTTTTAGACTCCAGATTGATAAAAGGTTTGATAATGTATTATATTTTATGATGAATATTAAGATAAATTATTGTAAGTACAAGGTAGAGAGATTATATAAAGCTTTAGGTAAATGGGCAATGTTAAAGAAAAACAAATATAATGAACTGATTAACAGAGGTTATGGAGCAGAACATGCAATGAGACTTTTAAATCTAAATCCTAATTCATTATATTTATTATTGAATCATTTTGGGACAAAAGAAGAATCACTTGAAGCATAATTTAATTGAATATGTAAAACAAAAAGAACAAAGAAAAAATGAAACTCACTAAACAAACAATAACAAAGGTTGAAAAAATCAACTATAAAGGTAGATTGTATAATGTTACAACTAGCTCTGGCAATGTCATTGTCAATGGAATTCTTTGTTCTAACTCAGGTGGTCTTGGCACACCGCCAAATGAAAGAGTAGTTGCAGGTATGATTCATAAGGCACATCTGGGTGTATTATTTATAGATGAGATTGCTACATTACAGCCTCATACACAGCAGGAGCTTTTAACAGCATTGCAGGAAGGCAAATATTCTATAACTGGCCAGTCTGAAAGATCAGCAGGCGCTATGGTCAGGACAGAGCCAGTCCCTTGTAAATTTATTTTAGTTGCTGCTGGAAATCTTGAAACAATTAAAAATATGCATCCTGCTCTGAGATCCAGAATAAGAGGTTATGGTTATGAAGTGTATATGAAAGATACTATTGTTGATAATGCAACTAATAGGCTGAATATTGCAAGGTTTATTGCGCAGGAAGTTACGAAAGATGGTAAGATACCTCATTTTGCTAAGGATGGTGTGATTGAGATTATTGAGGAAGCAAGACGAAGAGCTAATAGAAAAGATCATCTTACATTGAGATTGAGAGAATTAGGCGGTTTGATCAGGGCTGCTGGTGATTATGCCTTGGAAAACAAATCAGCTTTAGTCACAAAACAGCATATTATTGGTGCAAAGAAGATAGCCCGTACATTAGAGCAGCAGTTAGCTGATAAATATATTGAAAGAAAGAAAGAATATGAAGTGATAAGGGTCACAGGCAAACATGTTGGCAGGGTAAATGGTTTGGCAGTCATTGGCGGCGAAGGTGCTTTTTCAGGCATTATTCTTCCTATTGAATCAGAAGTTACTCCTGGAGGCAAAGAAAGAGAGATTGTTGCAACAGGCAAGCTTGGTGAGATTGCAAAAGAAGCAGTCAAGAATGTCACTGCCATCATCAAAAAATATTTTGGAGATGATATCAAGGAGAAATATGATCTTTATGTCCAGTTTTTGCAGACATATGAAGGTGTTGAGGGAGATTCAGCGTCTATTGCTGTTGCAACTTCAGTGATTTCAGCATTGAAGAATATTCCAGTAAAACAGAATTATGCAATGACAGGCAGTTTGAGTGTGAGAGGAGATGTTCTGCCAATAGGCGGCCTATCAGCAAAAGTAGAGGCAGCAATTGAGGCAGGTATAGAATATGTGATTGTTCCTAAATCCAACCTTAGAGATATTATTTTACCGTCAGACAAAGTAAACAATATAAAAATAATTCCTGTAACAAGATTATCAGAAGTTCTGAAAGAAGTTTTAGACTGGAAAGGCAAAGAGAAATTATTAAATAAGATATTGAAGATGTGAATGTTTTTTTAATAGAAAACTTTTTA
>JBDRKY010000071.1:0-2361 GCA_043813525.1 Candidatus Woesearchaeota archaeon
TAATCAAATGCTTCCTGCCTGTTTGTCTTTCCTTTGTTTAGATAATTGATAAGAATATCTATCCCTCCTTTGATGACTTTAATATCATTATTTGCCAGACCATCATTGATTATTTCAATTCCAACATCAAACAATGATATCCCAACCATAACTGGTGCAGGCTCTGTGACATCTGTTTCTTTTGGTGAAGTAGGATATATGATGTCTTTTCTAAGGATTGATCTTGCTAAAGCTGCTAATTCTATATGTTCTGCTTCACTTGTTGGTTTTTCTATTGGTTTATCTGTTATTTTATCTATAGGTATTTTAGGAATAAGTATTGTTTCATGGAGTGCAGATTGTTCTGTTTCTGATCCTGCTTCAGGTGCTTGTGATTCAATCTCTATTGCTTTCCCTTTCTCAAACCATCCACTTGCTTTTCCAAACCATCCTTTGCTTTTTCCATATTGATAACCTTTATACAATCCATATCCTGCAAGCCCCAACAGACCAAGACCAGCTGTTATGCCTGCGCCTAATGTTAATGTGGATAATAAGACAGCGCTGATTAAAGCTGGTGATTGTGCTGTTATAGTTCTTTTGGCTGAACTTGTTGTCATGGCTGCTCTGACTGAGCTTGGCAGTATCAATCCTATACCTCTTTCTGCAACAAATATCTCTGTATCTTTTAATTGCTCTGAAAAAGTCCTTGATGCTTTTTGCTCTGCTTCAGATTTTTCTTTCTCTATCAGCTCATACAATATATCTCTTAGCAATTCATCATTGATCATGCCTAATCTTGACACTTCATTTGATATCTCATACTGTAAAGGCAGAAGTTTTTCAAAGATAGAATCAGCAAGCAATTGCTTATCAGAAAGAAGTTGTTTATCAGAAATAGTTTGTTTATCAGCAGCAGAATCTTCAAGGATTAGCCTTTCAGAAGCCACAACATCAAGAAGATCTGTATCAATAGCATTGATTATTGTATTTATCCTTGCCTTTAACATTGCACCTCTTTCATCAGGACTGATTATTCTTGTTATTTCTCCTTCATCATCTAATTCAATCTCTTCTGATATAGCTGTCTCAACAAGAGCTCTTGTAATATCATCCATCAGATTAATCCCTGCAGATTCATCAATATCATACAATAGATTAGCTGTGTCATCGCCTAAAGCAATAATTAACAATTGTTCTGCTGTTGTCCTTGTTGATAAGATTGTGGCGCCCATATCTAATGGTGCTTTTGGTGTTTGTGTTATTGTTGAAGTTTCTGTATCATCTTCTAAATCAGCAGGTGCTGTTAAATCAGCAGGTGCTGTTAAATCAGCAGGTGTTACATCAACAATACCAAATAATTCTTCCTCACTAAATCCTTCAACAATTGCAGTTATTCCTGATCTTGTATCAAACAATTCAAACTGCTGGGTATCAAACACTCCTTTTTTACCTGCTATTCCTTTCTCTGTATCAGATGGAATTCCTTTTAATCTATCACGTTCATCTTTGATATTTTTTGGAGTCATAATTCCATTTGCTAAACCAACTTCTGCCATCACACTGAACAGATTGCCCATAGCATTTGCTGTTAAAGTTCTAAGATACATATCTTTTTCCTGCATAGTTGCTTTTGAATCCCATGTTTCTCTTTGAATATAATTATTTAATATATTATACAATTCAAAATGTGCATGTCTTATCTTAAGATTAGATAGTAATGCAAGAACATTTGCCTTGTGCTGATTATTGCCCCATTCTGGTGTTAATATTCTTTCTATAATTCTTAAAATTCTTTTATCTTCCTGAACATCTAATTCATGCATCATAACATAAGAAAGGATATCTTCATCTTTCTGTTCTATCAATTCAGAATTAAATCTCACTAATGCTTCAATAATTTCATCTGCAATATCAACATATCTTAATCCATCAATCAATTTATCAAGGTTAACAGCTAAATCAGTACTTCTTATATTTATATGATTTGATTCATCATTAATTCTTGTCAAAATACTTCTTATCTCTTGGAAATCATAGGCAACAACAGATACAGGTGTTGGTGTATCTTCAGGGGTTTCAATTGGAAACTCATCTGCAACACTTAATGCACCAACTTCAACATCTATAATACTTAATGCTCCAGATCCTACATTACCTAATCTTGCTTGTATCTGGTCAACTGCATTCTGTGCTGCTTTCTGTTCATATCCTTTGATAATGCCTTCTGTTAACTTAAGCAAAGGCTCAACTTCTTCTCTGCCTCCAATTTGACCTAATATATTAATTGCAACTAACTTTATTTGTTTATTTTTATTTTGTAATGCTGTGATCAATGCTGGAATTGCTGGCTTACCTATTTTAACTAAAGTATCTCTAGCA